>WLWV01000224.1 GCA_012103395.1 Gammaproteobacteria bacterium
CAACATTCAATACTAAAGCCTGAAAAACCGGCTTTGGCTTCGCTCTCTACGTTCACTCCGCCAAAGCCAATAGCGAAGCTGCAATAGAAAGCTAAATTACAGACCTCAGGGTACACTACCAAATATCGATTGGGTAGTGACTTGTCCGGTGAGAACGTGGAAATTCGACAATCTCATCCTGACAATTGTCACCACTTTGGTGACTTTACCCATTATCGTGGTTTGTTGTTTCTCCCCCTTGAAAAATGTCGTAGCGGCGTAACAAATCGAATTTATGTTTATGACACCCAGTTAAGGGAAAGAAAACGAGGTTTTTTCAGGAATGAGTACCAATCCACCAAAGCACCTTGGATTGGAATTCATCCTCATAATGGATTTATGTATAGTTCGAAGTTTAGAACAAGTCGGATTAATGTTTATTCTCGATTCTTCGAACAGGATGCGCATTTGACTCCGCTTCATCAAATCCAATTGGATTATTATGTTCGGGGCATTCAAGGGGGTGTGTTCTCTGATAACGGGTGGCTTTATCTCTCGACAAATGAGTGGTCTACGGGTAACAGTGGTTTTTCAACTACTCGTGATCGAATGATTAAACCTGGGATATTGGTGTTTCGGATTCAGGGTAAGAAAGGTCAGTTTGTTCGATATATTTCAACAGGTGGGCTTACCAAGTCGATTCTCGCCTCGGAGGAAATGGAGGGTCTGACAATTTGGCCTCTTAACTCTAATCAAAGTCCGAGGGTGCAGGAAAGTCAACTCCACTGGATTCTGCTTGACAACGACGCTAGCCATGACGATGTCACAATGAAGCACATTCGATTTAGTCATCCGAATCGGCTTTGAACAGGGGCGGCGTTTGTCTTAATGATAGGGGGTGAGCGAAATTAGGCGGCCTCTTGACGAAGAATCCAATCTATATGGATAGCATCAAAGATAAATGCATCAGTTCTGAGATGCTAGGATTTAACATGTGTGAGAACAAAGTTGATTTAAGTAAGTTGCCCAAGAGTGGACTTATGTAGAAAAGAGGAATCAAGTATGGCAATAAATTTAAGGGATGTTGATGGGATCACAGTACTGGCAATACATAAGGCGAGTTGCCACTGTGGATCGGTGGAAATTGAACTTGATTTGCCAGACGGACTGATTAACGTTCGTCGTTGCGACTGTTCAATGTGCCGTAGAAGAGGCGCCGTTGCGGCATCTGTTCCTTTATCGGGTATTCATATTCTCAAAGGAAGAGATGTACTTAAGCTTTATCAATTTAATACCAAAACCGCAAAACACTATTTTTGTGGTAATTGCGGTATTTATACCCATCACCAACGCCGATCTAACCCAGAGCAATATGGCTTTAATGTGGCCTGTCTTGAGGGCATTAATCCGTTAACGATTGAGGATATCCCAACTTATGATGGTGTCAACCATCCGGCAGACCGAAATACAGGGCCGTAAAATCAATATTGATCTCCGGTGAAGTATGAAGTCGTAGGGAGTTTTTTGATTGAAAATCGGCGGCTAGGGCCCTCCTTTATGTCTAATTTCAAATAATGAGAGCGGAATGTTCTGTCTGAGTTTTGTTCGTATTTCGGTATTTTCAAAGAGTACTTCACAGAGTGATGGGAAATCCCATTTTTTCAACCATCTTTACCCAAAGTTTTCGCCAGCCTCCTTTTTCATCAACGGTATCCAATGCGTACATCGTTATCTTGGCACCGATCCAGCGAAAAGGCTCAGGTGGAATATAGTTTGGCTGAGTGTTCGCGAATGCCATTTTTGTTTCTGGAATATCCTGATTATAGAGTATGGCGAGGGCCACTCTGGCGCCAAACCGTGACGCAGTGACGCCGAAGCCAGAGTATCCACCGGCGAAAACCATGTTGCCTTGGTGATATCGCTGATAGTGTACTGCCATTCTGGTGGTCAAGGCGATGGGGCCGCTCCATGCGTGGGAGAACCGGATTTCGCTTTTTAGTTGAGGGAAGGTTTGGTAAAAAGCGTTGATTAGTCGAATATAGGGTTCTGGCGTTTTATCTAATGTTGGGTCAGTGTTGTTTCCGTAGAAGTATCCCAATCTACCGCCAAACAAAATACGGTTGTCCTTGGTAAGACGAAGGTAGTTGAGTTGGGTACGTGTGTCGTAGATACCCTGACGATGCCGCCATCCCACGCTTGCCATTTGTTCGTCGGTTAGGGGTTCGGTTACGACTATGCGATCTCGAATGGCGCTGACTCGGGTGCGTATTCGTTTGTGTCCAGCCGCCCAAGCATTGGTGGCGAGCATGACTTTACTCGCGCTGATCTGACCGTGGGGTGTTGAGACAATGATCTGGTTCCCTTGCCTTTTGTTGGCTACGTGAGGTGTGTACTCAAAGACGCGAACGCCGAGTTCCATCGCCACACGTTTTAACTCTCGAACCAGCTTTCCCGGATGAACGGTGCCGCTCCTTTTTTTTGACCACACCCCGGCGTGGAAAATAGGGGAGTTAATTTCAGACTGTACCTCTGATTTGTTCAATTTTTTGGCGTCATGTCCATACTTCAGATAGAGCGCTACCCCTTCATCAATTGCCTCAAGCCCTTGGTCTCCGATGGAAACTGTCATCTCTCCGTTCCATTCAATATCGCAATCGAGCTGATAGCGTTCTACCGCAGCTCTAAATTCATCCATGTTTTCTTTTCCTAAGCGTTCTAACTCTTTCACTTCCTCGGGGAACATACGTTCGGTATTATCGATACCGTGCATGACTGATGTCGACATAATCGCTGCTGGACGTCCACTGGCGCCATTGGCGATGCCGAATGCTTCAATGAGCACGACATCTCTTTGTGGTACTTGTTCCTTCGCTTGAATGGCACCCCATAATCCGCAAAACCCACCACCCACGATCAGCAGGTCACAATGAATGTCCCGTTCCAAAGGGGGGTCTATGTGCGCGTTCGGAAGACTATCTAACCAATAGGTTGTAAAACGGGTTGCATGAAGTGACTGTCTTGCAATTTCATCATCAGTTAACATAGGTTTCTCCAATTAATGTCTCTTGACTGGCAGCCGTTGAAATGCACGTCAGAATTCCCAAAGCGATCTTTTCTCCATGGTAAATTGAAACAATCTCATACTAAGAAGGGTTTCTAACCATTGCTGAAGATGGGGGTATTGTGCAGAATCAAACCAAACTTTATCCACAAAAGCGAATTGACGAATAAACGACAGGATAGCGATGTCGGCCACGGTGATCTGGTTTGCTAATAGGTATGGGTGTTTTTGTAATCGTGCCTCTAACATCGTGAGAAAAAATAGACAATTATCCCGGTGACCTTGTTGAGAGAGTTCTGGATGGCGATCTGCGTATTTGTATCGATCGAGGTGGTGCTTAAATGGTCCATCATTTTTTTCGATAATTTCCATGGCAGGTTTTACGTATCCACGATCATTGCCTAACCAGTTATGAGGGTCGTTTTTTTCTAGTGCCCAGAAAAGAATGTCGAGGCTTTCATCTAATACCGTGCCGTCACCCAATACCAACACCGGTACGGTGGCTTTGGGAGAAGCAGCGATCATGGTTGGAGGTTTGTTGCGGAGTGTGATTTCTCGATACTCGAACTCAGCTTCACTTATATGTAATGCCATTCTTGCCCGTATCGCATAGGGACATCGACGAAAAGAATAGAGGATAGGCAGTGTGTTCAATTAACGAAATTCCAGTCACTGTGATGAATCGGTACTATGGTCATTTTAAAGGAAATGTAGTGAATTGAAAGTTCCCACAAAAAAAGCCGTCAGCTTATCGATTATCGGCGTGGTGAATCGTGCCTCTCTCGAAGTGGCATTTGCTCTTGGTGCTGGTGTGAAAATGGGAGTGTGTTTGATGTAATAATCTTGTGATAGCAAACCAAGAGAATCAGGTTGTCAGTTTACGGTAGATATCTGCGACCTTCAAAGGCAATTTGTTAACTTCATCAACAACAACGTAGCTGGCCGGCCCGTACATGTGGGGTAGGTAATCGCTAGCTTCAGTGTCTATGGTAATGCAAAAGGGGTGGATCCCTGTGTTCCTTGCTTCCAGCAATGCTTGGCGAGTATCTTCAATCCCATACTCTCCTCGGTATCCGTCATAATCATCGGGCTTTCCATCAGAAAGGGTGATCAAGATTCGAGTATGTGCATCTACGCTGTTCAATATTTGTGTTAAATGTCGAATCGTGACACCCATGCGGGTATAGTCCTGAGGCCTTAAGCCACTTATTCTCGCTCTAACATCTCGGTCATAGGGTTGGTCAAAAGTTTTGACTTTATAGACCTCACATCGGTTTCGCGTCATTCCTGAGAATCCATAGATGGCATACTGATCTCCAAGAATTTCTAGGGCCTGGCAAAGCAAGATGAGGCTTTCGCGCTCGGCGTCATTAATCCAGCCCTTGGTGGAGCCACTAACATCGATCATGAAGATGACTGCTAGATCTCGATCCATCTTATTCAGTTGGGTGAACAATCGATCGGTCATCTCGACACCGATGTGCATATCGGCATAAGCTGTGATCAATGCATCGATATCAATGTTATCACCGGCTGACTGCGCCTTTAGAATTTTGTCTTCACCTCTCAGTGCTTCAAAATGCCGTCTTATTTCGGCAACTAAGTGTGGGTATTTTTGTAACGTTTTCTCTGGAAAATCATCATGGATAGGGTGGGTCGCAAGCTCACGTAAAACACACCAGTTCTTGCGGTAGGTTTTTCGGCGAAAATCCCACTCGTTATAGAGAATAGCGCCATCTTTGGAGTTTTGGGTCCGCTTTTGGTCGTTTGAACGGTTTGTGTTTTCATCAGGGCTACTGCTTCCGTCGTTTGATGTCGATAACCAATCCTCTGGCAGTTCATCAATATCCTGTAACATGGAGGACAGCAAGTTTGAAAGGTCTGATGGTGTGGTCAGTGGTTCGCCATCAAGTGTGACTTGCATTTCTCCATCGTCTGCCTCATCCACGCTGAATGATAATTCACCTTCATCAAGGTCTAACTCACCATCTGGGTTTTGTAAATGCTGCTGGAGTACGTCCTCCAACCCTGTTTGGAGATCATTTTTTTCTAGTTGGATACGGTTTTCGATGGTCAAAATTGCAGCATCGAGATCAAAACCACCTTGATAGATCATGGAATCAGGCCATGGCATTTGTAGAGGATACAATTGCGTAGTGGCGTTTAAGGTGTCTACCACACGGGCTTCTGGTAGTTGCAGTCGTTCTACGACGTATTGCCATGTTGCATCCTGGGGCGGAGTCGGGGTGTCAAGGTGATACATCTCTCTGGCAAGGCCTGGAAGCTCGCGTTCAATACAGGCATTGAGTCTGGTTGTTTCTAAAAGATTAAATAATTTGAGCGCTCGGCCGTGGTCTGGAAATTCGGCGAGTATGTCTTTTAAGTGCGGAGAGTCAGGGGTAGGGCGTTTGGATTGTGCAACCCTACGTCTGTAACTTTGATTTAGGTTGAGTCATTATCGTCGTTCCACACGATATATCGCTTGTCGGCATTGCTCCATTCATCGTCAATCTCGACGAGGATGGCACTGACAA
>WLWV01000225.1 GCA_012103395.1 Gammaproteobacteria bacterium
CTTGTCAGTGCCATTCTCGTTGAGATTGACGATGAATGGAGCAATGCCGACAAGCGATATATCGTGTGGAACGACAATAATGACTCAAACTAAACCGAAGTTACAGACGTAGGGTTGCACAATCAATCACATTTAGGAGATCCACCAGAAGCTTCCAGAAGGCCCCTTTAGCAGACGACCAATGAGATGCGGCCCACATAAACAAACTGCAAACCATGCATCAATTTTATGTCTGCTAATCGTGATCACTGTTTCCGTAAGATTACGTCAACCTATCAACGACGACATACTAGCCTGTTACATTTGTTTTGACTAGTACCAAACGGAGACCATAAATAGCGATAAAAGTCCACCTTTCGAACCAACCAAATTTACATTTAGGCTAATACAGATAATTCCAAGTAGGGTGATACACAATGAGGCACGCTTTAGTCTGGCTTTCGACACCCTAACTTTCGATAGCTGTGACAGTTCATTCGTTATCGCAATCAGGTATAATCGCGCGCGAGTTTCGCCGCGCGCATTTTCACTTACCGCTAGAACTTAAGGAACCCCTGCACTGTTCTTGATCGATCACTTAGAGCTCAGAATTATGCAGAGGGTTCTGAATTGGTAAGCACATATTTTGTGAAAAACATCGCAAATAATTGAATGAGCAAGCATTGTTATCACCATATTTATTTCGATAGTAAATTAATGAACAAATTAATGATTAAACTTATCAGCGCTGCATTGGCGTTCTCCTTTTCACTCACGGTTATCGCCGACCATAATACTGAAGAAGCACTGCAGAAAAGAACGGCACCCATCGGCACACTGAATGTTGCTTCAGCCGAAGTCGAAACCGTGGCTGCAGAGCCTAGGGATGGCGTCACTGTTTACAATACCGCTTGCATGGCATGCCATGCAAGCGGTGTGGCTGGAGCACCAATGGTTGGCGACATCGAGAACTGGACTCCCCGTATCGCTAAAGGGTTAGAAACGTTAATAGCAAATGCGATCAATGGCTTCCAAGGCGAAGGGGTCATGCCAGCTAGAGGTGGCAACCCCACACTAACTGATGAGGAGGTCGGTTTAGCTGTGGAACATATGGTTAGTCTGTCACAATAATTCTCCGCTGATTCCCCCCAATGGGAATCGGCGCTAGAAGAAATAGTGCATCGAAAACCGTCCTTGGTATAGATCGGCTTTTTAGCACGCGTTCATGGGCAGATCGTTTGCGCTTGTCGTTTTCGATTGGTCGATAACTCTTGCTTCCTGCTGGCTTTTACGAGAAGGCTGGCAGAAAGCAAAGCCTCAGTAGTAAACTCGGAGACAAAACAGACTCAGGCCATCCACTATCAGGAAAGCACCGGGATTGGTAAGATAATAGTATCGTTCATCCCTCACTCCTAAACTGTCTTTTAGCGCCATGAGCTGACAGCCATGATCTTAGCTAACGAGCCACCGCCGTCTGGCTCTTGTTATTCATCAGCAAATTTTATCTTTCGTTAACCTCAAACTAAATCAAAGATTAGCAAAATGACACAATACAATATCGCTTTATTAGCCGGAGATGGTATCGGGCCGGAAATTATGGTCGAGGCGGTTAAAGTTCTAAAGGTAATCGAGTCCCGCAACGATGTCGTTTTCAATCTCATGCCGGTTGAATTTGGCGCTTCCGCATGGTTTAAAACTGGTAGCAGTTTTCCCCAAGAGTCTATTGATGCCTGCGACAAAGCTGATGCTATCCTCAAAGGAACCATTGGTTTAAGCCATGAAGAATCAAAAAAAATCCCCATTGATGAGCAGCCAGAAAGAGGCGCATTGCTGCCAATGAGAAGAAGGTACGATACCTATGCTAACTTTCGCCCTGTATATCTACCCACGGAACTAGCTCATTTTTCACCTTTAAAACCTGAGATCATCGGCAGCGGATTGGACATACTCATTATTCGTGAGCTAGTGGGAGGATTGTATTTCGGTAAAAAAGAAGCCGGTGTAAATGAAAAAGGCTTGCGATATGCTCGCGAAACGCTGGAATACGATGAAGATCAGATCAAACGAATCGTTGAGATTGCCTTTCAGTCAGCCATGAAGCGAAAGAAAAAACTCCACAGCATCCATAAAAGCAATGTATTGAAATCCAGTGTTTTGTGGACAGAGATCGTTGGAGAAGTTGGAAAAGACTACCCCGAAGTCAAAGTAGAACACATTCTAGTAGACGCTGCTGCGACCTATCTTTGCCTCAATCCTAGTCAGTTTGACGTCATGGTTATGGAGAACCTATTCGGCGATATTCTCAGTGACCAAGCCGGTGGCATTCTAGGGTCCCTAGGCTTGATGCCGTCGGCCTGTGTCGGCCCTGAGAAAGCTTACTACGAACCTTCTCATGGTTCCGCACCTGATATAGCTGGTAAGAACATCGCTAATCCTTATGCGATGATTGGTTCAGTGGCTATGATGCTAGAAATGAGTTTTGGAATGGACGAGGAATCCGCAAATCTATGGGCCGCGATGCGAACTGTGTTTGCTGACGGCTATTCCACTGCCGACTTGAGTGAAGCGGATTCCGGAATTACGCTGGTAAGCACCGCCGAGTTCGGCGACAAAGTGGTAGAGGCTCTGACCAAATAGCGTCGAGTATCCAGAGCTTTCTATTAAGAAGCCATCGGAATCAACCGATGGCTTTTTTGACTACACAATTAAGTTTACAAACCCTGCTTATCGGGAGCAATCGAACTCCTCGGTGAGGCTAATTGAGTGTCGCAAACAAGCTTCCGAATCCTGCTATATCCCCTTTATACCCTAACAGTTTCAGAGAATGCCAAGCTAACGCTTGGTTGCTACTGACCACAGGTTTACCAATTGCCTGTTCAATCTCTTCAATCACTAATGATGCCCGAAAAGCAGTACAAGAGATAAACAACGCATCAGCTTGGTCGTCAAATGTGTCAATCGCCATCTTCTTAATGGTTTTCAGTGGTACCTTTGTGACGTCGATGTCACTGTCGAAACCCAGCCCAGCGAAGCTTTTCACTTGTAACCCAGATTCCAATACACTTTCCATCAACGCTTCATTAATAACCCGATCATAGGGAGTCAGTATCGAAATCCGTTTGGCGCCCAACGAATCTAATGCGGCAAAAGTTGCAGTCAGTGGTGTCACCACAGGAATACCTGGGTTGGATTTATGAACCAGTCTCTGAATGTTTTCAAAGCCAATCGCTGCTGTGCCAGAAGTACAACCATAGATCATGACATGAACCCCGTGACCAGGAAGTATTCCCCGGGCAGCTCGTTCAATGTCCGGTGCCATTGCTTTAAGGTTATCCAATGTCATTGGATTCGCATTCAATACTCGATTGGTAAAGGCTTCCACAGACAACGGGAGCATTCGGCGAATATCCTGTTCAAGATTATAATCGGTAGCAAGAGCAACAATACCAATCCGCCCATCCTTGGAGATTTCCTCCAGATGACCATCAAACTCAAGATCCTCAATCAGTGAATGAGTCGCTTCACTCTTCGCTATAGTATTGTCAATGGCTTTGTTCATTATTTTTATCTCTCAAAAAATCGTATTTTAAGGTGCATTCTGAATTCGCTGATCTTAGGAACTTCTAAATCAGTCATGACAGATCATTTGATTGGCAAATTACATCACTGACTGATTAAGCCGCTGACTTGTTACACAATGGGGAGTTCTGGACTCGCTCGTCGTGTTAACCATTGCGCGCCATCTTCCGTTATCACTATGTTTTCTTCATGAACCATTTGTTTTCCTGGTTGGAATGTCATGCCGGGCTCAAGCGTCATCACCATACCTGGCTTTAGAATTGTTCCGTCGGTAGCAGTATTTGATGGGCGTTCCGTCAACTGGATCCCAAGACCGTGTCCCAATCTTCCTACCTCATTACCCAAACTCCCTCCCGCCACCATAACATCATTCATGGCTTTCCACAGATCCGAGGTTGTCGCTCCCGGTCTTGCCGCATTGAAACCCGCTTCTGTGGCGTTGTAGACCACTTCATAAGCACGACGGGTTTCGTCGTCAGCGTAGCCAAACGCCCAGTTACGATCGAAATCACAGAAATAGCCATCAAAAGTGGAACCTGTATCGATGATCATTAAGTCACCCCGGGTCAGCTGTCGATTAGTCGGCCCCATAATGATACTGTCATACCCACCTTGCCCAGACCCAGCAACCACATAAGACACCGTATCCGCCCCTCTTTTGAGTAGATCTATCTTCATATTTCTCACAATTTCCGTCTCAGTCATTCCTTCACTGGAATAGCTTGCAAAGGCTTCAAACGTATCCGAGGCAACCCCGCAGATATGTCGGGTTTTTGCAATTTCGAGTTCAGACTTCACCATTCTTTGTTCATGCATTTCCATAGATAGATCCACAAATTCGAAGTGATTAAGCCCCAGTTTCAATAACTCGAAATTGTTAACCGGCATGCGAATAATACTTTCAATACCCAAAGTCATACCAATACGACCATGCTTCTTTGGCAACTTACTGATAACACTCACGAGCAAGAAAATTCCATCGTCCTCCGGCTGTGGAGATGGCCAAGTGTGAATGTCCTCAATCCAAGTTTGCTGCATACCGCCGATTCCGATCTCAGGAATGACTGCAATGGGTTTACCATTTGCGGGAATAACCAGAAACCAAGGGCGGGTTGGGCTTTCCCAAAATTGGGTAAAGAAACCAGAAAAGTAGCGAACATTTGGCTCAGTAGTAAGAATTAGAGCATCAACCTTTCGATCGCGCATTGTGCTCTGCATCTCTTTTGTTCTGACTTCAAATTCGGTGACGGGGAAACCGCGATCGGGGGTAGTCATGGGCTAAATCACGAGTCCTAAATTAGATATTATGTAAGTAGTGAAAAATCAATCGCTAATGGTTATGACCACCGGCACCATGAGCATGACCATGGGATAGTTCTTCCGCAGAAGCATCTCTGACAGCGACAACATTTACATCAAACCTCAGGGTTTTTCCAGCGAATGGATGATTGGTATCAATATCCACATTAAACTTTCCAACCTTAACCAATACAGCATCCCTTACCCCCTGAGGAGTTTCAAGCTGGACCATGGCACCGGGTCTTAGATTTTTCTTGGAAACAAGATGCTTAATTGATACCCGTTCAATGCTATTTTCTTTGCGGAAACCATATCCTTCATCCGGGGTCAGCGTCGCCGTCACCTGATCTCCCACAGATTTGCCTTCCAACGCACTTTCCAGTGTTGGAAAAATACCTCGTCGACCATGCAAGTAAAGCAATCCATCACTGGAGGAGGCATCCTCCAATAGCTGTTCACCATCATAAATTTGATAGTTAATTGAAACAACTTTATCCTTGGAAATAATGGTCATATTAACGAAGTCTGCTGATGGAAAGAGGTAGTGTACCCTGAGGTCTGTAATTTATTTCTTTAGCGATGTTCGTTTGGCTTAGGCGAAGTGAGCGTAGCGAACGAAGCCAAAGCCGGTTTTTCAGGCTTTAGTATTGAATGTTGAGCCAT
>WLWV01000033.1 GCA_012103395.1 Gammaproteobacteria bacterium
CCGATGGAAACACTCATCGACGGTAAAGCGATCTGGAAAGAAAAGTTTGTAAACTAAACTCTATCTGACAGACAGCTACTGATAAACGGGTAACTGTCAGCTCAAGTCTGAACTTCTACAACTAATCGGTAAGCAATATTCTTTTGACAATTCTAGCCATTCCTTGGTCTTCCGGCACTACGTCGTTGTATAGCCATTCATTCAGCATCGGATCTTGAACATCCAACAATAACTCGAACAGTCGCTGCTCGTCCTCATTGAGTCTCTCGTATCGTTCGTTCACAAAACGTGAGAGCACAATATCCAGCTCTCGTGTACCTCGTCTACATCGCCAAAGCAGTTTTTTACTATCTACCTCAAACCGGTCAGATGACAAGGTTATTTCCGTGTTACTTTCGTTTAATAATTGTTTGCTTTATCTCGCTAATTGCTTTCGCGGGATTCAATCCTTTAGGACACGCATTAGTACAATTCATAATGGTATGGCAACGATAAAGTTTGAAAGCATCATCTAGCTCATCAAGCCTTTCTCCCGTTGATTCATCTCGACTATCAGCAATCCAACGATAGGCTTGGAGAAGTGCCGCTGGACCAAGATAGCGATCACTATTCCACCAGTAACTAGGGCAACTGGTGGAGCAACAGGCGCACAAGATACATTCGTATAGACCATCCAGTTTCTCGCGATCCTCCTGAGACTGGAGTCTTTCACTATCAGGCGCAGCACTGTCTGCTTGTAACCATGGTTTTATCGACGCATATTGTGCATAAAAATTATTCATATCCGGCACAAGATCTTTGATCACAGACATATGAGGTAATGGGTAAATCTTGATATCACCTTTAATCTCCGCAGCAGCTGTAGTACAAGCCAACGTATTGACGCCATTAATATTCATGGAACACGAGCCACAGATGCCTTCGCGGCAGGATCGTCTGAAAGTTAGCGTACTATCAATGCTATTTTTTATACGCAACAGAACGTCCAATACCATTGGTCCACAAGCATCCATATCGACATCAAAAGTGTCTACTCTGGGATTCTCACCTGTGTCTGGATCCCAACGATAGACCTGTACCGATCGCAGTTGCCCACTGCTAACATCTTTGAACTTCCTGCCCTTTTGGACCAGAGAATTTGCGGGTAATGAAAACTCAGCCATGGGGTAAGTATCCTGACATCATAGGTAATAAAGTAGCCATTTAAAATCACTCATCAAAAGACGCTAGTAGACTCGCTTCTTGGGTTTAATATATTCCACGTCATCGGTTAACGTCCAATCATGCACTGGACGATAGTCGATACGGGGCTCAGAGGTGATGTCAGACTGCCAAGTTAATGTGTGTTTCATCCAGTTTTCGTCATCACGGTCAGGAAAGTCATCTCTCGCATGAGCACCGCGACTCTCTTTGCGGTTTTCAGCAGCATGAATCGAAACCTTCGCTTGTCGTAGAAGATTATCAAGCTCCAGCGTCTCAACCAAGTCGCTGTTCCAAATCATTGAGCGATCAGAGACCTTAACATCACCAAAAGACTCACAGGTTTTGGTCAGCTTTGCCTTACCCTCGTCCATCGTTTTACCGGTTCTAAATACAGCGCAATGGCTTTGCATTGTCTTTTGCATTTCCAATCGAATATCGGCAGTCGAAGTTTCACCTTTTGAATAACGCAACCCATCAAACCTTTCCAGAATTTCTTCACCTGCAGACGCGGGCAATCGTCGTTGGGAAGTACCCGGCTTAATGAGTTCTCGAGCTCGATGTGCGGAAGCACGGCCAAACACCACGATATCCAACAACGAATTCGAACCCAATCGATTAGCACCGTGAACAGACACACAAGCGGCTTCGCCAATAGCCATCAGCCCCGGAACAATGGACTCTGGATTCCCCTCCTTCAGCGTGACCACTTCACCATAAATATTGGTTTGGATTCCACCCATGTTGTAGTGCACGGTAGGCAACACTGGAATGGGTTCCTTTGTGACATCGACACCGGCGAAAATTTTTGCTGATTCAGAAATACCCGGCAATCGCTGAGCAAGAATCTCTGGTCCGAGATGTTCGAGATGAAGATGGATATGGTCTTGCTCTTCTCCGACTCCCAATCCATTTTGGATTTCCATTGTCATTGAGCGGCTCACCACATCTCTGGAAGCTAAATCTTTCGCATTTGGCGCATAACGCTCCATAAAGCGTTCTCCTTTCGAGTTGGTTAGGTAGCCTCCTTCTCCTCGGGCACCTTCTGTAATCAAACAGCCCGCGCCGTAAATCCCGGTTGGGTGAAACTGAGTGAACTCCATGTCCTGCAAAGGTAGGCCTGCTCGCAAAACCATGCCACCACCATCTCCAGTGCAGCTATGCGCCGACGTTGCTGAAAAGTAAGCTCGACCATATCCGCCCGTTGCGAGCACCACAATCTGGGCTGAAAAGCGGTGCAGCTCCCCTTTGTCTAAATCCCAAGCCATTACTCCCTTGCACTCACCATCTTCCATGATTAGATCCATTGCAAAGTATTCGATAAAAAACTCCGCCTTGTGCTTCAGAGACTGCTGATACAAGGTATGGAGAATAGCGTGTCCGGTGCGATCCGCAGCAGCGCAGGTTCGTTGCGCTTGGCCCTCTCCATAGTGTGTTGTCATTCCGCCAAATGCACGCTGATAAATTTTCCCTTCCGGTGTCCTTGAAAAGGGGACACCGTAATGCTCCAATTCAATTACCGCATCTGCGGCTTCCTTACACATGTATTCGATTGCATCCTGATCACCGAGCCAGTCAGAGCCTTTTACAGTGTCGTACATGTGCCAACGCCAATCATCTTCCCCCATGTTACCCAAGGCTGCGCTCATGCCCCCTTGGGCAGCGACAGTGTGGCTTCTAGTGGGAAATAGCTTGGTAATGCATGCAGTGCGTAATCCCTCCACCGCCATACCAAAGGTCGACCTTAAACCAGCACCGCCCGCGCCAACAATAACCACATCATAATGATGATCAATAATGGGATAGGCTTCAGACACAACTTACTCCAAAAAAAAATGTAAAACCCTAAGGAATCTATTCCTTAGGGGCAACGGTTCAATGCATGAATAGTCATACATAAAAAGTAGTCCAGTTAACCACGGTTACCTAGATAAGGTTAGAAACCTAAAAGCGTCGGAATTTGCCGTGGGGGTTGACAAGAAACCCTAGGGAATCTCGCGATCAACATCAATCGAAAACAGTGCTTATCAAACCCCACAAATCATATTCATTTATAACGAGTTGTTCCAAAAAAACGCTAGAGCAAAAGCCAACGATACTCAAATCATAGCTGGATTGTATTCACTACAACCGAGTATTGGTTAAGTGCTCTACGATAGACAACCCTGTAGCAGAAAGCGATACTCTAAAGTGCAATACGAAGCACTGAAAAAATAGAAGCCAAGGCCGCAAAGATCATTGCTCCTTTGACAACCAATAACAAAGTCATTCTTTTACGCTTTCCATGCACATAATCTTCAATTACAACTTGAAGGCCGAGCTGACCATGAAAAAACATAAACACTAAATACAATGTTAGCAACAACGCAACCATCGGTTCAGCGATCCAGCTTTGAATCGAAACTTGCTCTTCACCGATCCGTTGAAGTATAGAAAACACGAACCAAATAGAAAGGGGAATTAGTGTTAATGCACTGGTTCGCTGCAACCACCAATGGTGCGACCCTTCACCGGATGCACCAAGCCCTTTTACCCTGGCCAAAGGATGTTGCAGACTCATATCAACCACGCCAATAAAGTTAGAATAGCCGAAGCGGCAACAACCAGTTTTCCACTTCGATAAGCTTGAGAAATCTCAAAGCCAACACCGATATCCCAGAACAAATGCCGTACGCCGTTACAAAGATGATAAAAAGTACATCCCGTCCAAATGATCAACAATATGGTTCCGAAAACTGAATTAAAGAAACCATGCGCAATGGAGAACTGTTCCTCACTACCTGCGACGGACCAGAGCCACCACCCAATCAAAATCGCACTTAGGGCGATAATGACACCGGTTACTCTATGCAAAATGGATAAAACAGAAGTGAGTTGAGGACGGTAAACCTGCAAGTGAGGTGAAAGCGGACGTCTTGCTGTGGTCAAATGAAGCACTCCAGGATATAGCGGGAACAGAGTATAATTTTAAAAAAAATCCCCTTTCGTTACAAGAGATCAATCATCAAAACATCTGATAGCCGAACCGAAAAA
This sequence comes from Gammaproteobacteria bacterium, assembly GCA_012103395.1. Classification (GTDB taxonomy): domain Bacteria; phylum Pseudomonadota; class Gammaproteobacteria; order Arenicellales; family Poriferihabitantaceae; genus WLWV01. The sequence goes on from WLWV01000033.1 coordinate 4,234, forward strand.
CCCCTAGCTGGGTACTCAGTCGGTGTTAGAAATCGCTACACCTTCCACCTACTTCCCAATCACCATAACGAGTGGGCTCAGGGCCAGAAGGACCACCAACTTCTTCAACTGTATTTTGGTCCGGTTTTCTCTGCTCACGCTGGACCTCTTGTTCCCCTTGGGAGTGAATATCAGTCTGTTTCACAGGGTCTTGTTTTTTAGCTACTTCTTTATTTTTTGGCATTTATCTCCCCGATAAGCTGTGACGACTCAATGAGGATCTTATCATTGATACAGTTTCCATTTTCAATCCAGTTCATGGGGCATACTCCCTGTATTCCTCAGCATGGATAGCCATCTCTCACGACTTATTTTGTGCGAGAATCAGCCTATCTAGAACCTTGAATTTTAAACCTGATTCCGATGACTGAAGTAACCCATAACAACACTGACCGATTATTCAATCCAGAGAACATCACTCTTCTTTACGATGCTTATCGTACTCAATCGAAAGTCGACTTGGATATCGCAAACCCGAGTGTTATTGATCTTGGGCCATTGACGCTAGCCAACGTAACTGGCCCAGAGTCGGAAGCCTTTTTGCAAGGCCAATTCAGTAATGACTTGGGGGTGCTAAACATCAACGATTGTCAGCTCCATGGCTACTGCAATCCCAAGGGCCGCGCTCTGAGCCTTATCCGAATCATGAGGAAAGAAGAGGGCTTCTGGTTACTGATCCCTCAAGGCATTAGTACTCAAATCATCAACCGACTAAAGATGTTCAAAATGCGAGCAAAGGTAGACATCGAATTAGAAACCCAAAATTTTGCTTTTGGTCTGATTGGCGACACATTATCAGACGTCGATCTCCCAAGCGAAACCCTAACTTATAATGTTGCTGGGATCTTGACGAGAAAAATAGCAATAGCACCTCAGAATGAACAAACGGTTTCTCTACTTCTCGCGCAAAAAAGCCGACACCAAAACTCAGTGTCGTTTCTTTCTCATGATGCTTGGCGTTTAATTGATATCCTCTCTGGCATTCCTCAGGTCTATGCTGAAACCCTAGAAGAATTCATTCCACAGATGATTAACCTCGACCTAGTGGAAGGTGTTAGCTTCAAAAAGGGATGTTATCCAGGACAAGAGATCGTTGCACGTCTTCGATATCTTGGAAAACTCAAGCAGCGAATGCTAATTGCACATGTCAGTACAAACGCGACTATTTCATCAGGTGACCCACTATTTACCCACGCAAAACCTGATCAAAAATCCGGTGTTGTAGTAGACGCGATAAACATATCAAACAACGAGGCGATGTTAACTGCAATGGTACCCACGGCGATTTTCGAGCAGGGCGATCTCATGCTTAATTCCGTAGAAGGCCCGACACTCACCCGAAGACCACTACCCTACGAAATTCCAGCTGACAGACAACTAGGAAAGTAGTCACCAACCCAAGCTTTTCTCATATAATTGAGCGGCATGAATCATTCAATGATCTGATAGAAGGTTTCTCCTTCTTTGATTAAGCCCAGCTCTGATCTCGCCAAGGTCTCCGCTGTTTCACCACCTTTTTTGAGATCAATGACTTCTTCTCTTAAATTAGCATTGCGCTTGCGAGCGGCGTCGTTCTCTGCTGTTAACGCATGACCTGTTTGATTCAAACGATATAGATCAAACACATTTTTATCACCAAACCACAGCGCGTACTGCAGCCCGCAAAAAACCAATGTCAGCAAAAATTTTAGCGGCTTCAATCTATGGTCACACAGAATTAGGACAACGTGTGTTAACAGCACATTTAGCTAACGATTAGGAAAGAGAATCAAAGGCTCCCCGCCCTGCGTATAGCGCCTTATCACCCAATACTTCCTCAATTTGTAGCAGCCGGTTGTACTTCGCGACACGTTCAGAGCGACAAAGTGAACCAGTTTTGATTTGCCCCGCTGCGGTTGCCACGGACAGATCCGCAATAGTGGTATCTTCAGTTTCCCCTGAGCGGTGAGAAATCGTTGCCGAGTAATTTGCGTCTTGTGCCATTTTAATAGCAGTCAGTGTCTCACTAAGTGTACCGATCTGGTTGAGCTTGATGAGGATTGAATTAGCAATATTACTATCAATGCCCTTTTTCAAAATCGTCGGATTGGTGACAAATAGATCATCGCCCGTTAGTTGAATTTTGCTCCCCAGTCGCTGGGTTAGCAAATTCCAACCATCCCAATCCAGTTCATCCATACCATCTTCGATACTGATAATCGGGTACTTATCAACCCAACCAGATAAATAGTCTGTAAACTCAGCAGAGTTTAATGCCAAGCCTTCCGCTTTCAACTCATATTTACCATTCGAAAAAAACTCGGAACTGGCAGCATCGAGCCCAATCATAACTTGATCACCCGCACGGTAGCCCGCTTTTTCAATGGCATGCATAATGAGGCTTAAACCTTCCTCATTCGACTTACATTCTGGTGCAAATCCGCCTTCGTCCCCGACACTTGTGCTAAGACCTTTAGAAAGCAAGACGGACTTCAACGAATGAAAAATTTCTACGCCACAACGTAAAGCTTCTGAATAAGTAGGTAGGCCTAACGGTAATATCATAAATTCCTGAAAATCGATGGCATTATCCGCATGAGCTCCGCCATTAATAATATTCATCTGCGGCACAGGCAAGGTGAAATTGGGGTTTTCAAACACGTCACCAAGGTGCTGAAACAATGGCTTTTTCAAACTTGCAGCTGCCGCACGAGATGCGGCCAATGAAACCCCCAATATGGCATTCGCGCCCAGAGTGCTTTTATTGTCACTCCCATCAAGTTCCAACATTCTTTGGTCAATACCCTGTTGATCAATAACATCCATTCCAATGATCGCGGACCTAAGTTCAGTATTCACATTCTGAACCGCCTTTAGAACGCCCTTCCCAAAGTATCGGCCTTGATCACCATCGCGCAGCTCCAATGCCTCCAGTGATCCCGTAGAAGCGCCTGATGGTACCGCTGCACTTCCCAAGGATCCATCCTCAAGTTCGATATCAACCGAAATGGTGGGGTTACCTCTTGAATCAAGAATTTCTCTAGCTAGACAATTTCTTACTTTTGCTGCGGAATATGGCATATTAATCTAATAAGGGGTGAGTGTCGGAGGGATGGAAGAAGATACTCAACCAGCAACCGAAAACTGGCTAAGGTTTAACCCTGAAATTCACACTGCTCAAGATACGTGTTACGTCGTGAATTAGGGTAAATCAAGTACCGCAATAGTTTAACAAGAATGCTTCATTAGGTCATCCTAATGAGCTTTTCAGATGAATCAACATTTCTCACAATAATGATTAGGAAAGCTAATCGAAGCAGGAGCTTTACAGAAATTATCTTTACTACGACGAATGATCAGCGTTTAGTCTTCGCAGTGCAAGGACTTCGCTACCTGATCAATTGCGAGTAGCTGTCTCAAGAGCTTTTCCATTTTCTGCAGAGGCCATGCATTGGGGCCATCACTAAACGCGTTTTCGGGGTCAGGGTGGCTTTCCATGAACAGTCCAGAAACACCGACAGCAACCGCCGCCTTCGCGAGCACAGGGACAAATTCACGTTGCCCACCCGACTTTCCTGATGCACCACCTGGTAATTGGACCGAATGAGTTGCGTCAAAAACCACCGGGCAATTTGTGCCTTTCATGGTTTCAAGACCTCGCATATCCACAACAAGATTGTTATATCCAAAGCTTGATCCTCTTTCGCAGACCATAATTGGCGCCTCGGGATTCGCAGACTTCGCTTTATCCACGACGTATTGCATTTCCCCTGGTGAGAGGAATTGGCCTTTCTTAATGTTAGCTGCTTTGCCCGAATTTGCCACTGCTTGAATGAGATCGGTTTGGCGACATAAAAACGCTGGTGTCTGCAACACATCTACCACTTGAGACGCCGCTGCAACATCCTCAACACTATGCACATCCGTTAGAACAGGAACACCTATTTTGTCGCGAACTCTGGCTAATATCTCCAAACCTTTTTCCCGGCCTGGTCCACGTTCCGAGCCTGATGACGTTCTATTGGCTTTATCAAACGACGATTTATAGATGAAGTAAATGCCAAGTTTTTCTGTCACCTCTTTCAATGTCGCTGCTGTCGACATTGCCAGTTCTTCAGACTCAATAACACAAGGCCCAGCAATTAAAAAAAATGGTGAAGTGGGTGTTATTTCGTGGTCAATCAATTTCACTTTTGGGTCCTTAATCTTAGAGCGGTAACGGTCATTTTAATTTTTCTGATTATTCTACAAATCAGTCTGTTTTGAGCTTTTATACCTTAAGCCCGCACGAACATATTCAGAAAACATGGGATGTCCGTCTCTTGGTGTTGAGGTGAACTCCGGATGGAATTGACAAGCGACAAACCAAGGGTGATCAGGTAATTCGATCACCTCTACCAAACCATTAGAAGATTTACCTGAAAAAACCAAACCGCAATCTTCCAATTTTTGTATGTAATTGTTATTAAATTCATAGCGATGACGATGGCGCTCGCGAATCACATCTGATTGATAGATTCCGTGATAAACAGAACCGGATTTCAAATGTATATCCTGGGCCCCCAATCTCATTGACCCCCCCATGTCACTGCATTCATTCCTCAGTTCTTGGTTACCACTATCATCAATCCATTCGGTAATTAGTGCGATGACAGGGTGCTCTGCCTGTTTATTAAACTCCGTGCTGTGCGCACCAGATAAACCTGCAATATTTCTTGCAAACTCAATGGTTGCGACCTGCATACCAAGACAAATCCCCAAATAAGGAATCCGGTTCTCCCTTGCATACTTGGCAGTTTCGATCATCCCCGCAATGCCCCTTTCTCCAAAGCCTCCAGGAATCAGAATGGCGTCAACTTGACCGATAACATCCGTGCCGTCTACTTCAACTTCTGTCGAATCAATGTATTTGATATTTACTTTTGTCCTTGTTTGAATTCCTGCATGAATTAGCGCCTCTGACAATGATTTATAGGATTCTGTTAGGCTGACATATTTCCCCACCATTCCGATGGTGAGTTCAGCCACGGGATTCAGGCTATTTTCGAGAACCACATCCCATTCCGACATATCAGGCGGACCCGCATTTATCTGCAAGTGTTCAGTAACAATCTGATCCAGTTTTTGCTCCACATAAAGCTGTGGAATGCGATAGATGTTGTCCACGTCGATACCAGAGATCACCGCCTTTTCTTCTACATTGGTGAACAGTGCGATCTTTTTACGAGCAGAATCAGGCAGCGGCTCACGAACCCGGCACAATAGAATATCCGGCTGAATCCCAATTGAACGCATTTCCTTTACCGAATGCTGGGTAGGCTTAGTTTTTATTTCTTGGGAAACCTGAATTTCGGGCACCAAGGTTAGATGTAAGAATAGCGTATTGGATTTACCTAGCTCTACCCGCATTTGACGGATCGCCTCAAGAAAAGGCAAAGACTCTATATCTCCGACTGTCCCACCAATCTCGACAAGCGCAACATCCGCCGAAGATCCCGCCCCTTTTAGAATAGACTTTTTTATTTCATTGGTAATATGAGGAATAACCTGAACCGTCCCACCTAAGTAATCGCCACGACGTTCCTGGCGAATCACTCTTTCATATATCTGACCAGTAGTGAAATTGTTACTCTTTTTCATAATAGCGCGAACATAGCGCTCATAATGCCCGAGATCTAAATCAGTTTCCGCCCCATCCTCAGTAACGAAAACCTCACCATGCTGAAAAGGACTCATGGTCCCTGGATCAACGTTGATGTAAGGATCGAGTTTCATCATAGTCACTTTCAGCCCTCGGGCTTCAAGAATGCTACCAAGCGAGGCCGATGCGATACCTTTTCCCAGTGAGGAAACCACGCCGCCGGTAATAAATATTAATTTAGTCATGGATGACCAATCACAATCAAAACATCATTAGAATGATGCTCACAGGTTATACGGATCTCATTAAAAGATCATTAAAAGCCTAGTTTGAGCACGGAACTTGACTACAAACAAAATAGAACAAGTGGTTGATTTCAAAAGCGAATCGCCAATTGATTTCAATATTTACTAGCCCAAAATTCAAACTCAAGCACTAATCTCAGTTCAAACTAAATAGCGACGATTAATTTTGGGGGCTTACTACAAATCATAATGGAAAACCTTAAGTGTAGAAGTTCAGACCAAATCTGACACCGTATTAAATCAACCCTCGCTTCGCTCGGATTGATTTAATACGGTGTCAGATTTGGTCTGAACTTCTACACATTTAAGAATCGGCTCCCCGGACGGGAAGATAGCTTATCAAAAATCAGTCTTTTACTCAATCGTCAAGACGTTTGAATTGCAGAGAAAGTCCCTCATCTTGCTCTCCACACCTATAGTCACCCAGCACACCAATTCCAGACACCCACACCGCCTCTCCATCCACCGTCACAAACGGCAGCCGATCTCTTTCCCAAGGTGGTGTTTGGCATTTCTGATGGAGTTTTTTTAGCGAGTGTCGAAAGTTCCTGCCTGGTAGCACCACACGCTCTCCTCCTTTTCTCCAGGTTAATTGGATCACTCTGTTCGACATTTTTTCTACGTTCAGCCCATGACCAATCTCTCGCTCCACTCCTAGTCTAATACCTAGTTTCACAAGCTGTTTTTCACGCAAATCAAAGTGAATAGAGATGCTTTCATCGTACCCAGCGCCCACTTTGTGCATTAAATGCAATCGATTTGCAAAATTCTTGACTTCATAGGAATGGTATTCAAACCCACCAGCGCCCGCATGATGCCCAACAATCTGCCTGTAAGTCTCTTCAAGCAGCGCATCTGATGGAGAGCGATTTCCAGACTGGTGAATCCAAAGCCGAATAACCTCAATGTAATCCCATTTACCCAAATGAGACAACGCTTCAATACTAATCGGCTCAACCAAACAAAAGAGGCGCTTTTGTGAATCCTGAATGCTTTTTTGATACAGCACTTTAATGTGTTGCTGGTATACCGAAGAAACTCGTTGCAGTTTTTGGGAAATCCGTCCAACCCCTTTTGAAGCATTAGGCCAACGGCTTTGTACCTTTGGCATGATCTGGTTACGGAGGTAGTTACGATCAAAGATATCATCTTTATTTGAAGGATCTGTAATCCAGTTCAAACCATTCTCTTCATTGTATTTTTTGAGTTTTTCTTTACTAATTTGAAGTAAGGGCCGAACCAGTAGTTGTCTCTTTCCATAGGAAAGTGTTCTACTTTTCGCTATTCCTGTTAGTGATTCAACGCTCCTACCCTTAATTAAGTTCAGCAGAATTGTTTCGATTTGATCATCGAAATGATGAGCGGTGAGAACAACTCTATTCTTGTCTGTGATTCGTTCAAACCAAGCATATCGAGCGTTACGCGCCAAGGCTTCAAGACTTTCACCCGTTCTAGCTATAATCATCTCTCGATGAGATAAAAAGGGTACATTAAACTCAGCACACCATTGTTCACATTGTTCACACCACAGCTTTGAGTATTCACTTAAGCCATGATCGAAGTGCAACGCAATTAGATCAATGCTATACCGATGCCTGAGAACCGACATAGCATGGAGAAGTGCCTGAGAATCACACCCACCGCTATAAGCAATAGCGAAACGACTATCGATGGATAACTCAATTTCTTCATACAGCGTCGCCGCTAGTCTTTCACTTGAAAAATCAGCGTTACGCTGGGGAGCAATAACTAATTCACCCGATTTATTTTTTGAGCTCAAATTGGCCAAACCCAGTCAGCCGTTGATAGCGTTTGTCCATCAACACCTCATTGCTGTCTTCGCATAATGCGTCCAGCGACTGATTAATCGCATTTTTTACCGCTTCCGAAATAGCATCGTAATCTCGATGGGCGCCTCCCAATGGCTCTTTGATTACTTCGTCCACCAAACCCAGACGTGATAAGTCTTTAGTTGTTACTTTCATGGCTTCCGCAGCTTCAGGTGCTTTAGCAGCACTTTTCCATAAAATGGAGGCGCAACCTTCAGGAGAAATTACGGAATAAGTCGCGTATTCCAACATCATGAGTTTATCGCAGACACCGATCGCTAGGGCTCCGCCCGACCCTCCTTCGCCGATAACTACCGAAACAATGGGGGTCTTTAGCGTAGCCATTACCTCAAGCGAGGTTGCGATCGCTTCACTTTGTCCACGCTCTTCCGCATCTACGCCGGGATAAGCCCCAGGTGTATCGATCAGTGTCACAACGGGCATGTGAAATCGCTCAGCAAGTCGCATAATTCTCTGAGCTTTACGATATCCTTCTGGCCTTGGCATACCAAAGTTTCTTCTGGTTCGTTCTTTGGTGTCACGGCCTTTTTGGTGCCCAATAATGGCTACGTTTCTGCCCCCCATTTTTCCAAGTCCAGAGACGATAGCCGGATCATCGGCAAACATCCGATCCCCATGTAATTCCTGAAAATCTGTGACTATCCGTTCAATGTAGTCCAATGTATAGGGTCTTCTGGGATGTCGAGCCAGTTGCGTAATTTGCCACGCGCCCAGTTTTGAAAATATCGCTTTTGTTGACTCGTGATTTCGCGAGCGGAGGCTGTTGATTTCTCGCTCAAGATCCAAGTTACTACTGGAGCTCGCCCTTTGAAGCTCAACTATTTTTTCTTCCAGTTCGGCGATGGGTTTTTCAAAATCGAGATAATCAAGACTCATATTCTTCGAATACTATAACTAAAAATTGTCAGGGAATCGCAAAGCACCCAAAATATACTCATCATCCATAGATACGTTGAAACCGAAATCACAACATCCCCCATGGGCTAAACGATCAATAAAACACACCTACATCGCCGCCTTCTAAACAAAAGCTACGTATATGATAAAAATCTACCTTATGTCTCTAATCTGAACAAATAGGAAACCCCCGGCGTGTATCCCTAGTATAAGTTATTTCTCTTCATTGTCACTCATCAGTCTTGACTGATAGTGTCAGTCAGCAACTATGATCAGCAAAGGAAGTTCTCCAAAAAAAAAGAGAGCGAATAAAAAATGGTCTGGCTTCTCACCGATTGCCTATCCCCTTTAAAATACCGTGTTTCCGTGGTAAATATTTCATTACCTCTCTCATCCCTAACAGCCCAACCAAAGCAAACCATTCCCACCGGCTTAGCCGGAGAGCCTCCTCCAGGTCCCGCTACTCCCGTTACCGAAAGACTAAAATCTACTTGGCTTTGCTTTAAGCCGCCCATTGCCATTTCACCTGCCACTGATTCACTGACAGCCCCAAAGTCAATAATAGTTTGCTCATTCACTCCAACCATTTGTTGTTTCGCTTCATTACTGTAAGTAACATAAGCACGATCAAACCAGTTTGAGCTTCCTGGAAAATCCGTCAACGAAAAGGCGATACCACCCCCCGTACACGACTCAACGGTTACTATGGATTTTTTTTCCTCAAGAAGTCGATCAGCGATCTTTTGGATCATCTCGTCTCGATCAAACGTTGTCGTCATCATTTTAAGCAAGAGAGCTTAAACTCCGATATCCGGCTCCCTGAAAAACAACTTCGAATCACAATGAGTTACGCTCTCGGAATTCGACAACGTTCCCGGTATTAACGTATTTCTCATTAAGCACCAGCCCAGCATCACCTGAATAGCCTTGCCCTAGCGTCTGAATCACTAGCTTTCGGGGATTCTGCAAAATGACTTCACGAAAAAATGCTTTCATGTCCTCTAATTTCAGAGCACTAATTTGTTCGGCAATTTTCTCTCGGGTGTCGAAGTCATATTTACCCAAATCTATTTCCGTCCAATACCGACCACTTCTCGTTGTCAATTTTTTATCTCTTGCGAGCAATCTATTGTTTAACCCTTCAAGGATTTGCTGATATTCAACATCAGAGACGTCATCAAGACGATCCTCAAACTGCTCTAAAAAATTATTCATTAACGTTTCCATTTCACTGGGCGAATGTCCAGGGCTTTGGGCTGAAAAGAACAGGCCCGGTAACTCCAAGATAGGCATTGAGTTCGCGTGCACCAAATAACCCACGCGATGCGTTGTTCTTAAGTCATGGTAAAAAGGGGATTCAATTAGCTGCACCAGCAGAGACATCTTCGCTCTTTCTTCGGTTGTACGATCTCGCCCCTGAAAGTACATCACCAGAGCCGAATCATTATGTTCAACATCCATGGTTCGAAGATAATTAGTACCCTCTGAAAACCGTCGCGGTTGCGCCCGCTCCATCCCCAACACCATTTCGCTCTGTGCGAAAATTTTATTGAGCGAATTACTTCTCTCCACTGTTTTATCAAAAGACACATCACCGTGAGATAAGACATTCACACTAACTTTGGAAAAGAACAACTCAAAGTATGATTTCAGAGTATCAGCAGAAACAGAAGCAATTGCCGATAGCTTTTCCGACTCACTCCATGAAGGATTCACCACCAACCGATAAATCTCCCGAATAGTTTGATTAGATGGAGAATCTTTAGAAGAGTTTTGCCACTGTCGAGTCAAATCAGACTTAATGATATTGATCTTTTCAGAATCATATTTCGGTGTTTGAATGGCGCCCAAAATCTGTGACAGTAAAGCTGATTGTTTATCCTCAAATCCATTGATACGCACAGAAAAACCATGAGAGTGTCGATACAGCGAATACGATAACCCCGCTAGGTAAGCGGGGTATATTGAAGTGCTCAATTGCTCATTAAGCAATCTCATCATTACATCTAGGCTCGCTGAGTTCAATGGGCTATCATTGGCAAACGGCGACTTGACACTGAAATAGAAAGACGCTTTCGGAAGGTAAAAATCAGTGTCTGCATGATACCAAGGTGACAAAGTATCCTGCCCTTTTATTTGCATCGGGATGATCGACGGATACTTCAGCGTTTGCGCTTCTAATCGTTCTGGAATATAGGGGTTTACTGTCGGCATCGCCAACTCATTATCATAGTCGACGGTTGTCGTTCTTGACTCGTTCCAGATATCAAGACTTTCCTCACTGATCTTCTCCAAAGCATAGGCAACATCGTAATAAGCAGTTCGCGTATCGAAATCTGTTGCAACTTCCTTAGCAATAACAGTAATGTTGACATTAGTGGGAGTCAAATAAGACAGGATGTCATGGATGCGCTCTGATTTGAACTCAGTCATTAAATAAGGCCCGCTCAATAGGTCCTGAGTCTCATACTGATGCATTCTGGAAGCCAATGATTGCACCAGATTTCCTGGACTAGCTTCACCGGAAAATTGAAACGCAATCTGGGCTAACTGGCTTTCTTCCTGATATCGCCAATCTTCAACACCAACATGCTCAATCAGTGAAATAGTCTGGAACAACAAAGAGCCGATTTCGTCAATGTGTTTCAAACCGTTTTGAGTGAGCTTCACAGAAACACTGAAACTCCCATTCACCGTGTCCAGATAGCCGGAACCCGCACTGAGTCCTTCCGCCCAGCCTAGGCTTTTTAGTCTAGCAAGTAACGACCCTTCACCTTCGTGCCCCAATAAGTTAGCGATATAGCTCAGTGGCTTGGATTGGTACTCTCGAAATGTTGATGGAACAGGGAACTGAAATATCAGACTATTTTGATCTTTTTCCGGCAAAATGTTGAGACGTGCAGGCATCAAATCCTTGTTCGTATAGGGCATGGAAAAAACAGGAATGGCACTATTTTTGTTCTCAACCACAGAAAATCGCTCGGCAACCCATTGTTCCAATTGCTCCAGAGGTTCCTTGCCTAAAACAACTAAAGTCATGATGCTCGCAGAATAATGCTCATTATAGAACTCAATCAGTTTCTCTCTCGCTGAAACACCCTCTCGATCCCGCAATGTCTCTAGCGACCCCACCGTGAATCCTGCCGCAGGATGTTTGGGGTTAAGCAAAACCTTCCCCGCATCCCAAATTCGCCGCCCTTCGTCTTTCATTCTCGCTTGATACTCTGAATGAACAACCGCTCTTTCTCTATCCACGTAGACTTCATCAAAGAGTGGATCGATGAAGAAACGCGAAAAACGATCCAATGCGGGGAGCAACTTATCGGCATGAATGGTGAAAAAGTAATTTGTATGAGCAAGAGCGGTATAGGCGTTGTGACTGCCTCCCTGACTCTTAATGAACTCTTGATATTCACCCGCCTCAGGGTATTTTCCGTTTCCAAGAAAAAGCATGTGTTCTAGAAAATGGGCCAGACCATCCCATTCGTCAGGATCGTTACCACTACCAACATGAACATCGAGGGCGGCCGCAGAGACATCTGCTTTTTGATCAGAAATCAGCAATACCTTTAGCCCATTTTCCAACGTCAATGCGCGATAGCGTTTTTCATCTATGTTATTTTTAATCACTTGGTTATCCGCGTTAGCAAACTGGCTGAGAAAAATCACCAAAACTATGAGTATTCGTTTCATGGGAATTCAATAAATAAGTTAATACCTAAGACTATAGATAATGCAAATTGTTCTCGGTTTAAACCCAACATAGAATTACGAAAAGTTAATTTGCCCAAAAAATCACTCAAAAGAACAGCAAAAAACGATCAAAGCAATGGACAAAAAGATAAAGGCTCACAAAATACAAAGCATAATTAAAAGAACAGTAAAATATTCAACTATTCTCAGATAACGAGTGGAAATACAAATAGGGATAAGGGGATTTCAAGGAGGCCATTTCAACTACCGGCATCCTTGCCAGTGCACAAATTTATGGCGTCCCCAAGGGGATTCGAACCCCTGTCGCCGCCGTGAAAGGGCGGTGTCCTAGGCCAACTAGACGATGGGGACAGTATAAGCTGTCAGCGATGGAATTATACCATCGTTAATCAATACATAAAATAAGACAATGTCACTTTTAAGTACCGATTTTACAAAAAAGTGATCGCCTTGATCACTGTACCTCTTACTTCAGACTCTAACTATAATAAGTCTGGGCAGAAAATCTGGTGGAGCCAGGCGGGATCGAACCGCCGACCTCAACACTGCCAGTGTTGCGCTCTCCCAGCTGAGCTATGGCCCCGAAGAGGTCGCGTATTCTACGACTAGATTCTTTCTTGATCAAGGATTATTTTGGACTCTTTGCTCAATAAATTTCAAAGCGCGACTGATCCTTTCCAAAGCTCGCTCCTTACCCACTAACTTCATTGTTACATCAATGGGAGGTGTAGCAGATGCACCAGAAATGGCAACGCGCAAAGGTTGCGCAATTTTCCCAAGCTTCACATCTTTTTCTGCCATCAAGTCTTCAATAGACTGATTGATAGCATCCGCTTCCCATTCATCAATAGCGGCGAGCTTTTCAGATAAAGATGCCAATAGATCTGAAGCCACCGGTCTGAGATGTTTTTTAGCTGCATTTTCGTCGTACTCATCAAAATCCTGATAAAGGTACAATGCGCCATCCACCATTTCCTCCAACGTCTGAACCCGGTCCCGTAATACCTCAACAACCTCATTCGCTTCCGGACCACCACACAATCCAATGCCGCGTTTATTAAGGCGCTTCGCAAGTACTTTTGCCAATCTCTGTTGATCCGCCGCTTTAATATAATGCTGATTTAGCCAAAGTAGTTTCTCCATATCAAAACTGGCCGCTGACTTATTGATATCAGAGATATCGAATAATTCAATCATCTCGTCCTGATCAAAAATTTCTTGGTCACCGTGAGACCAACCCAAGCGGATCAGGTAATTCAGCAATGCTTCGGGTAAAATACCGATCTCCCGGTATTCCAAAACACTCACCGCACCATGCCGCTTAGACAGCCTCTGTCCATCTTTACCCAAAATCAAGGGAACATGCGCAAATGTCGGCAGCGATGCTTTTAACGCATGAAAAATATTGATTTGCCGAGGCGTGTTATTTGTGTGGTCATCACCGCGTATAACATGAGTAATTCCCATATCAATATCATCCACCACTACCGTTAAGTTATAGGTCGGTGAGCCATCTGTCCGAGCAATGATAAGATCATCCATTTCGCTATTGTCGATTTCTACCTTACCCCGAACAACATCGTCAAAGATAACCGTTCCGGTTAAGGGATTTCGAAAACGAATCACCGCCGGCAAACCTTCTTCCATTACATGGTTAGAATCCCGACAATAATGGTCATAACGTGGCTTCTCTCCGTTAGCTCGCTGCTTTTCTCGAACTTCCTCCAATCTCTCCTTACTACACCGACAGTAGTATGCGTCACCTTGCTCAAGGAGCTTCTTAATGATTTCACCATATCGATCAAATCGTTTGGTTTGATAAAAAGGCCCTTGATTCCAAGTCAAACCCAGCCACTTCATGGCTTCAAGAATAACGTCGATAGCTTCTTGGCTAGAGCGTTGGAGATCGGTATCTTCAATTCGAAGCACCATCTCACCACCTGACTTTCTGGCATACAGCCAATTAAATAAAGCCGTACGAGCACCGCCCACATGGAGGTAGCCTGTGGGACTGGGAGGAAAACGAGTAACCGTAGACATAAATAAGGCGCAGAGGGGATGAAAAACTCGCGAATTCTAATCAAACATCGTGCTGGACACCAGCATAAAATGATCGGAACCCTGAACAACACCGATTAAACATAGTTCTGAGTCCTAGAATTGCTCAATTTCAATTCAGAGCCGCAAAAAACAAGGCTAGCTAAATTCCTACCGCAAAGCAAAACAGACACTGCCCTTTTCTGATTTCAGGAGTAAGGTCTCCACCTTCTCGTAATGACTACGCTTTAATGTCTTTTCATATCAACCCGCCCTAAAACCAATGAGAGTATTCGGATTCAGAGAATAGTACGCTGTCCTGAATTTCGCCGCCTTCAATTCTGACTCTAATGTAGCCAATCAAGGGGCTAGACAAGCCACCACCTCATTCGCCCGATAAAACCCTAGCGAATTCTCTTTCAATGGGTCTATTAGGATGCATTGGTATTTCTCGAAAATAGTTGTGTCTTTCCATCGAACTTTCTCAAAAGCATTAGTTCCAAAGAACAAGAGACTATGAAGGGAAAACGATACCTCCCTCGGAAGCGCCGAATGGCATTTGAAAACAGTTTGCAACTGAATGCAATAACGCATGTTAAAAATTGATACTAGCGCATATTCTCAACTCGAATTAGGTGATCAACCTTGGTAGTGTACCCTGAGGTCTGTAATTTATTTCTTTAGCGATGTTCGTTTGGCTTAGGCGAAGTGAGCGTAGCGAACGAAGCCAAAGCCGGTTTTTCTGGATTAGGTGTTGAATGTTGAGCCATCAA
>WLWV01000226.1 GCA_012103395.1 Gammaproteobacteria bacterium
TTACCTCGTTGTGTTTTGATATTGTTTGGTAACTACATCAAAACGGGTAACTCTCATTAAATCAACCCTCGCTTCGCTCGGATTGATTTAATACGGTGTCAGATTTGGTCTAAACTTCTACAAATTACGCTAACTCTTTGTGATTAACACTGATACTTCTCCACTGTTTCCATTCTGACTTCAATACCTAAACCCGGTCCCTTGGGAAGGTTTATCATCCCCTCTTTGACGCTCCAAGGCTGCTCAACCAAATGTTGTCGAAATGGATGGTCGGAGCGATCGTACTCTAGAACAGGTTCCTTGGCGAACAGCGAAGCATGAGGAACGGGGAGACTGGCAATCACTTGTAATGAAGCGGCTTGGGCAATTGCACTACCCCAAACATGAGGATTCACGGCAACGCCGTGGGCGTGAGCGATGGCCGTAATATCTCGTATCGCAGTGATACCTCCACAGGATCCCACGTCGGGCTGGGCGACATCCAACGCACCCGCTTTCATCAGGTTTGCAAATCCAAAAGGGGTGTGTTCATTTTCTCCGCCGGCAATGGGTATCGTTAGCTTACTTCGTAATTCAACATATCCATCGACATCCTCGGGGACCACTGGCTCTTCATACCACCGCAGGTTGTATTGCTCCAGTTCTTTTCCAAGCACCAACGCTTCTGATCGGCCATAGCCATGATTAGTGTCCACCATCAGTTCTATGGATGGATCATTTAGCGCCTCTGAGATAGCCTGCATAACGCTGATATCGTCGGTAACGCCAAACCCGAGTTTCACTTTCATCGCCGTAAACCCAGCCTCCTTGTGCGCAATGGCCTCCTCTGCTAGACGTTGAGATTCACCTTTTCCTTTTATTCGATAGAAACCCGTCGCATAAGGTTGTACTTTGTCTCGAAAAGCCCCTCCCAACAGCTTGGAAATCGGCTGTTCATAAAATTTCCCCATTAGATCCCACAATGCCGTATCCACTGCACTAATTGCGGAGACGACGGATCCCTTTCTGCCGAAGTCACGCGTCTGCACGTACATTTTCTGCCAAAGAACAGCAGGCTGCAAAGGGTCTTGATCTAAAATGAGGGGTTTGAGCGCGTGCTCGATGGCAGCTGCCGCAATTTCGGGAGGCTCGAGTCCCTGGGTAAACGCTTCTCCCCATCCGGTAGTTCCGTTGTTCGCGGTGATTCTGACTAAAGTGGCAGCCCGTTGTTTCACCCAGCCTTGTGAAAAAGCAAAAGGAACATCCAGTGGTGTTTTGAGGACAAAGACATCAACAGCGGTGATTTTCATGGAAGCAATCTCGATACGGGGAAAAACGAACGGATCAACTTAATACGTAAAAAGCGGCGGAAAGGTATCCCCTTCCACCGCCATGTACAAGCACTGCCGAGGTTATAGAAACAGCGTTACGATTGAAGGCCAGATAAGCAACACGCTCAACGCCAACAGCTGAAGCCCAATAAAAGGCAAGAAACCACGAAAGATATCAGTTAACGAGATATGTGGAGGTGCCACTGATTTCAGATAGAAAGCGGCGCCACCAAATGGCGGAGACAAAAAGCTGACTTGCATATTCATACAAAAGAGCACCCCGAACCAAACCGCTACATGGCTTGGTGAAAGCTGGCCGATGAGACCAATCTCTTCGATGGGCAACGCCTTAACGATGGGCAAAAATACCGGAATGATTAATAGAACAATACCGACCCAATCCATAAATGCGCCCATAAATAACAGGATTAGCATCATGGTCAATAACACAAGGAAAGTTGGCATCTCGGCGCCCACAATCAGCTGAGCAATATAGGACGGCCCGCCGGCAAGTGTGTATGCACCGGATAATGCCGCGGCCCCCACCGTTACCCAAAGAATCGTTCCTGTGGAACGTAGGGTTCGCATTAGGCTATCCCAAATCAAGGCAAAAGAGGCTTCACCACGAATCGCTGCAATGACAAGCACCGCAAGCGCACCCATTCCAGCAGCCTCGGTAATCCCAGTTATGCCGCCATAGATAGAGCCAAGTACAATGCCGATGATGGTGATCGGTGGTACCAGTCCTTTACCCTGTTCCCAGCCTTTCATGGATCGTTCCCGACCAAAAACAAACTGGATCAACGCCAAAGTAACCAAAATAATGCCAAACAGATAGGGGAGGTGATAGCTCATACCAAGAAATATTGGTCCGTCATCTTCTGACAAATCGGAGTTAATCCCAAAAAACGTATAAAGCAGCGCTCTCACCAAAAGGATGGTCGTCGCACCCATGACGAGTATCGACAAAAAACCACCAAACATAGCCGCTTTCTCGGACTTTTCTGGCGAGCCGGGCAGCGCATCAGGTAAGGGTGCAAGGGATGGATTCATTCGAGTTCTTACTACGATATAAATGATAATAAAACTCGCCAACATGAAACCTGGCACGAAAGCACCAGTAAACAATGCCTTAATCGATGTTTCGGTAATCAATCCGTAGATAATCAAAACAATGGAAGGAGGAATCATGGTACCAAGGGATCCAGAAGCACAGATCGTACCAATTGCTAAATTCTGATCATATCCAAGGCGCAGCATTTGTGGCAACGCAATAAGTCCCAACAATACAATCTCGCCACCAATGATGCCCGACATCGCTGCTAGTAATACAGCCATTAGTGAAGTCACTATGGCGATCCCCCCACGAACCCTGCTTAGCCAGAAGTCCAGCGCGTTGTACATTGTTTTAGCAACACCGGATCGTTCCAATAAAGAAGCCATAAAAATAAAAAGGGGCACGGATATCAGGACGTACTCCGTTAGCAGATCAAATATTTTTTGGGTCAATATGTACAGCGGCCCTGTCCCAGGCCGAGCAGTTAACAACCCTTCTCCAAAGCTAAATGGATCAGATAACAAGGTGGGCTCGAACTTCATCACCATTACTAACAACGCGAGTACCGCTGAGGCGAGCCCTAGGGGCATTCCGATGGCGAGCAGAACAATTAGTCCAATGACTAATACAATTGAAATAGTTCCTATATCCATTATTTTTCACCCATGGCGCGTTTAATAGCCTCAATATCGTCAGGCGCAGACGGCTCGAGGTTCCAGTCAGAAATAAGATTAATCGCCGCTTGTATCGCTATTAGGGCAACAACAATCAGTACCATTGGTTGAAGCGTCGCTGGTATTGGAGGGTCAAAAGCAGTACCAAACATCTCCCATCGGTAGAATTTAACAATAAACACTTGCTTAAAACTGCCGTAGATTAGGAAAAACGCAAAGACCCAGATCAGCGCCACGGAGATAATGTCAAAAATATGTTGTATCCATCGGGGAACCGCTTCGTACAACAAAAAAATTCGGATATGGCAACGTTGTTGCATGGCATAGAACCCAGAAAAAAGAAATACAAATCCGGCGATCCAAAGTGTTAGTTCGTTTGCCCACAGCGTAGGAGATTCGAAGGTATAGCGCAAAAAAACTTCGTACAACATGACGCCAGTCATCGAAATAATCAGAACCATGGTGATGCGTCCGACAAACATTGCAATGCGATCAATTGGACGCCATTGCTGGAATTCCATGTTGTAGGCACGCACGGTTCGAACCCCAAAAAAGAAAAGAATTGGCATCAACACGAGTGCCGACCAATCGAGAAGATCAGCATGGCCACCAAATAGACCCGACATTCCAAGAGTCACATCTTTTCTCAGCAGCAGCTCGCTCATTTGATCGAGTAAACTGGGGTTTTCGGGAGGAATAAAATCAAGGATATAAGCAGGGATATGCCAAATGGCCCACCCAGCACAGATGACAAAGGCAAACGGTATTGACCACTCCCGAACTCTAACAGACTCATCATGCATGGCTTTGTTCCTAATTGCAGCTCCGAAGCGCTAGCCTTAAGCTCTACGGAATATTACTTTTTATAGAATAATAGTGGCGTTGTGACCAAAAAACTGAGTTCTTAAGCTTGGGTCTCTTAGCAACAATCTAATTTCAAACACCAACTTGTATCGTTCGTTGCCCTTTTAGTCACTCACAACGACGACGGCAAGGCCAAAACCTTGCCGTCGTTTAGAAAACACCGCGTGCTTTCAATTACTTCATTGCGCCTAAGTCTTTAAGAAAAGAGATATGGCTTTCAAGCAATGCTTTTGCTTCTGGAGTCGTAGCAAACTCAGTCCAACCTTGTTGTACCGCATCACGATATTTAGCAAGCTCTTCCGGAGACCATTCATAAAGGTTCACACCCTTAGCACGCAGATCTTTTGCAGTTTGCGCATTTTTCACTTCGTTTGCTGTTGCGTTACGAAGCGCTAAAGCTTGCATACCTACTTTCAGAATCGCTTTGTGGCTGTCGGGCATTCCGTCCCAAACATCTTTGCGACAAGCCAAGTGATCAGCAGGCATGGAGTGGAAGCCTGGGTAGTTGGTGTGCTCAGCAATGTCATAAAGACCTAGGCCTACGTTGTTGGTAAGGTTAGCTGCGTCAGCACCATCAATAATGCCTGATTCCAATGCCGTGAAGATCTCATTAAAGTCCATCACGATTGGAGAAGCGCCAAGGTTTTTGAAAACCAGCGTTGCCATACCCGGAGGTGAGCGGAACTTCCAGTTTTTGAAATCTTCAACATTACGAATTGGCTTGGTAGAAGATAGTGACTCAGGACCCGGGATCCACCAACCAACAAATTCCATATTATGGGCGTTGTAAAGATCGTTGACCTTTGCGTATCCGTCGCCGTGAATCAACCAAGCCATCTGCTGATAAGGGTTCTGATATCCACCCAATAAGTCACCCGCGAATTGGAATGCCGGGTTTTTACCAGTCTGGTAAGCGCCACCGGTCATATCACAGTCAAGAATGCCTGTTGCAGCAGCGTCAAACGTTTCCGCTGATTTAACCACTGCTGATGAATAGAACATCTCAACCTGTATTTCACCGTTAGACATTGCGGAAATGTCGTCAATAAACTCTGCAGCCATTTGGCCAGACAGTGTTTCAGTTGAAAAGTGAGTTTGGATACGTAGTTTGGTTTCCGCTGCAGTCGCCGTTCCCGCAGCGAATGCGAACGCCACAGTGGCTACACTAGCTGTGGCTAGCTTAATTGCAGGCTTTAGAGCTTTGTACATGATTCTCCTCGATGGTGATTGTAATAAAATTCAGGCCCTGAACAATACTAACCAAGGCTGAACAGGTTTAGTCATGGTGACTAAAGTTTATCGTTCGTCTCATCGTCATTGTTTCTAGGTTTCTAGGTTCGTTGGAAAAAATAACAATCAGACACTTACTTTCAATCTCATTTAACCATTCGCAATTCACTGCGCTGGTTCTATGGTTCTATGGTTCTATGGTTCTATGGTTCTATGGTTCTATGGTTCTATGGTTCTATGGTTCTATGGTTCTATGGTTCTATGGTTCTATGGTTCTATGGTTCTATGGTTCTATGGTTCTATGGTTCT
>WLWV01000034.1 GCA_012103395.1 Gammaproteobacteria bacterium
GATGGCTCAACATTCAATACTAAAGCCTGAAAAACCGGCTTTGGCTTCGTTCGCTACGCTCACTTCGCCTAAGCCAATAGCGAAGCTGCAATAGAAAGCTAAATTACAGACCTCAGATTACACTACCTGATCCAATTCAATATAAGCTGCCAGCGCTATTTTCCACATCGATGTTCTAACTATGCGAATTGATTTTCAAACCCACCCTGAGAAATATCGTCATTGGCGACTAGAAGTCGGCGGAGAAACAGCCAATCTGATTATGGACGTGGACGAAAGTAGCGGACTATTTTCAGGCTATGAATTAAAACTGAACTCCTATGACCTTGGGGTGGATATTGAGTTATATGATGCGATTCAGCGTTTAAGGTTTGAGTATCCCCAAGTGAGAGTGGTGGTGTTGCGCTCAGCAAAAGATCGGGTATTTTGCGCCGGTGCGAATATCAAAATGCTGGCAGGTTCCAGTCATGTCCACAAGGCTAATTTTTGTAAATTCACTAATGAAACCCGAAATTCCATGGAAGATGCCAGTAAGTACTCCGGGCAAAAATACATTGCAGCTGTCCAAGGTGCCTGCGCAGGAGGTGGCTATGAATTGGCATTGGCATGTGACCACATCATTTTAATCGACGATGGCTCGTCTTCGGTTTCCCTGCCGGAAATTCCGCTATTGGCGGTATTGCCCGGAACCGGAGGGTTAACCCGGGTAACTGATAAACGAAAAGTCCGTAGGGATCGAGCCGATATTTTTTGTAGTGTCGAAGAAGGCATCAAGGGTAAGAAAGCGGTAGATTGGCGTTTGGTTGATCAAGTCGCTGTGAGTTCAGATTTTGACGAGTGCTTACGGAAAACGGTGGATCAGTTTAATGCGCGATTCGACAGGACGGATGAATTAGACTCTAAAAACCAAGGTATTACATTGGGGGCGCTCAACCGTACTATTTCTGATGATGCACTTCAGGATATGGCAACATTAGTGGAACAAGGTGATCAATATTGGGGCATACGCGTGGCTCGTGAGTTAGATGATGCGGTTTTGCATTTACGATTAAACGAACCTGAGATTGGCATCTGGCAGTTTAAAACCCGTGGTGATCAACATGGAGCCATGGCGCACGATGACTTTTTGCATCAACACCAGAATCATTGGCTGGTCAAGGAAATCCTCTTTAATTGGGCGAGGGTTCTGCGGCGTATCGATTTGACATCCCGCTCATTGATTTCGCTAATAGAGCCTGAAAGCTGCTTTGTTGGCACGCTAGCCGAAATTGCGTTTGCGTCCGATAGAATCTATATGGCTGCGGGTGAATTCGAAGACAAACCGGGTTTCTCGGTGAGCCAGAAACCCTAGAGGTGCTAAAACCTCGGATTGGTGAGATATTGCTTGCTGCCTAGGCTGATGAATTAGGCTTAGTGACTTTTGCTTATGATGACATTGACTGGGAGGATGAAATTCGGATGTTTATTGAAGAACGAATGAGTTTTTCTGCGGATGCGATGACCGGTATGGAAGCGAATCTTCGTTTTGGGGGGCCGGAAACCATGGAAACCAAAATTTTTGGGAGGCTCACCGCATGGCAGAACTGGATTTTCCAACGTCCGAATGCGGCTGGGCAGGACGGCACGCTACGTCTTTATGGCAGTGGTAAAAAAGCAAAATTTGATCCCAATCGTACTTAGGGGGGGGGGGGCTGAATAAGTCATGACCGATCAATTTGAGCCTAAAATAAGCAAACCCTTCGTTGCCCCTAAAAACAGAGGCGGGCTTCGCAATAGCCCTGCCCCTATTATGTTATGGGCGAGCTTTTCGCGCCTTGCTCTTGCTCATTTTATCTCTCAACTTGATTCACCCAGGCTTATCCAGAGGCTCCTTAGGTGAATACAATACTTGGGATCGTCGGTGGAAGAACTTTTTGAGGTCAAAAATATGCAAGAAAGTAATGTAGCCACTGGGGTGGACTACGGTGTTTCAATACCCAATAATGTGAATCTAGCCGGTGATCGTCGTATCCTAAAAGCCATGGAACGTTGGCATGGCGGTTATCATGATTGGTGGCGCAACATGGGGCCAGAGGGCTTCCAGGATGCCATGGTGTATTTACGAACGGCAGTGGGAGTCGAGCGGGATGGATGGGCAAAGTTCGATTTCGTGAAAATGCCGGAGTACCGTTGGGGCGTATTGCTTGCTCTTCAGGTTCCTGGCAGAACGATTGGCTTTGGTAATTACAAAGGCCAACCCGCCTGGCAAGAAGTCCCAGGTGAGTATCGAGGTATGTTGCGTCGATTGATTATGATTCAGGGTGACACAGAACCCGCATCGGTAGAACAGCAACGTTTTCTTGGGCAGACCGCTCCGTCACTGTATGACTTGCGTAACCTGTTTCAGGTGAATGTTGAAGAAGCGAGACACTTGCGGGCTATGGTCTACTTGCTGCAAAAGTATTTTGGTGCTGATGGTCGGGAGGAGTCCAATGAACTACTAGTCCGTCGTTCAGGAAACCGAGATAAACCAAGAATGCTTGGCGCGTTCAATCAAGAAATGCCGGACTGGTTGTCATTTTTTATGTTCACTTATTTCACTGACCGTGACGGAAAAATGCAATTGGAAAGTTTGGCTCAATCAGGGTTCGATCCGTTATCACGAACCTGCCGATTTATGCTTACCGAAGAAGCGCATCATATGTTTGTTGGGGAATCGGGCATTGGTCGTATTATTGAGCGTACTTGCCAGGCAATGAAAACGGCCGGTATCATGAAGATCGAATCGAAGATGATCACCAACTACTAAACGATACATACCCAACTCTCAGGCTGATCGACGGGAAGCCGAAAATGGTGGATGAACCGGCGCTCACGGTATTGAACATGCGTTTGCGTAATGATTATGTTCGGGATACCTCAGGCGGAATTGGGCGTTGGAATAAAGTGGTGGAAAAAAATGGAGTTGCCTTTGAATTTTGTTTACCCCATGATGCTTTCAATCGTTACATCGGTGAATTCTCCGGTGTTAAAGTTAATCCGGAAGGTGAAATCGTCAGCGAACAATCATTTATCGAGCAGTATGATCAATGGCTACCTTCAACAGCAGATGCCGATTATGTGACCTCCTTGATGAAGCCTGAAACCGAGGTTGGAAAATTTGCAAATTGGATCTGCCCTCCCAAATCGGAAATCAACAAAATGCCTGGTAATTTCGAGTATGTCAAAATCCAATGAGAAAAAAGTGATTGCTGCTACAAAGATAATTAGGCATGTCTGGCGGAATTAAATCGCTGCCAAAGCAGACACTGGATCTAGAAACGGCTTGCAGCTATGAGCTGGAACAATACTGCTGTAATGTCACAGTAGGTTGGGGCGACTGCGATCCAGCTCAGATAGCATACACTGCCAGAATTCCTGCATGGGCATTGACTGCTATCGAAGCATGGTACGTTCATTGCTTTTCAGTAAATTGGTTCGATATGAATATTCACCGAGGAATCGGGACACCTTTTGTGTCTCTGGGCTGTGATTTTCGCTCTCCGGTTACAACTAACTATCCACTTAAAATGACGGTGTATGTGAGTCGACTTGGAAACGCTTCATTATCTCATCTAGTAGAAGGGTTTCAAAATAATGTATTGTGCTTTACCGCAAAAACCACAGCTGCTTTTGCTGATGCGAAAAAAATGGAATCGATGCCGATCCCAAAGAATATGCGCCTGAATATCGAAAACTACGTCCGTAATCAAGACCGGGAGTTTGAGGGAAGTTAATCAAAATTGTTAGAAAATGGATCGATTAGAATGTAACGCTCATCCTGAGCGCGATGAGGAATTAGCATTGGCTTCCTGAGTCTTATAAGCTAGAACTATGAAAATACTGACCACCATCTGCTCTGATAATCTGACGCTTAGTAGAGATTTTTATATAGAACTTCTTGATCTGAAAGTGAAGTATGACAGTGAATGGTATGTCCAACTTTGTTCACCGAAGAATCCTGAAATAGAGTATGGCATCATTAAAAGAGACCATGAATTGGTCCCGGAGACGTATCGAAATCCCCCTTCTGGCATGTACGTAACATTTGTCGTGGTGGACGTGGATCTCGTCTACAAGAAAGCCATTGACATGGGAGTACAGATCATTCAGACACCTCGAAATGAATTCTATGGGCAGCGCCGTTTTCTGATACAAGACCCGAGCCAGTGTCTCATTGACATCTGTTCACCTTGGGATATGACGTAGACGTGGTGCGGCTACGCTATCGATTTCAAAAAACGATGGAATGTCCTTCCGGCAAGCAAAACTAGTTGATGATGCAATTTCGTGTTTGATTAAGAGTGTCTACGGCTTCGTCAACCATTGTATGTATAATGGTTTTCGCCGGTTTGATGGATTGAATGCCGTCCAGGCACTCTCCAGCGATGAGCACCCTCGTATCGAAATCATCTGCTCCAGATGATAGGTAACGTTGTTGTTCGGCTTCTACTTGTTGCTGTAACTCTCCGATATTGTTATGCCATTGGTTTGAAAACTGGTTACCAACAACTCTACCAGTAAAGTACCAGGGCCAATCCACACCTCGGGCGACGTCGAATACTTTTGAACGCAAAGTGTCGTCTCCTTTTGCGTTGACCAATAGGGCTTTAGCGGCGTCGCTGCCATTTGCTTCTTCGCTGGCCCACAATCGAGTCCCCAGCATCACACCGTCAGCACCAAGGGACAAAGCCCCAGCGCGCCCACGCCCGTCGAAGATGCCTCCGGCAGCAACAATAATCTGATCGTTGCCCGCTAAATCCCGAACTGCAGGGAGCAATGAGACTAAACCTCTGCTCATTCCGTGACCACCAGCTTCCTGGCCTTGTACTACAATGACATCGGCCCCGGCATCAAGCGCTTGCTTCGCCATGTCCAATCGTTGCACCTGCCAGATAGTGGGAATGTTTCTCCTTTTCGCCGCCGCTACCACGATTTCGGAATCCCCGAATGAAACCATAAAGGCAGCAGGTTTTTGATCGAGACATAAGTCGATTAGCTCAGGTTGACGCATCAGGCTCCAGGTAATAAAACCCACCCCAACAGATTCACCCGCTGCCTGGGAAAAAGCCTGCTCTAGCCACTCTTGATTACCATAACCACCGCCAATCATACCCAGGCCCCCTGCTTTGGAAACTGCCGCAGCCAAGTGCCCATCGGAAACTTGATCCATTGGGGCTAACATAATGGGATGTGACACATCAAAGAATTCGGTAAAGCGAGTTTTAATTCGTTGTTTCATGGCGTGGATAAGTTTGGAAAAAAAGGGATATTCGTTTCTGGGGAAATCAGAGGCAATGGTTGGCTGAATGGCGTATCCCGTAAACTACAACTAAAACGATAGTATAGACGAAGAGAAACGATACGGAGAAGCCCTTGGGGCGGATGGGAAATGAGAACTTACAAATAGGCAAAACTAGAACATCTACAAAAAGGGGCCAGTACACTTCAATCTGACCCACTTTTCCGGTCTGTCGACATATTATTGATCAGCGACAAACCTCTTTAATATCAAGCTAACGGGCGAGTAATAACAGCAGCTAAAACAGGACACCCTGAATCTAACGGAACGACGTAAAGCCCATTAGAAGATATCGGCGCAAAAAGGATTACATACGCTATGAGCGTCCAATTCCTGGCGATCGTGTCCAGATGGATACCAGCAAGATTAGTAATGGTTTATATCAATATACAGCTGTTGATGACTGCACTAGGTATCGTGTTCTCAGACTCTACAATCGTCGCACAGCTGCGAATACCTTAGACTTCTTAGACTGTGTACGAGAAGAAAACAATAAATAGAGACAGCCACAGATTGGAATCAGGCAAAATATTGCTTCCGTATAACAGTCTGGCGTATTAATCGAGAATGATTACCTTGCTGATTTCACAACATCCGCTGGGCTGGGAAAATGACCGATTACCTTTTCTTGGGGCGTGTTTGACCTCTGGGAAGATTGCCCAGGATGTCGAATGGATGATGGGGTTGGAGGGCGGTTGTCAGGGGGTGTTTGGGCGGGTGTTATGTCGTTGACATACCCACTTCTGCCCAATGGATTCGCAATATACCGCCAGCGCATCCGGTGAACCCACCGCTTTGGGACGCCACGGTGAGCGTGGGCGAAGTTGTGAGGCCCACTGCTGTTTGGTGTCGCCCAACCGGCCCAAGATATTCGGCATTGATGGATTCACTGCGCCGGATTTGTCTTCCCTCAGGATTCGACTGCTCCAGTCCAGCAGCTCAAGGTACTCGGTGAATGATATCGGTAATGTGTCCAGGGTATCAGTGAACGGGGCGTGATCGTCATCGTCGTGGTTCGACACCATGAAGCCCATCAGCTCAGTCGGGGTTTGATTCCTTTTGCTTTCAATCCGGCGTTTGATTGATGTGGGTCGGATTCCTCCGGGGTAGCGCAGATGCCCGCTCGTACCGGGTTTAAATCCACGTATGCCATGCAGCGCAATAATGCCGCCTCGTCAAGCAGGGCCTGACTGTGAAACCGGCCCTCCCAGAACCGTCCCGTGCAGTTGTCCTCGGCATTCGCCTCCCTAGCAATGCGTTCATTCAGGTAGCCCATGAATCGACTGATACTGGAGAGCGTGGTACGCCAATACGTCAGGGTATCTTCAACCCACCGCTGCGCATCCTCACTCACTGACCCGCCGGCCCGGTATACATTCATCAAGTTGTCCGTGTTGTATATCTTTCCCCACCGTTCAATGACCTCGGTATCAGTCAACGAATTAGCTAGGTCAAGATCGATTCTCAGAATCACGTGATAATGATTCGACATTACCGCGTAGGCGACAATGTCAATGCAAAAGGCTGAACCAAGTTTCAGCAACAGTGATTCGACCCACTCCCGCCGGTGTTCATAGCTTTGCCCCGTGTAGTCATCCTGGCCACACAAAAACGCGCGCCTAACGCATCGGGAAGTGCAATGGTAAAACGGGGTTGATTCAACGTTGATAAGTTGCTGTCGCGCAATGGGCATTCCTGACTCCTGTCTGGTGGGGTTATTCCGTTAACTGAAGCTTATAGGATTGTCAGGTGGTGTCAACATTTTTTGTGGGTGTCTGGATTTGACTAATCTGGGTTTGACTTTTGTGGGTGTTTGGGTTTGACTACTATTGAACTAAAAACGCACAACCGAACGTAAACAGTTATGAACGCTACTTATTGAGCGTATGCTTAGATTTATTTTTGTGTCTTTTATTTTCGAAGTTTCTAAATAAGCAGAACATGCTATGAATTATCCCCGACGGTATAATGCGGTCACCGATTTTATTGATTGTCATCTTGACAGTGAGGTGGCAGATAAAGTGGCGTTTATTGATCCACAAGCCTCGGTTACTTATCGAGAACTTGGGGCGAATACGCACCGAGTCGCGAATCTATTAACGGATCTTGGAATTGAGCAGGAAAGCAGAATTGCTTTGTTAGCACATGATACGGTGGAGTGGCCGGCCGTTTTTTTTGGAGCGATTAGGGCTGGGGTGTTGCCGGTTGCGCTGAATACCCTGCTTGGGGCAGATCAGTATCAGTACATACTTTCAGATACTCGCGCTAAAGCGCTGTTTGTTTCTGCGGCGTTGTTGGATGTGATTGAGCCTATTCTGCCGGCATTACCTTATCTAAAACATGTGTTTGTGCTTGGTGGCGATGCTCGGGGACACAGTGACTTTAGCGAGGTGTTCTCGGGTCAATCCGAGGTGTTTAAGGTGGGTGAAGAATCTACTGCGGACACGTGTTGTGATGACGTGGCTTTTTGGTTGTATTCATCAGGATCAACGGGAATGCCAAAAGGGGTGCCTCATGTTCAGACGAGCCTGACAGAGACGGCACGGCTATATGGCCAGGGCGTGTTGGGAATGCAACAGAATGACGTGGTGTTTTCAGCGGCGAAGCTTTTTTTCGCTTATGGACTTGGTAATGCGTTAAGTTTTCCGATGTTAGCGGGAGCAACCACGATTCTGTGGTCCGCTAGGCCAACGCCCGAAACTGTTTTTGCGACGTTGGAGGAACACCAACCCCACTATCTTTTTCGGCGTGCCAACGTTGTATGCTGCGATGTTGTCCTATTCTGATTCTCATTCAGTGGTTTCGTCGTCGAAATTACGATTATGTGTTTCTGCAGGTGAAGCATTACCTAGGGATGTGGGCGTTCGTTGGAAGAAAACCTTTGGCGTTGACATTATTGACGGTGTTGGTTCGACGGAGCTGCTTCATATCTTTCTGTCTAACCAGCCGGATGACGTGGTTTATGGGGCATCGGGTAAAGCGGTTCCGGGATATGATTTGAGGCTGGTTACTGAGCATGGTAAGGAAGTGCAGGGAAATGAAATTGGCGAACTATTGGTCAGGGGTACATCAGCTGCAATCGGGTATTGGAATCAGCGAGTTAAAAGTAGATCAACCTTCGAGGGAGAGTGGACGCGGACCGGAGATAAATACACCCGTGATGAAAACGGTTATTACTTTTATTGTGGACGAACTGATGACATGTTCAAGGTGAGTGGTATTTGGGTTTCTCCCTTTGAAGTAGAGTCTGCGCTAATTGCCCACGAAGCGGTGTTAGAAGCGGCGGTTGTGGGTTATGACGATGATGAAGGATTGACCAAACCAAAGGCCTTTGTTGTCTTAAAAAGGAGGGAAAGTGAAGTAGAAGGGCTATTTGAAGAATTAAAAGAATGGGTGAAAGGGAGAGTCGGTAAATGGAAATATCCGAGACAGATTGAATTTGTGGATGATTTGGTCTAAACTTCTACAGTTAATAAAATCATGAAGCTATCCAGTTCATTATTCTTTAAAGGTTATTAACATTGGAAACACATGCAAAAGTTGTGATTATCGGTGGCGGTGTAGTTGGCTGCTCTATTCTCTTCCACTTAGCTAAATTTGGCTGGAAAGACGTGGTGTTACTCGAACGCAACGAATTGACGTCAGGGTCGTCTTGGCATGCGGCGGGCCAAATTCACACCATTTCATCGGATCCCAATATTTCTCGGCTACAGAGTTACACTATTAATCTATACAAGGAAATAGAAGAAACATCAGGCCAATCAGTGGGGATGCACAATACCGGCGGCTTTTACCTCGCATCGAACAACGATTGGTATGACTATCTTAAACGAGAGCGTTCTAAAGCCAGATACATGGGACTGGACCAAGAGTTCCTTTCGGTTGAAGAAGTCGCAAGACGTCACCCTCTGATTGATCCGAAACACTATGTTGCGGCGTTGTGGGACCCATTGGATGGTGATGTGGATCCATCCGGCGTTACCTACGCTTATGCCAAATCAGCCAAGGTGCATGGTGCTAACTATCACACTCATACACCGGTGCTCGAAACGAATCAACGCTCAGACGGCACTTGGGATGTGGTCACAGAACAAGGAACGATTCACGCAGAATACGTGATTAATGCAGGTGGGCTATGGGCGAGGGAGGTGGGTCACCTTGCTGGCTTGAATCTGCCAGTTCAACCCATGGAACACCACTATTTATTGACGGAAGATATTCCTGAAATCGCTGAGCGGAAAGAGCGGTTGCCTGCGGGGATAGATTACGAAGGGAATATCTATTTTCGTCAGGAGCAACAAGGAATGTTGCTCGGAACGTATGAAGCTCGGGCCACGCCTTGGTCAGTTGCTGGCACTCCACAGAACTTTGGTCATGAGCTATTGAATCCGAAATTGGAGAATATCGAAGATCGCCTTGCCATTGGTTTTGAGCGTATTCCAGCTTTGGAAAACGCGGGGATTCGATCCATTATCAACGGCCCCTTTACTTTCGGACCAGACGGTAACCCCATGATTGGCCCGGTGCCGGGAATGAAGAATTATTGGGTAGCTGTTGGGGTAATGGCAGGTTTCTGCCAAGCGGGCGGGGTGGGCCTTTGTATGGCGGAATGGATGATCGACGGTGAACCATCCATTGATGTTTGGGCGATGGACGTGGCGCGCTTTGGAGACTTCGCCACGCCACACTATGGTACTGTCAAATCCACCGAGAACTATGAGCGACGTTTTATTTTAACTTTCCCCAATGAAACGTTACCCAAAGGTCGACGTCAAAGGACCACTGGGATTTACGATCGGTTAGTTAGAAAAGGCGCGGTAATGGATGCAAGTTTTGGTTTAGAAAATGCACTTTGGTTTGCTGACGGACCGGACGATGCCCATGAAGATCCAACATTCCGTCGCTCTCGATCACACGATTATGTGGCCCGGGAAGTGAGGGCGGTTCGTGAGTCCGTGGGCGCAGTGGAGATTGCGAACTTTGCGAAACATGAATTTACCGGACCTGGCGCTCGTGGCTTCCTTGATTATATGCTGGCTGGAAGAGTGCCTAAAGTAGGACGTATTTCTCTGACGCCTATGCTAACCAGTAAAGGAAAACTATACGGCGACTTAACAGTAGCCTGTCTAGGTGAAGAGCGGTTTATGTTGTTTGGCTCTGGCGCAGCCCAGGAAATGCATCGACGATGGTTTGAAAAACATCTTGAGAAACAAGAAGAGGCAGAAGTAAGATATCAGAACGTGTCTGGTCGATATCATGGTATTGCGATATCTGGCCCAAATTCCAGAGAGGTCTTGCAACGCATGGTAAGGGAAGATGTGTCGTCAGGCGCATTAAAGTTCCGTGACATTCGTCAAACGTTTGTGGGTGGCGTGCCCGCTATTTTGGTTCGTATTTCTTTTTCTGGGGAGCTAGGGTTTGAAATTTACGTGGAACCAGAATATCAATACAGACTTGCTGAAGCGATCGAAGAAGCGGGAGCAGATTTTGGATTGAAGTGGTATGGCGCTCGTGCATTGATGAGCATGAGACTGGAGAAAGGTTGGGGTGCGTGGACCTTAGATTTCAGGCCAGATTTTACAGCGGCTGAATCTGGACTCGATGTCTTTATCAATTGGAGTAAGGACTTTTTGGGTAAGGAAGCCGCGTTGGTAGAGAAAGAAAAAGGCCCTGAAAAGAGACTGGTCACTATGACCATCGATACGTCAGACATTGATGTCTCTAATGACGAAGCAGTTCTCAAAAATGGGGAGTGTGTTGGGTATGTGACGTCGGGAGGATTTGCGCACCACGTTGGAAAGTCTATGGCGATGGGCTACGTCCCGTGTGGACTTGCGATTGCGGATACCGAGCTTGAAGTCGAAATTAATGGTGAACTATTTGCAGCAACGGTTTTGGGTGAACCACTTTACGATCCAGCCGGTAAGAAAGGCCGGGGTTGATGGATAGCGAATCATCAATCCGTTATTATGATCTCCACAATGAGGTAACTTGAAGGTGAGGGATGAATGCGATGAGAAAACCCCAGCTATCCGGGTCATCAAGGGTTATTCGGGTGGACATGGCTAATGACTCTTAACATCAAACGATTGACCGATGAGCCCATTATTCACGCTGGATTGAGTGAACTCATTGGAACTAATATAAACGGAGCGTCGTTGGTGCGAGCGCCCGATTGGGTGAAAGCACCGTTGGGACGGTACTATCTCTACTTTGCTCATCACGAAGGTCGCTATATTCGTATGGCGTATGCGGACAACTTGTCAGGTCCATGGAAGATTCATGAGCCCGGAGTTCTCGATGTTGAGGCATCCTACTTTGTGACGGAAGATTTGACGTCACCCAACGAGGGAGGTCGAAAGCGCGAGACTGAAGGAGATAGCGAGAGTTTGTTAGCATCTCACGAAGGCGAATTTCTGTATGCGCACATTGCTTCTCCAGATGTTCATGTGGATGATGGCCGTCAAATTATCCGAATGTATTACCATGGATTATTGGATAATGGGAAACAGCAAACCCGGCTAGCGATCTCCCGCAATGGCATTGACTTTGTGGCTGAAGAACCATTGTTAGGGATTTGCTATTTCCGTGTGTTCGAATACGGGGACCTCATCTATGCCATCGGCTGGGGCGGAAAACTGCTGCGCTCGAAGTCTTGGTCTGGGCCCTTTGAGAGTGGCCCGAGTCTATTCCAAGAATCACCGTTCGTTTCTAAACATCAAACTATTCGTCATGTTGCTGTCAGGTTACGTGGTGATCAATTGGACTTGTTTTATACTTGCATTGGTGATTTTCCAGAGGTGATTAGGCGCTCTGAGGTGACTCTGCATTCAGACTGGGGAGCATGGGAAGCTCGCCCATCGGAAGTCATACTGGTTCCTGAGCGTTCTTGGGAAGGAGGGGATTTGCCGAAAATACGCTCTGCGATTGGCGCGGTGAACACCCCCGTGCATGCACTAAGGGACTCTTGTGTTTTCGAAGAAGAAGGTCAATGTTATTTGTTGTACTGCGGTGCTGGTGAGTCCTGCATTGGCATCGCGCAGATAGTAGATCATTGAGTTAGCGGCCAAGAAGCGGGTTTGACTCTGATTTGGATCCGAAGAGAAGCATCGATAACCGCTACTTTGACTAGGAATGAGTGTTTACTTTACCAATCCCCATTTTAGTTTGCTCCGAACAATTTCGTTCCAGAAGATATCTTATCCATGCCTTGGCAATAGTTGAAGGGATAGGTCAAGAGATGACCGACTAGCCTGAATAATTAGTCAGTCACCTATACGACGCAATGGTGGGTATTGCTTCGATTCGAAGATGGTGGCTTCGCTATTCCATGTTCTGAGTATGTTACCTGATAGTGGTCAGTAGAGTGATCACCATCAGGTAATTACTACGTTGCTAAAAGGCGGTGCTAAAAAGCAGTGCTAAAAAGCAGTTACTTAATGATGTTGTGCTCCGGGCCGTAGGGAAAACCAGTGATGTTGCGATTGCCGTCTTCGGTGATGACTAGGATGTCGTGTTCCCGATAGCCACCGGCTCTAGGCAGTCCTTCCTTTAGAGTGATCATAGGTTCCATGGATACCACCATGTTCGGGGTCAATACAGTATCAATGTCTTCCCGTAACTCTAACCCCGCTTCCCGGCCATAATAGTGGCAAAGCACGCCAAATGAATGACCATAACCAAAAGTGCGATACTTCAAGAGATCATGTTCGGCATAGATTTCATTCAACTCATTTGCAATGTCGCTACATCGTGCGCCAGGCTTGAGCAAGGATTTTCCGGCATCATGCACTTTGCAATTGATTTCCCATAACCGTAAATGGGCGTCAGTGGCAGATTCGCAAAACAAAGTTCTTTCCAAGGCGACATAGTATCCGGCGACCATGGGAAAGCAGTTAAGGCTCAGAATGTCCCCACTTTCAATTTTTCTCGAAGTGACAGGGTTGTGCGCGCCATCGGTATTGATTCCAGACTGCAACCAGGTCCATGTGTCGAGCAATTCGCCTTCGGGCCAGATGTTGGCGATTTCCCTTATCATGGTGCCGGTGGAGTGAAGTGCAACTTCGTGTTCAGGTACACCCACACCGATTGCTTCAGCACAGGCAGCTCCACCAATATCTGCGATTCGCGTCATTTTCGTGATGTGGGCAATTTCTTCCGCAGATTTGATCATTCGCATTTCCATGGTGATCGCTGCAATATCCACGAAGCGGCAATTAGGTAATGCTGTTTTTAGCTTTTCCATGTTTTGCAAACTAACATGGTCAAATTCGACCCCCACAATTTGCCCATCTTTTATTAGGCTTTGAACTGCGCGAAAGTAGTTGTCCCTTTGCCAGTCAGTGTAAATCAGGTTATCGCCATGGGTTCTACGCCAAGGTTGTCCGCCGTCTATGTTGGCAGAGATCGATGTTTGTGCTTCCAGTGTAACCACCAAACCGTAGGGGCGGCCAAAGGAACAATAGAGGAAGTCACCGTAATAATTGATGTTGTGATACGAGCTGAAAAGAGCGCAATCAATGTCATTATCCTGCATGCCGGTTCGTAACCGACTTAGGCGACGCTCCATTTCGGCGTGAGAAAAAGTGGGGCTGGCTTTTTCGCCATTGGGGATGGTAATTAAATCGGGCATGTTCATAGCGACTTCTCCGGTTGCTTGGATTGAGATAAAACCAATGATCGCAATCTTATGAACTCGGCCACATTAACTAGTCGTAAAAGCGACCACCCTGAATCTGACGACTCACTTCTTCTCCAATTTTTTCCCCTTATTCTATTTTCTCAACTATTTCTACAACTATGGAGCCTAGCTGCGTGTTGAATATCAAGTGAGTGGTCGTGAAGTGTTTTTCCCTATTTTTCTAACTAATCGCCACCCAATAAGTAGCAGGAATACAAAGCCATACATCATGGGTTCTGTGTCGTCCGCCTTGGTAATCCACAGAAAGTGCACAATACCCAGGATGCCAGCTAAATAGATGAATTGATGGAGACTGTCCCAGTCGCGACCCATTTTTTGCCTTATGGAAATGGGTGAAGTGATGGCAAGCATCGCTAGAATGACCAGCCCAAGAAATCCAACGGTTATATAGGGACGGTCAAAAATGTCTTCAGCAAGGAAACCGAAATCCAAAGACAGATCCAGTATGAGATAGATAAGGAAATGTACAAAGACATAAAAAAAACAGTAAAGGCCGAGCAGTCTACGAAAGCCCGTTATCCACCCAGATTTGGTTAATCTAACCAATGGTGTCACTGTCAGAGTAATCAGCAAAAATCGTAATCCCCACTCTCCAGAAACATGGCTGAGGGTTTCCGCCGGGTTTGGACCAAGTGTGTGATTAATCAAGCCAAAGACCATCATGACAAAGGGGATCAGTGACAATCCATGGACCATGGGTTTTAACACCCAGCGAATTTTCTTAATACCTGGGGATTTCATTACGAATAGAAATGAGGTGTTGGTAATGGTTTGCTAATGGTGTTTGGCAAGATCCATCCCCTTGTATAAATGGGCGACTTCTTCTTCATAACCATTAAACATCAGTGTATCTCGCTTAAAGTACTCACCAATGCGGCGTTCGCGTTTCTGACTCCATCGTCGGTGGTCAATTTGTGGGTTTACGTTTGAGTAAAAACCGTACTCCCTAGCATTGGCCATATTCCAGCTAGTAGGCGGCTCTTTCTCGACGAAGGAGATTTTTACGATGGATTTAATGCTCTTGAACCCATATTTCCACGGCACCACTAACCGCAGCGGCGCGCCGTTTTGATTTGGAATCGGTTTGCCGTACAAACCAACTGCCATCAAAGTTAACGGGTTCATTGCTTCATCCATTCGCAGACCTTCGCGATAAGGCCAATCAAGGTTTGGCCGCTTCTGTCCTGGTAGCGGCTTGTTTTCGTCATAGAGTGTTTCGAAAGCCACGTATTTCGCATTACTTGTGGGCTTAAAACGTTGGATCAAATCGGCCAATGGAAAACCAATCCAAGGGATGACCATGGACCATGCTTCTACGCATCGTAATCGGTAGATGCGTTCTTCAAGGTTATGAGGTTTGAGTATGTCTTCCAAGTTATAAGTCCCTGGCTTTTCACATTCTCCCTCAACACTGACAGACCAAGGGTCGGTAATCAGAGCGCTGGCATTCTCAACTGGGTCTGATTTTCCGGTTCCTAACTCATAAAAGTTGTTATAAGTCGTGATCTCCTCGAAGGTGTTGAGTGCTTCGCCGTCAAGCTTGCGAGTATTCGGCGCATCTGAAATTCGATTCGGAAGATCAGATAAGGCAGCCATTGCTAAGGTGGGGAAGTAAGCTGCCAGTGATAGCCCGGCACTACTGAAGATGCCTGTTTTAACGAATTGTCTGCGCTGTCGATAAAGTTTCTCATCGGTGACGAGGTTTTCGCTGATGTTTGAACTGCCTTTTCTAATGGTATTGCTCACTGATCTCTCCCAATAAAACGTTGTCACTGACCAAATTAGTCAGCCTCTAGCGTGTTTAGTTCCTTATGAAAGCGGGTGCTTGGACAGTCATCATTTAGCCGCTAGCCACGTTCTCACCACAAATAGAAAAAATAGGCCATAGATGATGAGCATAACTAATACCACAACCCTTAATCGGGATAATGATGTCACCCTTCTAAGTATGCCCTGTTCCGCTCGCCACAGATACACCCCTCCAAGCATGACCAAGATCACTTCCATCATCGATACGATATTTCCATAGTGATTTGGGTCCCAATAGGACAGGGGGCTTTCGAAGCGAAAGTCGGATAAGGGGAAGAAATGACGATGTCCATCGTCATGATGGACGGGTAAGTCGAGCAAACAATGAATCACGGTGCTGGCGAACAGCATTGATAGGGAGTAGTTTTTAGTTAGCCCACTGATCAGCGCTAGCGCTGCTAACAAAGGAATGGAATTCATCAAATCGAAGCTGTTTTGCCAACTCACCAGAAAGTATTTTTCATTCCAGATAACCTCTTCTGGAACTCCTTGAAATTTCTGATAGGCGTAAAATACCATCATCAACACATCTGGCAATATCGCCCCCACTGCGATTGCCATGGAATACCGGATCGCATTGGTATGACCAAGCAGCGACAAGCCGAAAATAACGTGTGCAGGCGTATTCATCTCGGCCTATTATAGTGCTTTGTATTGCTAAGTCTAATCACCGCGGGTAGCAGGCAATATGATGCCTTGGCACATTGTTCGTCATGGTTTGACTCCCCGCCCATTTGGATATAACGTTCAAAGCTGCGGTACCGAAGCTTATTTTCTAACCCGAGACTATCCCATGAACACGTCTTTTGTTTATAACCCACTGTTCTTGAACCACGACACCGGCACTGGACATCCCGAGAGAAGTGCTCGACTAACAGCGGCGCATGAGTTACTAACTCAACAAACTTGGTACGGTAGTTTGTTGCAAACGGAAGCACGAATTGCTGAATCGATTTGGATTGATCAGGTTCACGAACCCCATTACGAAAAGCGGATTCGTATTGCATGCCGTGGTGGAGAAAGCCATATTGACACACCAGACGTTATGGTGAGCTCGGAGTCGTATGATGTGGCTATTAAGGCTGCGGGTGGGGTATTGGAAATCGCAGACCGTATCATGTCAAAAGAAGCTGATAATGGTTTCGCCATGGTTCGCCCACCAGGCCATCATGCTGAAGCTGATCACGCTATGGGATTTTGTTTGTTTAATAACATTGCGGTTGCTGCGCGTTATCTACAGAAAAAACACGGTTTAGAAAGAGTGCTGATTCTCGATTGGGATGTGCATCATGGTAATGGCACCCAGCATATTTTCGAAACTGACCCTTCTGTGTTCTACATTAGTTTGCATCAATCTCCACACTATCCCGGTACAGGGGCACGGTCAGAGCAAGGTATTGGCAAGGGGCAGGGGGCAACGCTGAATTGTCCGATGAGTGCGGGCATGGGTGAGATGGAATACCGAGAGGCATTTCGAGAAGTGATTATGCCCAAAGCCATGGCCTTTCGGCCAGACATCGTCCTGATCTCTGCAGGATTCGATGCCCACGCTGCCGACCCTCTGGGATCGATTGCATTATCGACATCAAGCTATGGCTGGATGACACAAATGATGATGGAACTTGCCGACAAGTGTTGTGATGGTCGGCTGATTTCCGTGTTGGAGGGTGGGTACGATTTGGATGCGCTCGCTCAGTCTGTCACTGAGCATCTGCGAGTGTTGAGTCAGAATTCAGCTGATTAGCTCACATCGAACGTCCCTCTTTATGAGGAAGCTGGGTGTCTGCCTGGTCTAGGAGCGTCTACTCACATATTAGGCCCTTTCCGATATTTTTCGATGTGAACTTGTTATGTGACCATAATATCAAAGCGAGTCTGCTGGTCTCGCGGCCGCAAGTTCTGATTCCACTAATGACACCCAAAAGTCAGCACCGATGCCCAAAATATCATCGTTAAAATCATAGGAAGGATTGTGTAGACTGCAACCGCCTATGCCTTCTACTCCGTTTCCGAGTAGCAGATACGCACCTGGTTTGGCCTGTAGCATGTACCCGAAGTCTTCAGATGTCATGACAGGCCTGCTATCACCGACCACATTTTCTTCGCCGACAACCTTTGCCGCAACTTTGGCTGAGATACTGGCTTCTTCCGGCGTGTTAACGGTGGGTACAAAGTTGCGCACGTAGTTAAATTCATAAGTCGCCCCATGGGCTGCGCAGATGCCGCTGACAATGCGCTCCATGGTGGATTCAATGTGCTCCTGCACATCAACGGTCAGTGATCGGGTGTCGCCTTTTAGAATAACTTGGCCCGGTACCACATTGATGGTGCCATTGGTGACGAACTCCGTAAACGAAACCACGGCATTATCCATGGGGTTGAGGGTTCGGGAAACCAGCGATTGCATTGCGGTGACAATTTCAGATCCAATGACAATGGGATCTTTTCCTAGATGAGGCATAGCAGCATGGCATCCTGTTCCGTTAATGGTGATTTCAAAATTATCTTCTGCCGCCATAATTGAGCCAGCTCTTACCGCGAATTTACCTACTGCTAATGAAGGAAAATTATGAATCGCATACACTGAGCTCACAGGAAACCGTTCAAATAATCCATCAAGAATCATTGATCGTGCACCTTCGCCGTGCTCCTCTGCGGGCTGAAAAATAAAAACCACGGTTCCATCAAAATTGCCTTGGGTGGACAAAATTTGCGCAGCACCAAGTAGCATTGTTGTGTGTCCATCATGCCCACAAGCGTGCATTTTCCCTTCGTTAACAGAGCGATGATCGAAAGTGTTTTGTTCTTGGATTTTCAATGCATCCATGTCTGCTCTCAATCCGATGATGCGGTCACTATTTCCCTTTTTTAGCACACCAACTACCCCCGTATTTCCGATTCCCCTGTGAACTTCAATACCAAACTCATTAAGCAAATCCGCAACCTTGTCCGCCGTTCTGTGCTCTTCGAAAGCCAATTCCGGGTGCCGATGAATGTCATGACGCCATTGACGCATGGTCGTTTCGATGTCCTTAGAATGTGCGGTTAGGTGGTTCATTGGATTCTGAGATTTTGGTGGTGTGCTAAATGCTTGAGTGGAATGACAAACTGAAGTCTTGAGATTGTTTAACTCAACCCCTCTACCTCGATTAAGCCTCAAAAAATAGAGTGTGTTTGAGTATTTCACAAGAGATCTTGTGCTGTAAAGTATGGAAGGATAATGGAGCGTACGCCAAGGTCTAAGTAGGTTTACTCAGCGTGACAGTGTTCAGTACTTGACTGCGTTTTATTGAAGCAAATTTTTGAATTTCTGAGATAATATGGTGACATAAGATTGTGCAACCCTACGTCTGTAACTTCGGTTTAGTTTGAGTCATTATCGTCGTTCCACACGATATATCGCTTGTCGGCATTGCTCCATTCATCGTCAATCTCAACGAGAATGGCACTGACAAGCCT
>WLWV01000227.1 GCA_012103395.1 Gammaproteobacteria bacterium
ATTGTCCGGGTCTTCCCGAATGAGGCATCTTTACTCAGGCTTGTCAGTGCCATTCTCGTTGAGATTGACGATGAATGGAGCAATGCCGACAAGCGATATATCGTGTGGAACGACAATAATGACTCAACCTAAACCGAA
The DNA here is from genome assembly GCA_012103395.1 of Gammaproteobacteria bacterium. Lineage (GTDB taxonomy): Bacteria > Pseudomonadota > Gammaproteobacteria > Arenicellales > Poriferihabitantaceae > WLWV01. The sequence goes on from WLWV01000227.1 coordinate 139, forward strand.
GTTACAGACGTAGGGTTGCACAATCTCATGAAAGCGCTAATGATCAATGCAGCGCCGACACTGCCGGGAATACCAAGTGTTAATAGAGGAATGAGATTCGCTCCGACGACGGCAGAGTTAGCAGACTCCGCAGCGGCAATGCCATGCAGGTTTCCCTTCCCATAGGTTTCGGGTTTTTTTGACAAGGCCTTAGAAAGGGCGTAAGACATAAATGCCGCAGCAGTGGAGCCAATACCGGGCAGTGCGCCGAGGATCGTTCCGATCCCCGCGCCTCTCAACATCGTGTATCGACATGACCAATATTCACCCCAGGTCACTCTTTGGTCATCCGAATTGCCGGTATTCTTAATATTAACCGCCGCTTTCATGTTACTGGAGGTTTCAGATAAACGACGGACAATTTCAGACATCGCCAGCATGCCGATAGCTACGGATATTAATGGCAAACCGTCATAAAGTTCATAATGTCCAAAAATAAGCCGAGGGTTGTAATTTTCTGGATCCGCCCCAACCGTGGCAAAAAGCAAGCCTAACGCGGCAGAGAGAATGCCTTTAACGAATGACTTTCCCACCAGACCACAAAGAACAGAAAAAGCAAAAATCATTAATGCAAGAACTTCGACAGGTCCCATTCGTAGGGCAAGGATTGCCAGTGGTGCGGAAACAGAAATAAGGACGATATCGCTAAAGGTATCGCCAGTCACCGATGAGAATAGTGCCATTTTTGTTGCCTTAAGCGGTTTCCCTTGTTTAGCAAGGGGATGGCCATCCATTGCGGTGGCGGCAGCATCTGGGGTACCCGGTGTGTTTATTAGTATGGCCGGAACTGCGCCACCCACTAACCCGCCTTTGTTAACACCCACGAGAAAAGTGATAGCGGGAAGAGGATCTAAACCAAACGTGAACGGGATCGCTATTGCCATTGCCATAACGGGTCCAATTCCAGGCACCGCACCAACGAATTGTCCGATGACCACGCCAAATAAGACAAAAGCAAAATTCCAAAGCGTAAATGCATCGGAGAACCCGGACATTATGGTGGAAAAATCAACCACGCTTAGCTCGCTCCAGGAAGGCTGCGTTCAAGCACTCGTACAACTAATAGCCATATCGTGAACGGTATGGCTACCGAGCCGATGGTTAACCAGAATAACCTTCGTTCGCCGATTGTTAACATTAATGATAAAGCGAGTATGGGTGCAACATAAACAAAACCAACCAATGACATAACATATAGCCCCACTGCGAGTAGCATAAAAAAAAGCCCTGCCCTGCAAATGGTAGAAAACGCGTGAAGTTTGTGGGAGCTTGGCTTTATCACTAGGACAAGACCACAGAAAATGGTCACGAGGCAAGTCGCATTAGGTATGGTGTCAGGGCGTAACCAACTCGACTGCGAAGAATCAACGTAGTTTGGAATAATAAACCAATACAACGTTATACCGAAAATGGCGATCAACAAGCCCGTTATCCGATCAGTGAGAAAAAACATCAGCAATGATTCACCAATAACTCGGTGATCGCTATCGGCCTGGTAGGCCCGATAGCGATCAGATGACTAGGAGCCAAAAAGTACCTTAACATTTTCGATGCCTTCAACAAGCATTTTCTTTGTGCCTTCGGCACCCAGATTCAGCACTTCAGTGGTTGCGGCGTTACGAACTATTTCAGCGACTTCATCGGATGCGATGGCATTGGCTAAGGCGGCTGTCAATGCATCAACTGCTTCGGGATCTGTTCCCGCGGTGGTTGCAAAATAGAAAAATGGATCAAGGTAAACGTCAAATCCTAATTCACGGACGGTGGGTGTGTCGGGTGCGTAGCTGTGACGTGAGTCATTAGCACTGGCGATCATTTTAAAATCACCAGACTCTAGATATTTCACGTGAGTACCTGCGGAGAATCCCGCTAAAACCTGCCCGCCCAGTAACAGCTTTTGGGTTTCAGCTTCGCCTTTGGTTGATACAAACCGGAAGTCAGCATCAGCCTGTTTACCCACTACGCCCATGAGTAGTTTCTGAGGTGGTGCGCCAAAGCCGATAGCGAGTCCGTCATTAGATTTGGAGTACTCGATCATGCCCTGAATGTCATCGAAAGGAGCATCTGCTCGTGCAATCAATGCAAGTTGTGCTTTTGCAACCGTGCCGAGGTAATCAAAGCTGTCCAGATCAAAACCGAGTTCCGCGCCGCGCTTAACAATATTAATCATGACCGGCATGTTGACACCCATACCAATAACATTTCCTTTGGCAGGCATTTTTGCAATACCAGTAAACATGGCGACACCGCCGCCGCCCGTTTTATTTTCGGCAAAAACACTCCAGCCAGTTTGTTCTTTCATTACCTTGGCGATCACTCGGCCCATGGCGTCGGTAGATCCACCTGCACCAAACCCAATTTGAAGTTTTATTGGGCCCGTTGGTTTCCAGTCAGACGCTTGCACTGGGTTGATAGAGAGTGTAATTACAGCGGCGGCCGCTGATAAAATACTTATAATGTTCATTTCGTGCCTCGTTTTGATGTTTTAGAGTGGTTTATGTTCTAGTTAATTATCAAGGTAGTGTATCACTGCGATAAAACATCAGATGAGCTAAAGTATCAAGCGAGTCGAACTGACTCTGGGCTTTCGTCCATTTGCGCCGTTAACTGATGGCACAGTAATTCGGCAAGCTCCCCACGTATTAAACGATAGTCAGGGTCATCCCACAGATTGTTAGATTCGTGGGGGTCGTCTGCCAGATGATACAACTCACCCCATTCAAGACCGCCATAAATTGTGTAGCGCCATTGTTGGATCACCAATGACCTGACGCGGGCAGGGCGGGTGAAGCACAATCTAGGGCTGGATTCATTAAATTCGATAAGTAGTGAGTCTCGAACCCCGACATCCTTTTGCATCGAGGGCATAAGGCTAAGGCCCTGCATCCCATTGTAGGGCTCAAGTCCTGCTCGCTGACACACCGTTGCCGCGATATCGATGGTTGAAGTGAGTGCATTCGATACAGTTCCTGTTCGGTTATCAGGGTCCGACCAAATAAAAGGCACTCTCGTGATGCCGCGAAATGGCAATGATCCTTTAAGTAACAGGTTAAAGTCCCCGAGGTAGTCGCCATGATCAGAGCTAAAACAAATCACGGTATCATCAAATTGCCCATTGGCTCGCAGTGCATCTAATACATTACCCACTGCATCGTCAACGCAGCTGATCATGCCGGCAGTGAGCGCCCGCGCTTCCTGAATTTCCCTGTCGCCTTGGTACATCATCATTTGCGGTGTTAATTGCGCGCCACCATTATGATAGTTCTCTTTTAGTAGCTGCATGACCGGTGTGGGGTTTTTGTGGTCGCTAAAAGGTAGATCAACCGGAAAGTCGTCCGGGGAGTACATGTCCCAATATTTTCCAGGAGGGTTGAACGGATGGTGTGGATCGGGAAAAGAGATGTAGGTGAAAAATGGCGCATCAGAATCAACCTGTGCATTTAGGTAGTGGATCGCCCTTTCGGCAATATAGTTCGTTGGATAAAGCGCTTCCGGTATCGGTGTGCGATATGCTTGAGGACAGATGTAGTCATGGGGAAGTTCATTTTCCGGGTTATGCAAATCCTCCCAGTTGCCAGCGTTTTGTTTGAACCATTGTTGATAATGACCGCCGCATCGATCACCGTGTAATGTGACCATGTCGACTTCCCGAAATCCATAATAAGGCGTTTTAAATGCGTAGTGCTGATCCCCGGCATAGGTGCCAGGTTCCTCTTGTTGATATTCTCCAGCCAACTCTTTCCATGCTTCTGGAATTAAACCATTAACGTTGTTACCCGACGGGAACCGTGGTTTATCCAGAAAAGGCTGTAAATGGCTTTTGCCAAAAGACGCTGTCCGATAACCATCTGCCGCGAGTACATCAACAAATGTGTTCGCGTTTTGGGGAAGAACACAGCCGTTGTATCTCAGTCCATGAACGCTCGGCATACGACCGGTCATGAAGAACACAAAATTAGGGCGTTTGCTCATATCAATCCAGAATGCTTGAGTAGATTAAGTGCCAGTCCAGTGACCAGAGCAGATGACTGGGTCATTTCGAAATCACCTGTAAAGGTGTTCCATAGCGACCTAAAGAACACGTGGCGAATAAATTCTATTACAATTCCAAATTGTTATCTATATCGCTGTAATTGATCACTGCCGCGGCTTCTTTGGAAATCTCATGTACAAAATAAACATCCACATGACGATATTTGAAACCTGGCCAACGTTCTGTCGAGGTGTGATTATTGCGCATAACATCGATAACCGGCACGTTGCGCCAGAACTGATGGCGGAATTGCAGGCAGTCTGCGAACAGGCTTCGGAAGAATCAATTGACCTGAAAATGGATAACCGAATCGTGGATTGGGACCATGCACACATTGCGTTTGGTTCAAACCCCAATCGGTTCCCGCCAGCCCATAAGGCTCTGAGAAAGCGCGTACAAAAACCTGAGGTGTCTCTAAACCCTATCAGCGCTGTTATTTCAATCATGAATGTGAATTCAATTCGTGATGTTATTCCTGTGGGAGGAGATGATCTTGATACCATCCCGGATACCGTGGAATTGAAGCGCGCGACAGGAGATGAAGTATTTGTTCCATTGGGACAGCCAGACACCGTAGAACACCCCGAACCTGGTGAAGTTATCTACTGGCACTCAGATACGGGGCAGGTGATGTGTCGGAGATGGAATTGGCGAAATTCTCACGTGTCACGGATTTCTGAAAGTACGACTTCAATGCTGATGAACATTGATGGCCTCGGTGAAGGCAGCGAAGCGAGGGCATTGAAAACTCGCAACCATGTTGCTGAAATGCTAAAGCAATACTGTAAGGCGGATGTAACACTGGATTTGCTTAGCAAAGAAAACCCAGAGGTTCTTGTTCATAGTTAAAGAACAGAAACACGGGATGTTTACTACTCCAGTTTTACCCTTCCACATTTCCGGTGTTGGCTAATCTGGAAGATAGTGTTCACTCCAGCTTTCGCTAATTACTTCTTTATCCACGAGAGAATCAATACTGGACTGAGGATACCCCAGTTCAGTGAGCACTTCCCGTGTATGATGCCCGTACTTGGGCGCATGGAACGGAACACTCGCAGTACTATCCAACGGTCTAACTGCGGTAGGTGAACAGGGTAGTGTAATCTGAGGTCTGTAATTTAGCTTTCTATTGCAGCTTCGCTATTGGCTTTGGCGGAGTGAACGTAGAGAGCGAAGCCAAAGCCGGTTTTTCAGGCTTTAGTATTGAATGTTGAGCCA
>WLWV01000228.1 GCA_012103395.1 Gammaproteobacteria bacterium
CGCCGATGGAAACACTCATCGACGGTAAAGCGATCTGGAAAGAAAAGTTTGTAAACTAAACTCTATCTGACAGACAGCTACTGATAAACGGGTAACTGTCAGCTCAAGTCTGAACTTCTACAATTTATGCCCTATTTTACGATATTCTGATCAACTGTGACTAATTTGCCGCTTGAGAAGATAAGAGTAGCCAATGTCTGTGTGGTTTTTCCTGTACTACCTTCTCGTTTGTAAAAGAAATAATCCCAGCGGTCTTTGTGAAATGGATCACTAATTAATGGGAAACCCAAAACCCGAGTCACGGCCCGTTGAGACATGCCGATCTCAAGTTTTTCTATCATTGAGGCCGTGATTTCATTACCTTGCTGAATGTCAACTCGATAAACACTGCAGCCAGATAGCCCGATTAGGCTAATAAGGAGCGGCAAAGAAAGAATAAATGCAATTGCTCTGGTTTTCATGAAGTATCTCTTGGAATATCTTTCTAGTTAATGTATTTCAGGACGGCTATTTCATCACAATTGCGAAATTTATGGCAGTTGATGCAAGCGCCCCAGACTTTTTCAGGCAGCACGCTCATTTCTACCACCTCAAAGTCCATTTTTTTGAAAAATCGCTCGACATAGGTTAGCGCCATTAGCTTTTTTAGGCCCAGATGGCTTGCTTCCTTTTCCACTTGTTGAACTAACCGATATCCTAGTCGAGAATTCATGTGTGCGGGAGATACCGCTAGGCTTCTCACCTCTCCTAGTTCCTTAGTATAGATTAGCAGTGCAACGCAAGCGATTACTTTTTGGTCGTGATGAATAACGTAAAAGTCCTTTAACGAGCGGTAAATATCACTCTCTGGTCGGGGCAGTAAGACTTCCTGGTCACTATAGAATTTCAGAAGTTCAGATATTCCCGGCACATCTTCTAATGATGCAGGTATGATTTTGTAATCACTATTGATGGCTGAAGTGTTCATGCGAGCGCTAGCATTTCCTGCGCATGAGCGAGGGACTGTTCAGTTAATTTTGCGCCGCTGGTCATCCGGGCTATCTCTTCCACTCTGTCGCTGCCTTCTAGTTTACTCACCTTTGCGCTAACGGTACCTTCACTACCTTTCGACACATTGAAATGATGATTTCCTTTTGCGGCGACTTGGGAAAGGTGTGTAATGCAAATTACCTGAGTGGAGTGACCCAAGTCTCGTAATTTCTTACCGACAACGTCAGCGACGCTGCCTCCAATACCAACGTCTACCTCATCAAATATTAGCGTAGGGGTTTGTGCCTGTTTTGCCAAAATCACTTGTATAGCTAGTGATATCCGTGATAGCTCACCCCCAGATGCAACCTTGTTTAAAGGCGCAAGGGGTTGGCCCGAATTAGCGGTTACAGTGAATTCTACGGATTCATTACCGTAGCGAGTAAACGTATCTGGGTCGTGTGGTGTTAACTTTATATCGAAGATCCCCCCCTTCATGCCTAGCTCCTGCATGATCCCCGTCACTTCTTTAGATAAACTTTCAGCATGGATAGCACGTTTCGCTGAAATTTCTTGGGCGAGAGTGCGATAGTTGTTATGTGCTACAGACTGAAGTTCGAAGAGTCTTGCAAGCTCAGCTTCCGGGTCTTTTAGATTCGAAAGCTCACTTTTCATGTCTTCCATGTGTTCTGCCAATGCCTGAGGTTGTAGTCGGTGTTTTCTCGCGAGATGATGGTAGATTGAAAAACGTTCTTCTATTCGATCTAATTCTTCTTCATCAACCAGATTCCCTTCATAGAAATGTTTTAGCTGTTTGGCTGCCTCCTCTGCATTTACCCTCGCTTCTTCCAGCATGACAGCGATTGGAACTAGACTGTCATCGTATTGACTGAGTTGCTCTAGCTGCTGGTGGCAGTGAGACAACATACCATTTACATTGTGAGATTCATCTTCATACAGTTTTGCTGCGATCAATTGCGCGCCGGAGGTGAGTTCTTTTGAATGGTGTGCACGCTTCTGCGCTTGTTCCAGCTCTATCCATTCTTGAGATGTGGGGCTAAGAGATTCTAGCTCCTCGAGCTGGAAAGCGAGTAGATCTTTTCGTTCTTGGGTAGCTTGGCTTTCACTATTAAGTTGATCTATTTGACTTTGAATGTCAGCCAGAGTTCGAAACACCACGTTTAGCTCGATGGTCAAACCAAGATTGCCTGATGCTGTGTCTAGGAGTTGCCTTTGAATCTGCTTTTGAAGTAGCGAATGATGTTCATTTTGACCGTGAATATCAACCAATTCTTTACCGAGATGTTTGAGTTGGGAGGCGGTTACGGCTTGGCCATTAATAAAAGCCCGGCTGGATTTGTCCCTACGAATGGTTCTTCTAAGTATGCATTCGTTTTCGTTTTTTAAGTTCTGTTCTTCCAACCAAGTAAAAGCAGTATGCTCCTCTGGAAGTGCAAAACCCACCTGTAACTCCGCGGTGGAATGTGAATGTTTAATAAACCCATTGTCCGCACGATCGCCCAGAAGGATGCTAATGGCATCAACAATGATGGATTTCCCCGAACCTGTCTCACCGGTAACTGTGGTCAGACCGGATTCAAATTCCAAATCAACCTGCTCCGCAATGGCAAAGTTCCTAATTTGAAGCCAATCAATCATCCATTCCAACCGAGTTTTGATTGTAATGTTTCAAAGTGATTGTGATGGTTCATTCGAATCATAAGTAGTTTCTTGGCCGCTTTTCGAATCAGCACCGTTTCGCTTCCATCAAGTTGAAAGCTAATTAATCCATCAAGTGCCACATTGGCGTGGGTCTCTGCTACCTTCAGTTTTGAAAGCTCTATTTCTGTTTCCTCTCCGAGAATAATGGGTCGATTGCTAAGTGTATGAGGGCAGATAGGTGCCATACTTAGTACTGGAAGATTGGGATAGATAATCGGGCCGCCGGCGGATAAGGAATAGGCAGTAGAGCCGGTGGGCGTCGCGACAATGATGCCGTCGCTTCTTGGGTGGCTGACGAATTGGCCATCCGCCCGAATTTCAAATTCAATTAGTCTTCCGGTGTTGCCTTTTGATACCACAGTATCATTGAGTGAGATACCACTGAATACCTGCTCTTCACCTAGCATAACCGTCGTTTGTAACATGGTTCTAGGTTCTAGGTGATAACTACCCAGAAGAATGGAATCCATGCCACTTGCAAAATCTTGAAGTGCGATATCCGTGAGAAACCCAAGTCTGCCGAGGTTGACCCCAACGGTCGGAACATCGTGCTCAGCCAGGTTTCGAGCTGCATTTAACATTGTTCCGTCACCACCAACCACAATAGCGATGTCAATTAGCTCGCTAAGAGGGCGACTTTGAGTGTCTATTCGCTCTCCCGGAATATCCATGGAAGTGGTGCTCCCAAGAAGCACCCGAATCTGATTTTGCTCGAGCACAGAACGAACTTCAGTGACGGCATCCGCTACACTGTTGTCGTTAAACTTCCCGAACAAACCAACTTGATTAATTTTCACACTAGGTACATTGTCTTAAATTGATATTATATATTAATTTATTGTCATGCTAATTCCCAAAATTAGCCAGCGTACTTGATTGCGCTGATTTTTTGTCAATGTGGGTGGAACGAACTGCCATTCCGGCTCATTAGCTTTGGCATCGAGAGGTAGTGTAATCTGAGGTCTGTAATTTAGCTTTCTATTGCAGCTTCGCTATTGGCTTTGGCTTCGTTCGCTACGCTCACTTCGCCTAAGCCAAACGAACATCGCTAAAGAAATAAATTACAGACCTCAGGGTACACTACCGAAAAGGGGTACCGTGTTTTCATTAATAGCATCTTACAGGTCAGCCCCATTGGACATGCCTCTGTTGGGCAAATCACGGAACAGTTTACTGCGACATCTGATACCAATACAATTTTGACTAATGCCTCAGAAATGCTGTCAAAAATCACCTCTTTCGCAGGCGTGGTATCCATGCCAGGTAAACAGTACAGCCACGTGAAACAGATAGAATTTCTGAGTTTATCTCAGACAAGGGTACTGGCTATTTTGATTACCGAAGATGGACAGGTTCAAAACAAAATTCTAAGCGCACACAAGGAATATAGTGATTCGGAGCTCACTGAAGCGACCAATTACTTTAACGCTAAATACAGTGGTAGACCTCTGAGTAGTGTTAGAGATGAGCTGCTAAAACACATGTATCAGGATCATCGTGACACCCATAGAGAAATGAGGGCAGCCGTCTCAATGGCGGGTCAGCTATTTGCTGATGAGTCAAACTCTGATAGCGATACTATTGTGGTTAGTGGTGAAAATAATTTGTTATCCATACCAGATTTTGTTGAACTAGATAAGTTACGGCAATTGTTTGATACGCTTAAGACCAAGCAAATACTGTTCGATCTATTGCAAAAGAGTATGTTCACGGAAGGAGTGAACATATTTATTGGTGAAGAATCTGGCTACCAAATGCTCAGAAATTGCAGTGTGATTGCTTCTTCGTATGAAGTTGATAATCAAAAAGTCGGTGTTTTAGGCGTCATTGGACCTACCCGAATGCAATACGATGAGGTGATTTCAGCAGTGGACATGACTGCTAAGTTATTAGGCAGCGCGCTTAGCAACCAAAGCAATTGTTTGTGAAGGAGTACTCTGGGTGCCTGACGACTTTGACAATTTATTTAGCCAAATAAAGACCTTTAAGAAACCTCCACTCGAGCACTGGCATCCTACAAAGGTTGTGAATATTGATTTGGCCATCAAAGCGAATGGAGAATGGTTTTATCAAGGAACAGTCATAGGGCGACACCGCTTAGTGAAACTATTTTCCACTGTGTTACGAAAAGACGGTGATGCTTATTATCTGGTTACGCCTCAGCTAAAATATGTCATTGATGTTGAGGAAGTGCCCTTTAGAGCCGTGGAGCTAAATCAGCAAAAATCAGGCGTCGACCAGAAACTGTATTTCAGAACAAACATGGACGATGTGGTGTTGGCTGATGCAAATCATCCCATCATTATTAATGTTGATGAGAACACTCAACAACCTTCCCCTTATATTACGATAAGAGATGGATTACAGGCAAAAATAAACAGGTCTGTATTTTACGAACTCGTTGAGTTGTTACAGTCCCGAGCATCAATCGAGGGAAAGCTGTTGGGAAGCATGAACAAATCAAACAATGTATCAGACGAAGGGGCACTGACGTTCAAAGATAGTAGTTTGAATCAGGATTTTGGGGTTTACAGCGATGGTGTTTTTTTTGCCATCGGATAAGGCCTAAGCTGTAGAAGTTTAGACCAAATCTGACACCGTATTAAATCAATCCGAGCGAAGCGAGGGTTGATTTAATGAGAGTTACCCGTTTTGATGTAGTTACCAAACAATATCAAAACACAACGAGGTAACT
>WLWV01000229.1 GCA_012103395.1 Gammaproteobacteria bacterium
CCGATGGAAACACTCATCGACGGTAAAGCGATCTGGAAAGAAAAGTTTGTAAACTAAACTCTATCTGACAGACAGCTACTGATAAACGGGTAACTGTCAGCTCAAGTCTGAACTTCTACACTTTAGGACCTCACCCTTACTCCCCTAGGATCATAAGGACATTCATTCAGGACTATTAACCCCAAACGATCTCCGCTAATTTCTATTTCGTACTCACGATCGCTCAATTCATTTTTCGATAACCCTTCTGATCTGATATATCCAAAACACAAGGCTTTGCTATTTTTTGGGGAACGAAAACCAAGCCCACCGGAGGTGGTTCTCCCCACCCATTTTCCCCGAAAAAAAATGGATTCATCACTCAAAAGTAATGGGGTTTCAGCATCGACCTCGAACAAGAAGAGGTGCTTTTCAAACGGTTTTTTAGATAAATGAGATAATTCATCCGCCCCAATAAATCCCCCGGGCTTGTCTTTTTTCACCGCGAAACCCAATCCGGCCTCATAGGGATTTTCCTCGGAGCCGATGTCCGCCCCCCAGTGCAAGTAGCCTTTTTCAAGTCGACAACATTCTAAACAAAAATGCCCAGCCATGCCCATTTCATAATCGTTCATCACATGGGCGACCACATCAAAAACCAAGTTCGCCTGATCAACAGGAATAAACAGTTCCCAGCCCGCTTCTCCAACATAACTGAGTCTTGATGCTCGCACTTTAACACCCTGAATGAAGATGATTTTCGAAGAACTAAATGGAAAGCTTGGTTGACTTAGGTTTTCTCCGCTGAGGTTTTCCAATAGTTTTTGGGCGTTGGGGCCCATAACCCCCAAGACAGCGTAGTTATCGGTTTGGTCTGACACAACCAAGTCTTCATTTTGCTTGATATGGCTGTTGATCCAATGCAAGTCCTTGACTCTGGTCGCGGCGCTACTGACCAAGAGGAAATGGTCTTCTTTTTGGCGAATAACGGTACATTCTGCTTCGATACCACCTTGCTCATTCAGCATCAAAGTATAGACAATTCGTCCCGGTTCAACGTCCATATTGTTAGTACACAGTCGCTGCAATACGGTCATCGCGTCTGTACCACTTAGCGTTATTTTTGTGAAAGGAGAAAGCTCAAAGATAGCGCCGTATTTTTTCAGCATTTGTGATTCACGCCGAGCCATGGGCCACCAGTTCTGCGCTTGATAGCTGTATTTAATTTGGGTGTCTTCACCTTCTCTGGCAAACCAAAGAGGGCGCTCCCATCCCGTCATGGACCCGAAAACAGCGCCCAACCCTACCATCTTGTCATGCCATATCGATTGCTTACGATTGCGGCCGGTCTTATATTGTTTGTACGGCCAATGCATTTGAAATTGGTTATGCACGGATTCCGGAATGCGTTCCTCAAGAAAAGCACGATCATTATCTGCCGTCTCAAATCGAGCAATATCAACTTCCCATAAATCCATGGGTGCATGACCATGGATCACCCAATCTGCCATCACTTTGCCCACCCCGGCAGATGACATTATCCCGATGGAATTGAAACCCGCCGCCACATAAAAATTCGACACTGTAGTCGATCGTCCCATGACTTGTTTCGTATCTGGCGTGAAACTCTCTGGACCACTCATGAATTGAATAACACCGGTTTCGTTTAGACAAGGCATACGATGCATACCCGCATTCAACATGGGCTCAGCATGTTCCCAGTCTTCATCAAACATCAAAAATGAAGCATGGTTGTTTTCTTTCTCAGGATGCCAAAGTTTAGGATTAGCCTCAAAGGTGCCTAACACCAGCTTTCCAGCATCCTCCTTGATGTAAATACCGCTGTCCAAATCCCGAAGTATTGGACACACTTCTGGCAAAGTCTCTATGGCTTCACTGACCACGTACATGTGTTCCACAGCTTGCAACGGAACGCCGACTCCGGCGAGCATGCCGATCTCTCGACCCCACAGGCCCGCACAATTAATCACCACATCGCAGCTCAGTCGCTCCCCACTTTCAAGCAGAACACCCTTTGCTATGCCGTTCTTAACGTCGATGGCAGCCACTCCCGCCTTTTCCCGAATGTCCACCCCCATGGATCTTGCTCCCTTGGCATATGCCATACACAAGTCCACGGGGTTCACTTGGCCATCTTGCTGTACCCACATACCGCCGGCAAGATCATCCGTATGTAGAAGACTTAGCCTTTCTTTTATCCCTGCGACATCGAGGATCTTCGCGTCGAGATTATTCATCATGCCTATAGCCGCGATTCGACGTAGCTCTATCATGCGCTCAGGTTGCTGTGCTAGCCACAATCCTCCCGTCTGTTTATACCCCGTTGAGTGCCCAGTTTCATCCTCAAGTCTACTGAACAAATCCACCGCATACTTCGCTAGCACCGTTAAGTTCTGACTGCCTCGAAGTGGCCCCACGATGCCAGCCGCATGCCATGAGGTTCCACTAGTCAGTTCATTTCTTTCCAGCAACAAAACATTGGCACAACCCAGTTTTCCTAGATGGTAAGCCGTGCTCAATCCAATGGCACCACCACCGATGATGATGATTCTGCTTTTTTTACTCACCATTCTCGTCCGCTAACAGCCGGTTATAAAGTTAGTAAACCTAAGGAATCTCCCACAAAAACGATGACCGACTAATGGAAATCCAGATTGATGTAAGAGGCCCCGGAAAAAAGAGTGATGGAGCATCAAGCAAAATAGCCCTTACCTGGAGGAGATTCATAACGCGTAAACATTTCCTGACACTCCGGGTCGTAAATCTTACTAACCCGATAACTCCCTGATGTCATCCAATTACCTTTTGTCCACGAACCATCCGCCTCAAATTGCTTCTCGATGGTTTGACTCTGGATCACAATGTTTCCCCAGAACAACCATTTTCCTTCCCTCTTTTCAACGAAAAAAACTCGCACCGGATCCAGATGAAATAGCCTAGCCCCCGGCTTTCTCTGGAAACTAAACACCTGATCCTGAACACTCTTTAGTGTGACCGGGTTTTGCCGATGTCGTTCCAGATTAAAAACCTCTCCAGGAAATCCTTGCTCCACCGTCAGTTGTAATGTGTCGTTTACTTCCAAACTACTGCCCATTTTTTAATTTTCCTGAATACTTAGTGACCGTTTTTATGATCGTTGATGTGTGGAGAGAAACAAACTAAACCTTGTGATCAGTTCGTCGGTGGAAGACAAACGGCATCCCAGATTAGTAGTTCATATCCGGCATGGATGCTTTACGTTGTGCAACATATGCCTCAAGCTCTTCTAACTTGGCAGCATCCAGCTTGGGCTCTTCGTAGTCAACTAAATGCATTTTCCATAACTTATTCGCTCGCTGCGCCGCATCCAACTCGCCATCGGCAAACCACTGTTCATAGGAATTATTGTCCGCCACATTTGATCGATAAAATGCAGTCTCAAAATGATTCAATGTGTGTTGATTGGACAGAAAATGCGACCCTGGGCCCACTTCAAAAATGGCTTCCATGGCTTGGGCTTCTGTCGAGAGATCGATACCTTGGGCGAAATCAATTAGCTTTCCGCACAGATCTGCGTCCAGCATTGTTTTCTCATACCCCGTCACCAACCCTCCTTCTAACCAACCCGTGGCATGATTGATAAAGTTCGCCCCGGCCAATACCGACATTAACAAACCATAGGTTGCTTCCTGTTGAGATTGACCATCGGGAAGCTTAGACGCTGATAATGCCCCTACCGTGTGAAATGGCACGCCCAGCCTGCGTGCTAGCTGTCCTGCGGCCAACACCATTTTTCCACCCTCAGGATTACCAAAAGTTGGTGCCCCTGATTGCATCGAAATCGCTGTCGCAAAACTGCCCATCAAACAGGGCGCGCCTGGCCGGATCAACTGCGTCAAAGCACACACTGCCAACGCCTCTGCCAATACCTGCGCCAGCGTTCCCGCCACGGTGCAGGGGCTCATGGCACCCGCTAGCGTCCAGGGAGTACAAGCAACAGCCTGATTATTTTTTGCATAGGTTTTTAGCGCACCAGACATTGCCACGTCCAACACTAATGGCGCATTGGTATTGGCAACCGAATAAAACACACAATTTTTGTCCACGAAGTCATCGCCGAACAAAATTTTCGCCATGGCCACCGAATCCTCAGCGCGCTCTTGGCCAATAAGCGCCCCAAAACACCCACGGTCGCTGTATCGAAAGTGGCCAAGTAGCATATCCAAGTGACGCTTATTCACGGGAACGTCAGTGGGTTCGCATACCACCCCACCAGAGTGATGCAGCCAAGGAATCATGTGGTGAATTTTTACTAAGTCATGGAAGTCGGATAATTTTCCATACCGCCTTCCTTCATCAAGATTGTGAATAAAAGGGGGGCCAAAAGAAGGACACAACACCGTATTACTGCCACCTACAACCACATTGTTTTCCGGATTTCGGGCGTGCTGGATGTACTGCGAAGGCGCGGTAGCCTGAACAATCTGACGAGGAAGACCGGGTTCAAAACGCACTCGAGTGCCATCGACATCGGCTCCGGCTGCTTTAAATAGATCGAGAATTTCTGGATCATCAGTGAAATCCATGCCAACTTCTTTCAGAATCTGGTCAGCGTTCGCCTCAATCAGACACAACCCTTCCTCACTTAAGATATCGTAGGTAGCAATTTTCCGGTGAATATAAGGCATTCTGGCAACAACGCTTTGAGCACGCTTCTGCTGTCGCGCGAAACGGCCACCCTTCCCTGATCGTTTCCCACGATCGGGCTGAAGTTGCTTTTGATTATCACCGCTCATGTTACGTTTCCCATTTTCTGTCCACCTCGCGAGTATCTAATATAGCAAGCTCTTGGGGTTAGTGACGATAACTTAATTGTTCGAATAGAACGAATAAAAGTAGGAATCAATCAGCTTTTTAGCCCTTTAAACTTGCCGTTCAAGGCAACCAGGATCACCAGCTATCCTGCTCAGGAGCGCCCGATGTACGTCATTCTCGCCTATCACTCGGGCATACATTGACATTGGTTGAGATAGATAACTTTCTCGTCACACACTATCTTCACAATGCCGTGCAAAAACCGATGAGTCATAGGTTCGTCAGAACTAGCTTGCGTACATTATCGAACCTATATGTTTGCAAAATACTTGTATCGCACGCATTCGTGGGTATCATGAATAGGCTCTTTGCAAAACAGAGCCATCGTGCTACACGGTAGTGTAATCTGAGGTCTGTAATTTATTTCTTTAGCGATGTTCGTTTGGCTTAGGCGAAGTGAGCGTAGCGAACGAAGCCAAAGCCGGTTTTTCTGGATTAGGTGTTGAATGTTGAGCCATCAA
>WLWV01000230.1 GCA_012103395.1 Gammaproteobacteria bacterium
TTGATGGCTCAACATTCAATACTAAAGCCTGAAAAACCGGCTTTGGCTTCGTTCGCTACGCTCACTTCGCCTAAGCCAAACGAACATCGCTAAAGAAATAAATTACAGACCTCAGGGTACACTACCCAAGACCTATTAGGCATAAGCAAAAGAAGTAGTCCGCAGAGGGTTCCGTTACTGTATAGCGCCGTTCTTATTCGCAGGAATCAAAGGGAGAAACATGTCGAAATAGGTGTCGGAGCATTAATGCTCCGAGATAATTTTTTGAGGGCGGTCAACTTTGGGCTGGTCGTTGTACAACACCGTATCAGGGTGGTTCTGGCCCCGCAGCCCGTAGTTTGGGGATCGATCGCTTATAATGCCTTTGATGTTTAGGTTGTTGTCGATAATGGTTTGTTCCCGTACGAAAAACAGATTGACCCCCGCCATATCAATGTGCACAAGTCGATAACCTTTTTCGTTACCGAGTTGCAACATGGCTTTTAAAGAAGCGCCCCAGGTCTTGCCCAGTGGCAAGCCGACTTCCAATCCTTCTTCCTCGACCAATGCTTGGTGTTGATCAAGGGCGCTATTAAATTCCATGACGATCACATCAGGCTGGTACGCGTTGTCTAGTGCTTTCCATATCCAAAAGTCCTGACCGTCCACGTCCATAGACAAAACACCAAACCGATGGGGCACACGGTACTTCTCGAAAATACTGTTGATGTTTTCTGAAGACATGATTTCTTGGCCGCATTGCACTTTCGAGAAATGGCTGTAACGTTGTTGTAGCTTGTCAAATTCACTGTCATCGTATTCCCAGAACCGACCTTCCCAACCAAGCACTTCGGCGAGCAATCGGCAGTTGCACGACCTCCCGTCCCCAACACCAAACTCCACCAAAAATGGGGCGATCTCGGTATTTTCAATGTTTGCGTCGCTGCTTGCTCCATTATTAATGCCACTACCAACGCATGAATAACACCGTCTTCGCCATTTTGACTAAAAGCGCGCAGCTCAGACAAAGAAAGGTCAATGGCTTGTCCTGCTGGGCGCGAACGCCGAGCATTCAAGACTTTCAAAGCAGAATAAACGTTGTCTACATACAGTACGTTTTTTAAATCAAGTAGGAGCTCATTCTCTGACTTGGCGACTAGTATGGGTGGGAATGTGTGAATTTTTGGGAGCGGACAATATCACACACCCTGATGCGGAAAATAGTATCGATAGATAATTGCTCGAGGCACCAAGGACCAAAGCATCGAACAAAACCACTCAGGAAACCTCTGTTGATCATCAAAATTCGATCAATACAAAAACGTCGGAGCTAGGCCTTCGATTTATGATAGCGAGGTCTAACGAAATGCTTGTGCCGACGCGCCCGCGTCACGGCGTAGTGGAATGACTTTTCGTTGCCTGATATTTTTCATCGGATTCGCTTGCCATCTGAATCCACAATAGGATCACCGTCTTCTTTAGTGAACGACTCAGACGGCCACTGATCTAGCAATTCCAGCACTGTTTCGCAGGGACGACAGAGCCTCACTCCTTTTGGGGTGCAAACAATGGGTCTGTTCACGAGCACTGGATATTGCAGCATGGCTTCGAACAGCTGTTCATCCGTCGTTGATTCTTCTAGCAGCCCGAGTTTTTGCGCCGGAGACTTGGTTTCCCTCAGCGCACCACGGGGCGTCAAATTTGATGCAGCGAGAAGCCCTAATAATTGAGGGCGAGTCCATCCTTCTTGGAGGTAGTCAATCACGACGGGGCTATATCCGGCGGCTTCTATAATACGCAGTACGTTTCGAGAATTGCCGCAGTCAGGGTTATGGTGAATTACGATCATCTGGGTTTTACTCGTCTCCGGTTCTTTATCAATGTTTGTTGGCTTGTAAGGATGTTATTGTTCAAGAATTCCCGTTGCGACAACAGTTTCAAAATATTCCACTTTCAGATCGAAGGATTTCAAGAGCTTTTGCGTACTTGGCTTTACCACCGCATCATCGAAATCCCCTTGTTCAAAATGTCCGGCGGAACTTAGGTTCTTCCAAAAGCTAGAAACTATCAATTCATTTTCACTACTTTTTACTTTTACCGCCAACGTGGCACCGAGATGCCCCGGAAGTTGTGCCATCTCAACAAACGTTGTGCGTTTCAAGTGATCTGCATAGGCTTGTAGGACTTCATCACTACCAGCTATCGCTCTCCACGATCGAATTATCATCTAAGAACCCTTCTAAGTTGCTTATAAATTTAAATATTACGATTTCCACCTAGTGCCCAGATCAGATCCCCTTATCAGAGTTCTTAGGCCAAGCCCTAGATTGGTGATAGCTAAACCTAGTGAATCCATGCCGGTATAGGAGTTGAAAATTACCGGGTTGTCGATATGGTTGAGCTTTCAATTCATATGTCTTTCTCACACAATATACTATCTTATTTTTTCATCATAAATCGAACACCTGGCCCGAAGCTTTTTGCGCAAATACTTTGGCGGTAAACTGCCAAAATTAGGACACCCAAAAATTGTGGTAGGATATAGGGCATATATGAATACCTCCCGGGAAGCCAAGGAGAATACCGTTAGAAAAGAGCGATAGCAGACAGTTATCCGGCTATGGTTAGGCCGGATATAACTCCAGGCCAAGCCTCGTTACTCGGTCAATATGCCACGCACTTGATTGACCGTACCGGTGCGCTGTTGTTTGTGACGAGTGCGAATACGCAGTAACAGTTGGTAGTCGTTGGTAGTCGTGTTGCTCAAGGGTTTTGATGGGAACAGGATGCAATTGAGGCCGCATAATTGGAAGATGTTCTTGGCTAAGTCGATGCCAATTAGGGTAATATGATTCATGATGCATGCCTCTTTTAGTCGTCAGAGCCTACCATCCTCTTTGATTCGCACTGTGCTGTCAGAAAGGGTGGGGGGTATTCATCACAACACCCACGAAAAAATGTCTTAGTACACATCCTACGAAGAATATAACTTAGCAGGATAGTATCGCGCATATTCGGGCACTGTATTAAGATAAAGAGCCTTAATCCATGTGTTTCAATCATCGTTCATGCGTTAGAGGTTAAACAAGCATATTTTGATTGAGCATCGAGAAGAACACCAAAATTTTATGGAGATACGTATTGGAAGCGAAAGAATGTAAAGTACGAGATATACTGACTGAAAACAAAAAGTACGTTATACCTAGATATCAGAGGCCATACAGCTGGGGGAATGATAATGCAGAGCAGCTAATCGATGATATATATCAAAGCTTCAAGTCTAATGAGAAAGAATATTTCATAGGAAGTATGATTTGTATTAACAAGGGCGATAATTCGTTCGAAGTTGTTGATGGACAGCAAAGACTCACTACATTAAGCCTGATAGTTTCACAACTAAGTAAGGCGGTTAAAGATAAAAACCCAAGGCTATCTGAAGACCTCCAAATGCGCGTGCTTCCTGTAGATGTCTACTCAAACAAAACTCATGAGCCCCGTCTCAAAGTTAGAGCCAAGGAGTCTGCATTGTATGAGCACTTTATCTTGCAAGGAAAAGATCAATATAGGCCAGATCAGCCAACAGATACAGAATCTTTGTTTCTAGAAAATTTTGTAATAATCGGAAAGTACTTGGATAACATAACTAAGGATGAGCTAGCCAACATCGCCAAGTATATTTTGGAAAACGTGTTCATAGTTTTCGTACAAACAGATGATATACCGTCTTCATTTAGGCTCTTTAACGTACTTAATAATAGAGGTCTCCCGCTGAGTAATGGGGATCTTTTGAAGAATCGACTATTTGAAGCAGCCAGAGAAAACAACAATGACGCAGAACAAGTAGATTCATCATGGGCCATGATTGAAGATCTAGTTGGAGTCGGTGACCTAGATAAATTCCTAACCGTTCATAAGCTATCTGAAAAGAAAGATCGGGATAGGGTTTTGCAGAAGGGATTCGACAGCTATGTAAATAGTCTAGAAAAAGACTTCGACTCTAATGCTGTACAGATGTCTAACATGTTACTCAACTCAGCTAAAAATTACACGAAGCTTTTAGAAATTGATTTTCAGGATCAAATTACTCACAGACAAATCACTTCTTTGTCTTTACTATCTAACGAAGAATGGATACCACCATTGTTAGCGTTTCTTAACCGTATTTCCAAAACAGGGAATCTTACCAATAAGCACTTCGAAGAGTTTCTAACTTGTTTTGAAAAGGTGTATATGCAAGGGTGGTTAAAAAAACAGGTAAAGAGCCAAAGAGAAATGGTTTGCTATTCCGCTCTCGTAGCAATAAATACAAACCTTCCGCTGCACAAAATAATTGAGCATATAACAGCCCATGCCGATAGCGCAGGGCTAGCTTCTGCGCTAGACGCGAATATGTATGAGCCGAGACCTAGTCAGATCAAACTCGTAAAAGCGATTCTTCTCAGGCTAGACCTTGAAAAACAGGATACTAGTGTAATTAAAACGTACACTGGACGTATAACAATCGAGCATATTCTGCCTCAAAAAATTAGTTGTCCTTATTGGAGAAACCGCTTCAAAACGGAAGATCATATGCGATGGCTACATAAATTGGGGAATCTAACCTTAATCAGTGGACATAAGAATTCGGAAGCGCAAAACAGCGACTTCGACAAAAAGAAATCCGTCTATGAAAAGCTTAATGAAAGAAGCTCATTCGATATTACTCGTGATTTGTGCCAAATCGAAGAGTGGAATATAGATCAGCTAACCATGAGACACGAAAGAATGAAACAGGAGCTAATGAGAATATGGTCTTTGTAACTTCATAGGCGAATTGCAGACATACTTGGATGCCCGGATAGTGTCAAGGCGAACAAAGCTCCACAGGTAAAATAACTGCCTGTTGTTACCCAGTTGATCCAAACTATATGGATGCTTGTAGTAACGATAGCAATCGCATTTAGCTCGATTCTTCTGAATTGGGCTACGACTTCAAACAATATGGAGATGCATTTCAATCAGCAAGAAGCGCAGATGATATCTCACTCCAATCAACTTGACACTCAGATGGGTGGTTCACCGCGAACAGCTTGAGCTCAGAGAGAGTTAAACTATGCACAGCGGGCAAATCAAAGAATGGAGGAACTCATGAAACATCGAGGGGAGGCGCTCTTTCTCACTCTAAAGGTGGTGAATAATGTGTATATGAACAGGCCGATTTACGACTCTAAAGGGTAGTGTAATCTGAGGTCTGTAATTTAGCTTTCTATTGCAGCTTCGCTATTGGCTTTGGCGGAGTGAACGTAGAGAGCGAAGCCAAAGCCGGTTTTTCAGGCTTTAGTATTGAATGTTGAG
>WLWV01000231.1 GCA_012103395.1 Gammaproteobacteria bacterium
CTTGTCAGTGCCATCCTCGTCGAGATTGACGATGAATGGAGCAATGCCGACAAGCGATATATCGTGTGGAACGACGATAATGACTCAACCTAAATCAAAGTTACAGACGTAGGGTTGCACAATCAGCCAATAGCGAAGCTGCAATAGAAAGCTAAATTACAGACCTCAGATTACACTACCTCGTAAAGTACTTTAAGTTTGAATGAGAAGCCCTCATGTAAGATTGAACTAATATATCAATTAGCACTCTAGTGGATAGAGTGCTAAAATACATCTTTGTCAAACAGGAGGATCTGGAAATGACTCAGAACTTACCAATTACCATCAACTTATCTGCCAATGAGAATCTGGCTTCGTACATGCGTGCAGTTAATGCCGCCCCTGTGTTAACGGTTGAGAGGGAATACGAATTAGCGACAAAATTCCGAGATGACAGTGACCTTGAGGCGGCTAGAGAGCTGATATTGTCTCATCTGAGGCATGTGGTTAAGGTTGCTCGGGGATTTATGGGTTACGGATTGCCGCTGACTGATTTGATCCAGGAAGGTAGTATTGGTTTGATGAAAGCGGTTAAACGATATGACCCAACACGGGAAGTCCGACTGGTTTCATTCGCGATTCATTGGATCCGTGCAGAGATTTACGATTATGTTTTGCGTAACTGGAAAGTGGTTAAGGTTGCAACGACTAAAGCGCAAAGAAAGTTATTCTTCAACTTACGCAAATCAAGAACTCGCTTGGGTTGGATGAATAATGAAGAAGTAGAAAACTTGGCAGGTGAGCTTAATGTAGAACGCTCAACGGTTCGGGAAATGGAATCAAGGCTGAGCAGTCATGATGTCGCATTTGATGGCTTTGTGGATCAGGATGACGATGAGTATGGCTTGAGCCCGTCTCAGAGTTTGGGGGATAGTCGATATGATCCGGCTAATGTGGTCAATCAAATAGAGCAAACATCGATGCGAAGCGAGCAGTTGTCAAGTGCGCTTGCTGAACTCGATGATCGTAGTAGAGATATCGTTGCTCGACGATGGTTAAGTGATGACAAGCCAACATTACATGATCTCGCAGATGAATACGGCGTATCAGCTGAACGTATTCGTCAAATTGAAAAACGCGCGATGGAAAAAATGAAGGCGGCTATCGGTTCTTAGACAAAAAAATTGCTAGGAGGTTGTTCAGCTCTACTCTGCTGCCGCACAATTGATGTGCCATCGGAGCGATTTATTTCTCCCTCGCTTTTAACCCGGTAATGATGATTATCAAAATTACCGGGTTCCTCTCAAGCCCACCGATTGTTGATCTGTAGGCGTCTCCAATTTCGCCGAAAATCCGATGTTGTGGTGCTATACGGCAATATTTTGCGACGAGCCTGATCCAAGGCTGAGTTTATCGCCGCCTTGATCATAGAGTGTCACCAGTGCAGAGAAGCGGTTTCCCCATTTTTGGTGGTGATATGGGGGCTTGGTCTTCCATCTAGTAGCGGCAACGAAATCAAACGGTGGTTGGTTTTAGTTTGCGAATTACCTGCTTTACATAAAACCCAGAAAAGAAATCGAGAGCGCTCTTTTGCTCATGTCTTAGGGCGTAACTTCTTGCGAAACCCTATATCGAAAAGCCCATGCTTGGTAATGATTCAAGCGGAGTGTTGGTTACGTAGTGGGCTAACGAGCAAAAAAAGAGTGTAGTTCTACATGGTCTGTCTAAGATACTGGTATTCCACGTGTAACCGCGAAATTTCTATTCGGATCAGAAGAGCGTCTCTGAAACAGCGTGCTCAGGTTTTTTCTCTGTTCCTTTGGGGGCTTGCTCAACTGTGTTGTTGGGTTCTGTTCCGACTAAATAGTATTCATGATACCCATCAGGATCAGTAGGGTAGGTTACCTTCTCTGTGTCTTTGTTAATAAACCTAGTGGTGATTTTAGATGGGACATGTAAATTTTTCTCCGGGAAATCTTTCAGCACTTCCCCCATATAGTCGACCCAGATAGGGAGTGCAGCACTCGCGCCTGACTCTCTCCTTCCCAAATGAGAGGGCTCATCGAAACCGATGTAAACGCTGCTCATGACATCAGGGCTAAACCCGGAAAACCAAGCGTCTCTGTAGTCATTTGTTGTTCCCGTTTTTCCGGCGAGATCGTTGCGCCCTAGTGCTAAGGCTCGGCGCCCAGTGCCCGTTAGTATGACCTGTTTCATGATGCTCGTTGTAAGAAAGGCATTTTGGGCAGAAATAACTCGTTCGGGTGGTGTGTCGGCTTCCTCCGACTCAGTGTCAGTTTGGAGGTCAAGTGTGTCTTCGGGAATGGAGCCGGATCCCAAACAGGTTTCACAGGAGAGGGCAGCCCCCCCATTTAGCGAAATTTCGTTCCCGCTGGAATCGACAATCTGCTGGACAAAATTGGGTTTTACCCGTGTTCCCCCGTTCGCGAGCGCGGAATAATAAGAAGCGAGCTCAAGGGTGGTGGTGGTGGTTGAGCCGAGTGCTAAGGAGAGGGTTCTTGGCAGAGAGTCTGGATCAAAACCAAAACGGGACAGATGATCAATTGTATTATCGATACCGATCGATCTCAGCAGTCTAACCGACACTAGATTTAAAGACAGGCTGAGAGCTTTACGCAGCCGTGTTGGGCCGAAAAACTTTTTGCTGTAATTTTGCGGACGCCAGATGCCCTCGAGGTCATCTTCAATCACAATCGGGGCGGCACTGACTCTGGTGCTGGGAGTAAAACCCTTATCTATCGCGGCAGAATAGATAAAGGGTTTGATGTTTGAACCCGGTTGCCGTTGAGCTTGAGTTGCCCGATTAAATTTACTTAAGTAATAGTCGAAGCCGCCAGACAAAGCCAATACGGCACCTGTGTGTGGGTCCAAGCTAACTAGCGCACCAGAGACTTCCGGCAGTTGCGAAAGTCCCCAACTGTCCTCCTCGATTTGGCGTATGTACACTGTGTCTCCCCTACTGAGAACATCTTCGACGCTGACGATCTCTGGGCCAAGTGAATTCGGCCCAAGATGAGATCTTGCCCAGGTTACGTGTTCTAACGGTATAGCAATGGCGATCTCTTTGTCAGTACGAGCAATGAATTGCTCTGAGTCAACGCTGGTAACTATTGCTGGATTGATTTCTCCGCTGCTAGGGAATTGAGAAAGATAATCAGAAACAACCTGGTCGGCGTCTTGCTTATTTAAGCTTTCGAGTTGAGCGTTATCGAACTTGCCGATGGGGCCCTTGAATCCATGTCTCATGTCGTATTCTATGAGTCCTTTGCGCAGAGAGTGGCTAGCTTGTGCCTGATAACGGCTATTTACAGTGAGGGTCACACTAAGCCCCATTTTATAAACATCAGTACCGAATCGCTCGGTCATTGATTGCCTAGCCATCTCTGCAATGTAAGGTGCTTTTACATCAACTTTGGCGATGTTGCGAGTGGCGGTAAGTGGAGCCTTCATGGCTGCTTCGTAGCTAAAATCATCTATCTTATCCAGCTCATGCAGCCGTTTTAAAACGTAGTTTCTTCGTTCTGCTGCACGCTTGGGGTTCGATATCGGATTGTGGCTGGATGGGGCCTTGGGAAGGCCTGCAAGCATCGCAATTTCAGGTAGGCTAAGATCAGCAAGGTCTTCACCATAGTAAACCTGTGCGGCGGCGGCAAAACCGTATGCGCGGTGGCCCAAAAAGATCTTGTTTAAATACAGTTCAAGAATCTCGTCTTTGGTTAGCGCTCTTTCCATATTAAAAGACAGAATAATTTCTTTAAGTTTTCTTGTATAGGTTTTTTCAGGGTTGAGAAAAAAGTTTCGGACAACCTGCATGGTAATCGTGCTGGCCCCTTGTTGTTTTGAGCCGCTGGAGAAGTTACTCAACGCGGCGCGTACCAAACCCGGAAAGTCAACACCGGTGTGATGGTAGAATCGGTCATCTTCGGAGACCAAAATAGCGTCGATTAATAGAGGTGGAGCCTGATCAATAGAGATCGGAATTCTGCGTTCATCCCCATATTCTGCAATTAGTTTATTATCATTACTGTAAATTCTAAGGGGAATATTAAGTGGAATTTGTCGGATTTCATCCACTGTTGGCAGGTTTGGCATGATTGACGCGGCATATAGTGCTAAGCCAACACCCATGGCGATGGCGGTGACAATACAAAAGGAAACGACCGAGACGAATGCGCTAAGTAAAAATTTCATACAGGGCTACGTATGTTTTTGCTAGTTCCGAAATAATTCCAAATAATTATCTTACTGATAAAAAGCAAGATGTCCTTCAAAGATGATGCCTAAAGGGTTATTATAGCTTTAAAGCCAATGGGTTAGGGCGGCTTTTAAGGAGATAGTGGATAAACTGATTCTGTATTTTGCCCAAAGTAGAGCCCAAAGGATTTGATATTGGGATCAGGATTCAGGAAGGATCTAGGAAGAGAACCAGGGGAGGAAAAATGGATTTGTTTCAAGTCACCAAACTTATGGATGGGTTGTCAAGGAAAGGAAAGATATCAATGGGAATTGACCTTGGTGCTGGATCAACAAAAATAGTCGTTTTATCTGGTTCGTTGACTAATCCGGTTACCAAATATTGTGGATTGTTGAGTGCTGAAATCATCAGCGAAGAAAACATAAGGAAACCACTTCAACCCTCCCAAGCGCTAAAAACCTTTCTTGGGTTAAGGAAATACTCTTCCCAAAATATAATTGCCTGCGTCCCTGCGGGGAAAATTATATCGCATCAAATTGAAGTACAGAAAAACCTAAATGAAGACGAACTGGCGTTGATCGTTGAGGCGGAGGTGCAACGAATGATGCCGGATGTAGATGAAAAACTCAGCATCGACTATTGCACTGTGGAAGAAGGAACGTTGCCTTCACAAAGAAGTGTTGATCGGATTAATGTGTGTATTTGTCGAAGATCAATTGTTGACGAAATTGTAGATGCTATCCGTCGTCAGGGTGTCGGCGTTCGCATTATGGATGTGGACACGTATGCCCTGCGTCGCTTGTTCCAGACAGCGAAGTGCACAAGAAATAACGAAAATGACGATGTCCAAGTGTTGGTGCAGTGCGGGTTGGTAACGCTATATGTGCTCGTGTGGCATGGCGTTGACTTTATTTATGAGCGCGAAATTACATTAGATGAAAATGAAAAATTTGGTTTCGCTCAACATGACTTTCAGGCGTTAAGCTATTGGTAGTGTACCCTGAGGTCTGTAATTTATTTCTTTAGCGATGTTCGTTTGGCTTAGGCGAAGTGAGCGTAGCGAACGAAGCCAAAGCCGGTTTTTCTGGATTAGGTGTTGAATGTTGAGCCAT
>WLWV01000232.1 GCA_012103395.1 Gammaproteobacteria bacterium
TGATGGCTCAACATTCAACACCTAATCCAGAAAAACCGGCTTTGGCTTCGTTCGCTACGCTCACTTCGCCTAAGCCAAACGAACATCGCTAAAGAAATAAATTACAGACCTCAGGGTACACTACCAAAATAAGCAATGCTTTTCTTAGCTTGGATATGTATTTCTCTGATGAACTTTGTAGATCATCAAGAAACTGCTTTTTGATGGTAAAAGACCTTCCAGCCAGATTTACTACCGCTGATCCATTAATGTTGATGTTCTCCAAATCCACAGAAAACTGTTTAGAGACATGAATTGCCTTCGCGGGAGAACCAATAGTAACCACCCCTTGGGCGTCTGGAATTTCTTGCGCTGCGTGAAGAATTGCTGTGCCACCCAAGCTATGTCCGATTAGCAAAGAAGGGGCAACGTACTGATCACGCAGGAAATTTGCCGCACTAATGAGGTCTTCCACATTTGACGAAAAGTTGGTATTGGAAAAATCTCCGTCGCTGTTTCCTAACCCCGTAAAATCAAACCGCATTACTGCAATGCCCTGGGCAACAAGGGATCGAGAGATACGGGAGGCGGCAACCACGTCTTTACCGCATGTAAAACAGTGTGCGAAAAGGGCAAACGCACGAATACTCCCGGAGGGTACTTCCAACAATCCAGCCAACAAATGCTCGCCGCTACCGGTAAAAGAAACTTTTATTTTTTTGCTCATTGTTTTATTTTTCAGCGTTAGCGTTCCTTAGGTTATCCCCATTTTGACCTGGTTTTTAACAAACTCGGTCTCTGTTTTACAGCTAACCACCACCGGTGAATATTGGGAAACTCAGATAACGAATCCTTTCCTTCTGGGGTTAGCATGAAATACACAAATATCGGCATCATATAGCAATCAGCCAAACTTAACGCTTTACCAAAAAGAAAGCCATTAAAGTCTATCAAGTCTTCCAACGCCGCCAGGCATTCCATGGCTTCGCTATGAGCCTGTTCCACCAGTTGATAATTACATTCTCTCCCTTCTTCTGGGGCAGATATTCGCTCTACGAAGATTTTCCATATTAGTATCGGATATGCGTAGTTATCAACAATTGAAATTACCTGATTCATTCTCGCCAAAGAACTAGGCGAGGTAGGCTGTAGGCTAGGAGACGGGAAGATCTGGTCGAGATAACGAGTTATTGCGCTGGTTTCATAAATACCTAGGTCACCATGCGCTAACACGGGTACTTTTCCAAAAGGGCTTAATGATTTGAATTCTTTCGGATGTTCTGCAGGCTCAAAGACGTCAAATGGTTTTAGAATATAGTCTTCGTTCTCTATTAGCTCCTTTTCCCTCAATACAATCCTTACTATTCGGACGTAGACACTAAAGGATGGCCCATACAGGACGAGTTTTTCCATCTTTATAGCTTCGCCGCTAGCTCTGCTCCTTGCAAAATAGCTCGGTGTGCATCCAGTTCGGTAGCCAGTGCAACACCGCCAATCATATGAAAAGAAGACCTCTTTCCTCCTAGGGTCGTAGACGTAGTAATGGAATCGTTGGAAACTTGCCCCGCACAAATAATGATGTTATCCACCTCTACTAATTCAGGTTTTCCGCCCACTAGAATATGTAAGCCCAAGTCATCAATGCGGTCGTAAATCACGTCTGATAACATTCTCACATTGTACTTTTCTAAATGCAGCTTGTGAACCCAACCCGTTGTTTTCCCTAGGGTTTTTCCAGGTTTTGTGCTTTTTCTTTGTAGCAGAGTGATGTGCCTTTTAGGTGGTTTCACCTGGGCTGGAATGAGTGAACCTGGCGACTCCAGTTTTGGATCTATCCCCCATTGCCGATACCATTGATCGAGCTCGGCATCTTCTTTATGTGCCAATAAGAACGTAGCCATATCGAAACCGATTCCCCCCGCCCCAATGATCGCTACCCTTTTTCCCACTTGTTTGTCCTGTAACAATACTTCTGGATAGGTCAACACGCTTCGGTGATTGATGCCTTCGATGTCGATACTTCTCGGCTGCACTCCAGTTGATACCACCACCTCATCATATTCGCTGCCATGAATCATCGACTCCAGCTCATTTGCGGTAATTTCTCTGTCCATGTGAAGTACTACTTTGTGTTTTTCGATCATTTTTCTGTAATAGCGCAATGTTTCCTCGAAATCCGCTTTTCCGGGAATACGTTGCGCCATTTGGAACTGCCCACCTAAGTCACTGGAGCGCTCGAAAAGCGAGACTTTGTGTCCTCTCAGAGCAGCGATAGTAGACACGGAAAGACCCGCTGGGCCAGCACCTATAACAGCAATCTTCTTTGGTCTATCCGTCACGTGATAATTCAGTTCTGTCTCTCTTGCTGCTCTGGGGTTGACCAGACAAGAAGTCGTTTTTCCACTAAAAATCTGATCCAAACAAGCCTGATTACACGCGATACA
The DNA here is from genome assembly GCA_012103395.1 of Gammaproteobacteria bacterium. Classification (GTDB taxonomy): domain Bacteria; phylum Pseudomonadota; class Gammaproteobacteria; order Arenicellales; family Poriferihabitantaceae; genus WLWV01. The sequence continues at coordinate 2,424 of WLWV01000232.1, forward strand.
AGTATTTATTTCATCAGACTTATTCTCTCGAGCTTTTTGAACCCAATGCGGGTCGGCCAAAAACGGCCTTGCCATCGAAATCATATCGCTGTCATTTCTTTGCAGAATCTCTTCCGCAATCTGTGGGTTATTAATTCGGTTTGTTGCGATCACTGGTATCGAGACAGATTCTTTAAGCTTTTTAGAGGCTCTCGTAAACGCAGCAGCGGGCACAGATGTCACAATCGTGGGAATTCTCGCTTCGTGCCAACCTATACCGCTATTTATGATGCTGACTCCGACCGCCTCCACGGCTTGGGCTAATTTTGCTACCTCTTCCCAACAGCACCCACCCTCCACTAGGTCCATTAAAGATAGGCGGAAGATAATAATAAAGTCGGATCCCACCGCTTTTCTGGTGTTTTCCACAATCTCTACCGCTAATCTCATGCGATTTTCAAAACAGCCACCCCACCGATCCTGCCGCTTATTCGTTCTTTGTGAAAGAAATTGGTTAATGAAGTAACCTTCTGACGCCATAATTTCCACCCCATCATAATTGGCTGCTTTCGCAAGCACGGCACAATTTACGAAGTCATCTATTTCTTTTTGGATTTCATCTTCATTTAGTGCTCTGGGTATGTACTGATTAATCGGTGCTTTGATCGATGAAGCGGAGACAATGCCGTCGTGATACCCATATCTCCCTGTGTGCAGGATCTGCATACATATCTTTCCATTTTCTCTATGCACAGCATCGGTAATTTTTTGATGGTGAGGTACAATTTCTGCTGCATTCAGTACGCCAGAAGAAGCAGAGATTCCACCTGCAACATTAGGGCTAATTCCACCGGTTACTATCAAACTAGGACCATCTCCTCGAGCACGCTCAGCGAAATAGGCGGCTAATTTGTCATAGTCTTCTGGATTATCTTCTAAGCCCGTGTGCATGGAACCCATCAATACCCGGTTTTTTAAGGTGGTATAACCTAAATCAAGCGGCGTAAATAGATGTGGATAATGTAATCGCATTTTTGATGGAAATAGTGGGTCGTAAAGTATTATGTGGCTTTCTTACGGGTCTATCAATCGTTGATTGGTATTGGACAACGCACTGAAGAATAGCTGATAAGCATAGGAGATATCACAACCGACGCCTCCCTTCACGCCAAGTGAAAGGGGTTTGGATTTTCAGTTTTCTCCATCAACGTTCTATCGCTACAACAAATTTCGCTTATCTGTGGATAAAATCATCATAACAGATTAGACTTCGTTGCTATTTCACGCTAACTCGAGTTTTATTTTTTTATTATTATTATTATTTAAAATCAAATAGTTAATCTCACTTTTCTATTTTTTTAAAAATAAATCGATGATTTTTATATCTAACAATCTTCTAATTACCTAGTGAGTAAAATTTGAGCAATCAAGAGATTTGGGGCCATTGTGTTCATCAGCTAAAAACGGTTTTTTCCGATGACGACATGAATACTTGGATTATGCCTCTGCACAGTGTTATTAGTGGGAATACACTAAAATTATTGGCGCCTAACCGTTATGTGCTCAATTATTTAAAAAAGAACTTACAACGACAAATTGAAGAAACCGTTCTCACCATGGATGTGGGTATCGAAACGGTCCACCTAGAAATCGGTAGCTATGGACTGGAATCTAAGCCGACGTTAGAGAAAAACAGATTGAGTTCACCCGTCGAGTCCGACCAACCCTATAAGGGCGGGATAATGAACGAAGACTACACCTTCGACACCCATGTTGAAGGGCCCTCAAACCAATTAGCCAGAGCGGCGGCGCAGCAAGTAGGTCGCAGTCCGGGAAAGTCCTTTAACCCTTTATTTATTTATGGAGGAGTTGGGCTCGGTAAAACCCATTTAATGCAAGCGGCGGGGAATCTTCTGTTAAGTAACAATCCAGATGCTAAGGTGGTTTACGTTCGATCAGAGCTGTTTGTCAACGACATGGTAAAGGCGTTGACAAACAATACTATGAACGAATTTAAGCGCTACTACCGGTCGCTGGACGCCCTTCTGATCGATGATATTCAGTTCTTTGCCCGTAAAACACAATCTCAAGAAGAATTTTTTCACACTTTTAACGCCTTGTTGGAAGTACAAAGACAGATCATTATCACGAGTGATCGTATACCTAAAGCGATCAATCACGTGGAAGAACGTCTTATCTCACGATTTGGTAGCGGGCTGACAGTATCTATTGATCCGCCTGAACTGGAAACCCGAACAGCCATTCTGGAAAAAAAGGCGTTGGAGAATGGTATCGAATTACCCAATGACGTCGCCTTTTTTGTCGCCAATGTGGTGCGTTCGAATGTGAGGGAGCTAGAGGGTGCGCTACATCGAATTATGGCCAGCGCGGGCTTTACAGGCCGCCCCATTAGCATTGACCTAGCCAGAGAAGCGCTAAGAGATCTTTTGGTTTATCAGGAGAAGAAAATCGGGATCGATAACATCCAACAAACCGTCGCAGAATATTACAAAATCAGAGTCTCCGATTTGTTATCGAAAAAACGAACCAGAGACATAGCCAGACCCAGACAACTCGCAATGTATTTTGCCAAGGAGTACACCAATATGAGCTTGCCGCAAATCGGAGATCGTTTCGGCGGCAGAGACCATACGACAGTGCTACATGCTTGCCGCAAGATCGATGAATTGATGTTGAGTGATAGCAAAATGAAGGAAGACCATCATAATCTACAACGATTATTCAGTGGATAACTGTTGAATAACGGTAGTGTACCCTGAGGTCTGTAATTTATTTCTTTAGCGATGTTCGTTTGGCTTAGGCGAAGTGAGCGTAGCGAACGAAGCCAAAGCCGGTTTTTCTGGATTAGGTGTTGAATGTTGAGCCATCA
>WLWV01000233.1 GCA_012103395.1 Gammaproteobacteria bacterium
GGCTTGTCAGTGCCATTCTCGTTGAGATTGACGATGAATGGAGCAATGCCGACAAGCGATATATCGTGTGGAACGACAATAATGACTCAAACTAAACCGAAGTTACAGACGTAGGGTTGCACAATCCCGTTACATGCCTCCCACTACGCTCAGGGTGATGATTGATCAGACTGGCCGACGATTCGATCAAATTCAGGATTCAGCTAAACTTGATGAATCCACAGAGCGGTTAAAACCTGAAATGATGAAACGTATTGTTAGTTCAAAGGAACCGCTGCTGCGTAAAATGGTGGATGCTAGCGAGCGGTTTGCCCGAAAGATGATTCCGCAAATGATTGAGGACGCAAATCACCGCACAAGTGGGATTTTGAATACAGAAATTGAACGATTAGAAGCGTTGATTGCGGTGAACCCTAATGTTCGGCAACAGGAAATCGATTTCTTTAGACAGCAATTGTCAGACATTACACAACGAATTAGTGAATCAAGCTTGAGGTTGGATGGGCTACGTGTCATTGTTGCTACATGACAACCACCACTGATCCCGTCCATGCTTTTCGCTCGTTAACACCCGACCAGATGCTTGATGCGATAGAGTCGCAAAAAGATTATCTGAGTGATGGGCGGTTTCTCGCTCTCAATAGCTATGAGAATCGGGTCTATCGCATTGGGGTCGAAGAAGGCCCCCCAGTGGTGGCAAAATTTTATCGACCGGATCGATGGAGTGATGAAGCGATCATCGAGGAACATCAGTTTACGATGGATCTTGCTGAGGCGGAAATACCCGTTGTTGCTCCTATTTCGAATGTAAAAGGTGAGACACTGCACAAATACGGCGCTTTTCGCTACGCTATTTATCCTTGCCACGGTGGCCGTTCTCCTGAGTTGGACGACCCAGACCATTTGGAGCAACTAGGTCGATTTGTAGGTCGTATTCATGCGCTTGGTGCAACCAGCAGCTACCAGTACAGACCAAAAATAGAAATACAAAACTACATTATTCAGCCACGCCGGTTCTTGTTGGATAATCACTTCATACCGGATCATCTGTTAACGGCTTACACGACATTAACGGATGACCTCATTAAGCAGGCTGAAATTGGGTTTGACAGAGCGGGAGACGTGGTCCAACTTCGTCTCCATGGTGATTTACACCCAAGCAATATTCTATGGTCTGATGATGGCCCTCACATTGTTGACTTTGACGATGCAAGAACGGGGCCTGCGATACAGGATTTATGGATGTTCCTCTCTGGAGAACGGGCCTATATGTCGGCAAAATTGGCTGATTTATTGGAGGGTTATACCCAGTTTTTCGAGTTTAATCCAGCGGAGTTACACTTGGTTGAAGTACTAAGGACATTGCGCATCATTTACCATGCAAGTTGGATTGCATCGAGATGGGAGGATCCGGCTTTCCCCATTGCGTTTCCATGGTTCAATACCTTACAGTACTGGGAAAGTCACGTGCTCGCGTTGAGGGAGCAGGCGGCCTTGATGAATGAACCGCCTTTGGTATGGTCATAAACTGGTATGTCTTTCTTCAACCAGTAGATTTGCCATAAGTCCAATATCAATATGCTCAATATCGGCCAATTTGAAAACAATCGGTACGGCAGTAGGAATAGAGGAGTAAATCCATGAAATTATTGGTTTTCCAACACGTTGAATGTGAACACCCAGGGATTCTTCGTCAGTTTCTCGCTGAGGATAATGTCAGCTGGGATGCCGTTGAACTGGATGAGGGTGAGCCCATTCCGGATCTTGAGCCATATGATGCATTGTGGGTGATGGGTGGTCCCATGGATGTTTGGGATACTGAAGATCATCCATGGCTGGTTGAGGAAAAAAGAGCCATTAAGCGGTGGGTCGAAGAATTGAATCGGCCTTATTTGGGCTTATGTCTCGGACATCAGCTACTGGCTGATGCGTTAGGGGGAGTGTGTGCCCCCCAGATTCCAGCGGAGATTGGTATTCTGAGTGTTCAGTTGACCCCAGATGGTATGAAAGATCCGATTTTTAGAAATATGGCAAAGGAGCAAAAGTGTTTGCAGTGGCATTCCGTGTGTGTCTCCGAACTGCCTGAAAACGCCGTGGTACTGGCCAGTTCCGATATTTGTGAAATCCAAGCAATGAGAGTAGGGCAACATGCATGGTCGATGCAATATCACATTGAGCTTGAGCCCGACACAGTGAGCAATTGGGGGGAAATCCCAGCGTATAAAAACGCATTGGATGCAGCGTTAGGTTCGACCGGATTATCAAAAATGAAGGAGCAAAGCGATAAAAACATGAACGACTTTGTGTCCAGCGCCAGGGAACTTTATCGCAATTTTATGCGTGCTTCTGGTTTTGCTAATTAGGCGCTTTTAACAGGATCCGTGATTTCCTCGGTGTACACCATCCGTGGATAACCGCAGCTTTAGAATTCGTACGAAAGAGGTGGTGTGAGTTTGCTTCTGTCAACTTAAAATCAACCACCACCATTGGTGATATACCGAAAATGGTGGTGAAACTAACGCACCTTATCTATCCCAATGATTCTATTTGAAATTCCGATAATAACGTTCTCGTTGATTTCGCTGGCACTTATCATTATCCCAGGTCAGGACCTGATTTTAGTGATGTCCCGGTCTGTAGCTCAGGGCTCAAAAGCAGGAGTTGTAACGGCATTGGGTGTGAGTGTCGGATTACTCGGACATACTATTCTTGCCGCGCTGGGTTTGGGTGTATTACTGCAAACGTCGGAAATGCTGTTTTTTGTGATGAAAATAGCGGGGGGGATTTACCTTATTTATTTGGGAGTTAAAACGTTTCGTTCTCCTCCGATTGAACTTGGAGCGACCTCCCGTGTCGATGTATCACCCCGCGCAATGTTTTTTCAAGGTGCATTATCAAATCTGAGTAATCCAAAGATAGCCATGTTTTACTTTGCCTTTTTGCCGCAATTCGTTTCTTCGGATGCGGCTAATCCAACGCTCATCTTATTGATGCTGGGTTCGTTATTCGCTTTTCTCACTTTTGTGGTAAAAGCACCCATTGGTTACCTAGCCGGAACCTTGTCTTTGTGGCTTCGGGCAAGGCCTGGCGTGCAGATATGGCTCAATCGAATATCGGGGACGGTGTTAATCGGACTTGGTTTGCGATTAGCTTATCGGTAAGGGCATAAAACCGTATTACACCGATAGACTACTCACTGATAAGCCCCGTACTTTCGACGTCATTTTAAAATGCATTCTATAAAGTCTCTGATTGTTTCTCCATCATCACGTGGTTGGTGGATTGTTCTCGCCTCTCTGTGTGTGTTTCTAGAGGGCGTTGCTCTTTTCTATCAATATCAATTGGGTTATTTGCCTTGTGTATTGTGTGTCCACATCCGAATGTTACTTGGAGCGCTGCTGCTGGTTTCTATCTTAGCGTTACTGATTCCTCCTAAACCTATCGCTGGCTTAGTCTTGCTGTTGCTTGCTACATTGATATGGCTATGGATGTTAGAACGCTCTTGGCAGGTGTTGGGAGTAGAGATGGGCTTCATCATGGGTGAATGCCAGATGAGCTCGGGGCTTCCTCAGTGGCTTGCGTTGGAATCGTGGTTTCCTTTTATCTTTAAAATCCATGAGCCTTGTGGATACACTCCTTATGTTTTTTTTAAAGTTAGTATGGCCCATATTTTGCTAGCCATCAGTGCTTTTTTTAGCTTGATTTGTGTTGCATCACTGATTACAAAAGGACGAGAGCATTTTTCTAGGTCGTGATGATGAATCAGAGGAAGATGTTTTCCCTTTTCCTTCTCTCTTCTTTTTTTCGGTAATACGTCGAATATCGAAATCAGGAGTCGGTGTTCGATAAAAACTCCGCGCGAATGGCGTGGGAATGTTCACCTATGGTCGGTACTTGAGTTGATTTAGCGCGACTGTCCTCGTTGGAATCAATGTTGCCAATGGGACGAGCTGGATGCCGAATTGCTTCTCCAGTGGATGACGTGCCCACGCGTCGCTGAAGTGCATAGTGGGTTGAAAAATCGTTGATGCTGTTAACCGAGCCGAACGCGAGATCGGCGGTTTGTAGTTTTTCAATGAAGGATGCGCGAGTCAATGATTCAGTGATATCGAGAATCATGGCGTCTAACGCGTTCCGATTTTTAACCCGGTTATTGTTGCTATCAAACAATGGGTTCGTTGCGATTTTCACATCACCGAGAATGGTTTCACAGAAGCGCGTCCATTCCCGTTCATTTTGAATAGCGACAATCACGACCTCACCGTTGTTTGTTGCATAACCACCATAAGGCGCAATAGAGGGATGATGTAATCCAACACGTTTCGGTGCTTTGCCGCCATAATCATAATGTAATAAGGGCACTGTCATCCAATCAGCGGCAACACCAAATAGTGAAACTTCGATACCGCAACCCTTGCCGGTGTGATCTCTTTTTAGTAGCGCTTCGAGTATCCCTGCATGAGCATTCATCCCGGCCCCAATATCGCAAATCGAAACCCCAATCCTTCCCAGCTCATTTTCCCCACCACTGATGCTCACGAGCCCACTTTCAGCCTGAACCAAAAAATCATATGCCTTCATATCAGCCACCGTCTCATTGCTGCCATATCCGCTGATATCGCAGGTAATGAGCTTGGGGTATTTCACCCTCAATTGTTGACTGCCAAATCCGGCTCTGGTTAGCGCACCAGGAGCAAGGTTTTGCACTACGACATCTGCTTCAGACAGAATACGGTGCAACAAATGAGCATCTTGTTCATTTTTGAAATCCAGAACCAGAGACTCTTTGCCCTGATTGAGCCACATAAAATAAGAGCTGTCACCGCCTGCCACCGCATCATAGCCTCGGGCAAAGTCGCCGCTGGCTCGCTCAATTTTGATGACCCTAGCTCCCGCTTCCTGTAAGCGAGCAGTGCAAAGTGGTGCAGCGACAGCCTGTTCAATGGCAACAACTAAAATACCGTCTAATGGAAGCATGAATGAATTTCTGGTCGATTTGGCAGTAAGTTGGAGGAAAACAAAAGTTAGCGTGATGTTAGAACAACGTAAGAGATAGGTATTCCAACATCGTGGTCGCTATGGGAAATTTATTGAATTGTAGAAGTTTAGACCAAATCTGACACCGTATTAAATCAATCCGAGCGAAGCGAGATTGTGCAACCCTACGTCTGTAACTTCGGTTTAGTTTGAGTCATTATTGTCGTTCCACACGATATATCGCTTGTCGGCATTGCTCCATTCATCGTCAATCTCGACGAGGATGGCACTGACAAGC
>WLWV01000234.1 GCA_012103395.1 Gammaproteobacteria bacterium
TTCTATGGTTCTATGGTTCTATGGTTCTATGGTTCTATGGTTCTATGGTTCTATGGTTCTATGGTTCTATGGTTCTATGGTTCTATGGTTCTATGGTTCTATGGTTCTATGGTTCTATGGTTCTATGACCGTGAATTTAGTTTCTTAAATGGTATCCGCCTGGGCAGCACGACTTGCTGGCCGATGAAATCGCGTATTAACCATTGTATCGGTTCAGATCTTAAAACATTAATGTATTAGTCATATTAATTTAAACATACCATGTTTAAATTAACAAACCAACAAACGAAACCCAAGCCTAATGATGGAAAACAGTACTTTGGGTCACAAATTTTCCATCGCCATCGCTACACCACGGAAATCAACCCACAATAAAGCCATGACTCTGCTGAAAAATTCACTTACTGCGCTAACAAGCCGTTCGAGCTCGTCAAAATGGTCATCTTCAGCAATATTATAGCGTTGCATCACTCGGTGCACAGTCCGGTACTGATCCGCATAATCATCGGATTGCCGCAGGAACTCCTCAGTTTCTCGTCCCCACACCAACCCAAAAATAGTTATACTGCAATTTCGACATAATGCACGTTTACACCTTAGTATCAGCTCAATGCAGACAACAGACAAGATGCAAAGGGATTCAAATTTTGATCCCTTTGAGAAAGAAAAACGATTGCGCGCAGAATCAAATTCATGGGACACCTCCTGTCCTGAAAACGCGGAAGAAGGAGATATCCCGATTATTGATCTGTCTGATTATTTCAATCATCCCAACGAAGATAACTTACAACAGGTTGCAGCTCAGCTTCAATTCGCTTGTGAGCAGGTAGGTTTCTTCAGCATTATCGGACATTCTATTTCACCGGCACAAATGGAAAAGATGTTTGACGCCGTTCGAACATTTCATTCTCTACCGTTGGAAAAAAAACGCGCAATATTGATGGATAGACCAGAGTGGCCAGTAGGGGGTGTGGGCTATTTGCCTGTAAAGAATCGGAAATTACCTGCCCGGGATAAAGGTAATTTAAACGAAGCCTTTGTTATTAAGTGTGATCACCGATTGGACATGAACGACAATCAATGGCCTGACGAGGAAAGTTTTCCTAGCTTCAAAGAAACAGTCAGCGGCTATGCCAACGCGATGGAGCAATTAGGCAAAAAGCTCATGCCAATCTTTGCGGTGGCCCTTGGGATGCCGACCGATTATTTCAAAGAGGCATTTGAGTCACCCATGTATCGACTACGGATGACTCACTACCCTTGCGCAGGAGATACTGATCCAGATGAGTTTGGCATTGCTCCTCATGTTGATACGACTTTTTGCACCTTGCTAGCCCAAGACCAACCCGGCCTGACTATTTTCAGCGAGCGTCGAAAAAAATGGATCAAAGCACCACTGATTGAAAATGCCTTCATTGTAAATTCAGGTGAATTGTTAAGGCAATGGACCAATGACCGCTTTATCAGCGTCAAACATTTCGCCAATAACAACACTGGAAATATCTCTCGCTATTCCATTCCATTTTTCCTGAATGCCAACACTGATTTTGTAATGTCCTGTGTGCCGACATGTTGTAGTGCGGAAAACCCATCAAAATACCCGCCGATCTCCTATGCTCAGAGTCAAGCAGTGGCCCAGGGTGAATAATCAGCAGTTGCAGTAGAAGTCAATAAAAAGCAATCAGAAGTGTCTCGTTGTCCTACATTTTAACTAGGAAATCTCTGAACAAGTCATAACCGATTACTTTCGGTCCAAAATAGGTAGTCTCATCATGACGAAGTCGCAATAGCCCCGCTATTACGTAGGTCTTGTACCTTGATCTCGCTGATTTGACCAAATATCAGATCGAGCACCAGATCACATTCACTTCTCCTCCATCACATTTTTCTCAGGCACTATCGGTGGATGGAATGCTCGCACCGGGGGTAGGGATGACGAAAACTTTTCGATGTTTACTAATGCACTTTGCGCAGCAGGGCCTTGAGATAGGTGAGATGTGCGTTTGTCATGGGTTAGAACATTGGGGTTTCCATGATTATCTCGCTGATCTGGCTCGGAAAAGTCAGGATCATACCAAGCACCTGTCCATAGGAAAATCACGTCTTCTCGAACACTCTCGGTCAACACCGCTCCCGCTAAGCAACTTCCTCGGTCGTTAAAAATTCGAACAATATCTCCCGAATGAATATGTCGACGAGCGGCATTCATAGGGTGAATCAAAACCGGCTCCCGACCCTTAATTTTTCTGCTTTTACTAAACTCGCCGTTATCGTACTGACTGTGTAGTCGTGTTTCAGGTTGTCCTGAAATCAGATGCAGTGGGTAATGTTCGGCTAACGCCGCCCCCAACCATTCCCTAGGCGGCAACCACGTCGCTTGCCCTGGGCAATCTTGATAATCATATTTTTCGATGACCTCTGAAAACAATTCGATTAGTCCGCTCGGAGTGGGTAGAGAACACCCTTTCGGATCATTTCGAAACGCTGAGAGAAACACGGCATTTGGCTCAGGATCATCAAAATGGAGAATATCCCCTTTCAGGAATGTATCTAAGTCGGGCAATGAATAATCAAGCTCATCAGCGGATTGACGCAACTGGCCCCACAAATGCGCTAACCACTGTTGAGTGCTTCGGCCGTCGCTAAAACAGGGGAAGACTCCCAACCGCTTTTCTAGCTCGCAATAAATTTCATACTCTTCTTTTGTTTCGCCTACAGGATTAATGTGCTTAGGCATAGGGACCACTGAATTGTCTTGGTTTCCGGCAGCAAAGTCTGTTCTCTCCATAGCGGTCGCGACAGGTAAAACAATGTCGGCATGACGCGCTGTGGCAGTCCAACCTATTTCATTTACGATGATTGTCTCCGGACGCTGGAACGCGAGACGCAAACGATTCAAGTCCTGGTGATGATGAAAAGGATTTCCTCCCGCCCACCAAACCATGCGAATATCTGGATATTCCATCGTCTTCCCATCAAACTGATAGGATTCTTTTGGGTGAAGTAGCATTTCTGTGACACACGCCACGGGAATGAAATTAGTAATTGGGTTTTCGCCTTGAGGAAATGAAGGCCATTGGATAGGACGATCCACTGTTCCGATACTCGCATCAGCGCCATAACCAATTCCATAGCCTCCACCAGCCAAGCCAACCTGACCTAGCATTGCAGCCAACGTCACCGTCATCCAAAGTGGTTGTTCGCCATGCTCCGCTCTCTGCAGGCTTACCGCGGTGGTGATTAACGTTCGCTGATTTGCCATCTCTCTCGCCAATTTCCGAATTCGATAAGCGGAAATAGTCGATTGCCTCTCAGCCCAGTTGGCGTCTTTAGGCACGCCATCTTTCTGGCCCAATAGATACGCCGATACACGATCAAAGCCCACTGTGTACTTCTGTAAGAACGACGTATCGTGAAGGTTTTCAACTAACAATGTGTGTGCCAGACCCATCATGATTGCGGTGTCTGAGCCAGGCCTTGGCGGTAGCCATTCAGCCTGTAAAGCCTCATCCGCATCTCCTTTTAGCGGACTAAAATTTATAAACTTCACTCCCGCTTCAACGCATTTAAGAAGGTCATGTTTAAGTCGATGCTTTCCGATACCACCGCCAGAAACCTGCACATTTCTCAATGGCATCCCACCAAACATTACCACCAATCGCCCTTCTGTGGCCACCGTGGACCACCGTGTCGCCTCCCTGACATGTTTTCTAAAATTCCCCACAATATGAGGCATTAGTACTAGCGCTGCTTGGTAACTGTAATTTCCTTCAGACCGAACAAAACCACCTATCGAGTTTAGAAACCGCTTTAGTTGGCTTTGTGCATGATGGAACCTCCCTGCACTAGCCCATCCATACGATCCTGCGAAAATCGCCTCATTGCCGTATTGATCTGGAATGCGGCTTAACTCCGACGCAATCAATGACAACGCTTTATCCCAGCTCACTTCCACAAATTGCTCTTCGCCTCGACGCTCAGTAAAAGCCCCAGGCCCCTGTTCCAAATAGCTTTTTCGCACAGCCGGTCGCATCACTCGGCTTGACCCATAAACCCCATCATGAACATTATCATTGATACGAGAAGGGTCAGGGTCTCCAGGGTGAGGATGAACCCGATTTAACACTCCATTTTCAACTTCGGCTTCGCCGGAGCCCCAATGGTGAGATGTTGGATGAAGTACCTTCATGGATAGTTTGAGATATGATGACGTTGCAAACAAGTGTTAGCGAATGGATCAAGCTAATCGCATACTCGCACACTGGGCTGATTTATAAAAATATGACAAAGCCAGCGTTCCACTTTACCTTAAACACTTACCGTTACGATACATTGGTCCCCAGAAAAATCAGTCCGATGGAGACCACAGCAAGCGTAAAACCTAACCAGCCTCTATGGGTCAATTTCTCCCGAAACAGGAGCATTCCAAACATCATAGAAAGCACTACAACACCAAAATTATTCATCGAATAGACCACAGAACTTTCCCATCCAGACTGAGACAATGCATTGAGAAGAAAATAGATTGTTCCAAAGTTAGCTACTCCCAAAAATAAGCCGGACACGATGCTCGGTGTTTGCACTTTTCGATCAGAGGACACGGCGTAGTGGGCGGACACTGCTAGCAAAGCAAAGGAAAAGATAGTAGTGATCAACGCTGGAAATTGATCCGGTGACGACAGTGCTATCTCAAATAGCTTGAGGCTAGCATCAATTGCACCACTTCCAACGAACACCAGCAACGGCCACTTTATGTCTTTTACACCGAAGCCCCCTGAAGCGGAAAGAAGAACAGCAAGAACACCGGTAGAAACACCGATCACTTTGAACAAGTTAGCACTTTCGCCGAGCATAAAAATTCCCATGGCAATAGGAATAACCACACTCATTTTCGCTGCAATACTCGCAACGGCAACACCGTTCATCTGCGCAGTCTTCGCGATTAGCAAAAATACGAGATAAAACCCCACCCCTTCAACTGCCGCCGGCCAGAACCAAGGCTCAAAAAGAATGGAAGGCTCCAGCGAGAAAAAACTCAATCCACATAGCGTGGAAATAAAGTAACTCACCATGATGGTATGGCGAGTGTTTGCACCATAGTCTGCCATCTTTCGAAAGATGATAAGGATGCATGTCGAAGCCGCGAGATTGTGCAACCCTACGTCTGTAACTTTGATTTAGGTTGAGTCATTATCGTCGTTCCACACGATATATCGCTTGTCGGCATTGCTCCATTCATCGTCAATCTCGACGAGGATGGCACTGACAAGC
>WLWV01000235.1 GCA_012103395.1 Gammaproteobacteria bacterium
AACGCCGATGGAAACACTCATCGACGGTAAAGCGATCTGGAAAGAAAAGTTTGTAAACTAAACTCTATCTGACAGACAGCTACTGATAAACGGGTAACTGTCAGCTCAAGTCTGAACTTCTACACATAAATTTTTTCGCTATCAGTGTAAATTAGTTGTAGAAGTTCAGACCAAATCTGACTGACTATGCTCCTCTTCGACCGATGGACAAACTCAATGGGGTCTTCAATAGTGAGTACATGAGCTTTCCTATTATGAATAATTGAATTCACTATAGCGGCCAATGTAGTGGACTTCCCGCACCCAGTTGGCCCGGCGATCAACACGAGACCATTCTTCATCTTTGCAAACTGATAAAAAGCACTTGGAGACGATATCGCTTCCAATGTAGGAACTATGGAGGGGATCAATCGAAATACAGCAGAGATACCATTCAATTGTCTGTAGACATTGACCCGAAAGCGCCCCAAGTTGGGAATAGTGAGTGAGAAGTCCACTTCCCCATACTGAAAGAAGTCGGTCACTTGTGGTTCAGTCATCATCCCCATCAACGACTTATCGATCATCGCGTCTTCCAGGAGCATTGAGCATAATTCCTCAATTTCACCGTCTTTTCGAATGCGAGGCAGGGCTCCCGAAGCAACGTGTAAATCTGAGGCACCGTTTTGTCTCGCAATCCTTAACCAGTCCATTATGTCCATATCCATATCCATTGTTATCCCTTCGCTATTCCTTGATCTACCTGTGATCGTCATCCACTCTTCGTAACTCAATACGAGCAGAAACCACGAAATGATAGATACCACAGGATTTTTCCTTCATCTCGACCCTAGGCGATTAGCTAGTTCAGTAAACCTATCCTAGCATGAATTGTACTCCTCACCCGTTATGATCAAATTGAGGCTGAGTTTAAGAGACTGAATGTAGCACTGTCCTATCGCGGCTCTTCTAAAACGACAATTTTCTAGTTCTATCTTGTAGGCATCGTGACAAATCCATTATCATCACCAACCATATGCATTCATTCTTCTCAGACTAAATCAAAACCAAGATGACCAACGAATCTGAATTACTCAAGCGATATTCCCAAACAGCTGATGCACTATCAAGCTGCATCGAAAAACATCAACGCCAGCAAAGCTCCGTAACACTTGTTGCTGTCAGTAAATTTCACACAACTGAGAACATTCTAACCCTTGCTAAAGCCGGGCAAGCACATTTTGGGGAAAATTATGTCCAAGAATCCTTGGATAAAATTGAGCAACTGGCCCCCGAGTTCGAAAAATTGCCCCACAGCATCGAGTGGCATTTTATTGGACACATTCAAAGTAAGAAATGCAAACAAATAGCACCAAACTTTGACTGGGTACATACCGTAGAGAGCGAAAAAGTCGCACAGAAGCTGGATCAGCATCGAGAAGGTCTCACACCACTAAATATCTTGATCCAACTCAATCTGCAAAATGAAGAGTCAAAATCAGGCATTACTCCAGATCAACTCCCTAGCCTCGCAGCTTATATAAGTGGGTTGAAAAACCTTAAACTTAGGGGGCTAATGATTATTCCTGAGTCCACTCCGGACACCGAAGCTCAAAGAGGTATTTTCAGGCAATGTAAAATGCTCTTGGACGAGTTGAACGAAAACGGATTGGAACTAGACCAACTGTCCATGGGAATGACTAACGATATGGAATCTGCCATCTTAGAGGGAGCGACCCAAGTAAGAATCGGCACGGCCATTTTTGGTCCTCGTCCTTCTAAAGCCACCTAACAAAACTGATTTTAGATCTTACGCCATATCCACTTTATATGATTAATCAACAATGACAACCGACACTATTGCATTCATCGGCGGAGGCAATATGGCATCCAGCATCATAGGAGGCCTTTGCGCCTCCGGATGGCCTGTCAACTGTATTAGGGTTTCTGACCCCTCAGCATCGCAAAGAGAGAAACTTCACAAGCTCTACCAAGTTCCTTGTTTCAAATCTAATCTGGAATGTGTCACAAATGCCAATATCATTGTTTTGGCCACCAAACCACAAGTACTAAAACAGGCTATCAAGTCTATTCGTGACTCTCTTTCCCAAACTCAACCGTTGGTTGCGTCAATCGCAGCAGGTGTTACCGGCCCAGATATTCTGAAGTGGATCGGGTCGCCACTCCCACTAATACGAGTGATGCCTAATACACCCGCATTGGTGAATCGTGGAGTGTCTGCAATGTATGCTAACGATCTATGTTCGAGTCAACATAAAGAGACGGTCAACCATATAATGACCGCTGTTGGAAAAACAGTTTGGGTGAACACCGAAGCTGATATCGACACAGTGACCGGGATATCAGGTAGCGGTCCAGCCTACTTCTTTAAGCTCATGGAAATCATGATAGAGAAGGCCGTCCAAAATGGCTTAACTGAAGATGATGCAAAAACACTAGTTATTGAGACTGCTGCCGGAGCGGCAGAATTGGCCAACAATAGTGAACAAACACCGTCAATACTTAGGAAACAAGTAACTTCTCCAGCGGGCACCACGGAAGCCGCTCTTTTATCCATGGAATCCTCTGGCATAGACCAGGTCGTAACCAAAGGTATCAACGCTGCGATCGAAAGATCCAGGGAGCTTGCCATCATTTTAGGAGAACACTGATGCCATATGTACAAAACGCGTTAAGTTTCACGATTGAAACTATCATTGGTCTTTACCTAATCGTGGTAATTTTGCGATTTCTAATCCAACTTTTGAGAATTGATTTTCGTAATCCAATTTCCCAATCCATCTTTGCCGTCACAAACTATCCCTTAAGGTTACTTCGGCCTTTTATTCCCGGGCTCTACGGAATTGACCTTGCTTCGGTTTTTCTAATTCTCATAGTTGCTTTCTTGAAGTATGCTCTATTGATACTTGTTTCCGGATATTCATTCAGCTTCATTGGAATATTAGTGCTCGCAATTGGAGAAGCCATTAACACAACCACATGGATCTTCTTGATAGCGATCATAGTCCGAGCAATCTTAAGCTGGGTAGCCTCATCGAGTCGTCATCCAGTGCTTGACATATTAGGGGGATTAAGTGAACCGATCCTCGGCGTGTTTAGACGTATGTTGCCAGACCTTAAGGGCCTGGACCTTTCTCCCATTCTCGCGATCCTCGCTATTAACCTGGTTCAAAAACTAGTGGCTTATCCAATCATCGATGCAGGCAAAATGCTAATGATGAATTAGAGCATCGCTGAACAAGTCTAACCGAATCGGATTAGCGCCAAAATAGCGGGAGTAGGAAAACACACTCTGCATATGCAATAGAGGCAACGAAGAGATCGCCTGCTTCCATCCTATTTGAGTCGAGATCAAGCTGTCTGGTCATGATTTCTCCAAAGGCCCCACCGTTTTTATCTCCGACTTTTCACCAATATATAGAATCAATGCGATTACTGGGATACCCATTATCGCGGTTAAAGTAAAAAAGGTCCCATACCCCATGGCATCGACCATTGAACCCGAATATCCACCAATTGTTTTTGGTAACAAGGTCATCAATGAAGAAAATATCGCATACTGCATTGCGGTAAACCGAATATTGGTCAATGCAGATAAAAAAGCAATAAACGCCGCCGTAGCCAGCCCTGCAGATAAATTATCGGCGCTGATAACAAAATAGAGCAACCACATTTGATTCCCTTTTGCGGCCAGCAAAACGAACAGAAGATTCGTCAACGCGGATAAAACAGCACCCAACAAAAGCACCCGGAAAACACCAAAACGCATGCACAAAACACCTCCAAACGCACCGCCCACCAATGTCATTATCAGCCCAAAAGACTTCACAACGGTGGCGATTTCCGTTTTTGAAAAACCTAGATCGTAATAAAAGACGTTGGAGATGACTCCAAGCACGATATCAGAAATTCGATAAAGTCCAACAAATAGCAACATCAATAACGCTGCTTTCATTCCGTGGCGATGAAAGAACTCTCTGACCGGCTCCAGATACAAGACATCAACCACGGATTTTTCAACTAAGCGAACCCGAACCAAGGCTCTTGCGATTAGCCAAACCACAATTAGTCCACAAAAAAGCTTTAACAACTCCACCAATAGACCCACAAGGGCCTTGTTTTTAAACAAATTTAGAACATTACTCTTTATCTGTTCTTCGATTGTCTGTCCAAAAGCGATATAAGCCAAAACGAACCCACAAACACAGCAAACAAAAAGCGCAAGTATCCTCATACGACTAGTTTCTTCCAAACCCGCGTTGCTTTCTTGTTGACGAATAGGTTCCGGGATAAGTAGCGTAGTAATCACACCAACCAGCATAAATGCGGACATGACCAAATAGGCATTTCGCCAAGCTGAATATTGGTACGATTCCGCATTGGACCCGAAATAACTTGCAAGCAATAACGCGCCTGCCCCAGCAACCAACATTCCGACACGATATCCGCCAATATATGCCGAAGACATCATCGCTTGTAACTTAGTTGACGCCGACTCAATTCGATAGGCATCAATGACAATATCCTGTGTCGCAGACGAAAAACCCAATAGAACAGCAGACAATGCGAGAAAGGTTAAACTCCCTTGGTCGTGGGCCGGATCAATTTGAGACATTAAAAAGATGGCAAGTAAGATCGACGCTTGCGATAACAACAACCAACTTCGCCTTCTACCGAATGTATCTGTAAAAAACGGTATCCGCAGGGTATCAACCAGTGGAGCCCAGACAAACTTGAACGAATACCCCAATGCCGCCCAACTGAAATAAGTCACTATTGATCTATCAACAGACGCCTCACGCAACCACACCGACAATGAAGAAAAAATCAACAATATAGGTAATCCTGCCGAAAACCCCAGAAACAGCATCGTCACTACTCTTGGGCTCAGAAAAATACCAATGGCTTCTTTCCAACTTAGCTTGTTTTCAAGTTGGCTATCGTTACGATAACCCGTATTAGGATACATATTTACTATTTATTTTAGCGATAAACCCAAAATTGAGAATCAGAAGGCAATTGCAACGAAACCTGAAGGAGAATCATGGATGATTGGCAGGCCAGTCCTTTATAATACACCATCGCCTTAATCTTTACTTTCTCGCTGGCTTCGGGCCACACCCCAAATTTGAGGTAGTGTAATCTGAGGTCTGTAATTTAGCTTTCTATTGCAGCTTCGCTATTGGCTTTGGCTTCGCTCTCTACGTTCACTCCGCCAAAGCCAATAGCGAAGCTGCAATAGAAAGCTAAATTACAGA
>WLWV01000236.1 GCA_012103395.1 Gammaproteobacteria bacterium
GCCGATGGAAACACTCATCGACGGTAAAGCGATCTGGAAAGAAAAGTTTGTAAACTAAACTCTATCTGACAGACAGCTACTGATAAACGGGTAACTGTCAGCTCAAGTCTGAACTTCTACAGCTTAAAGATGAAAATCGCGCCCCAAATACACCTCTTTAGCCCGCTCGTTGCTCATAATCTCATCAGGGGAACCTGCAACGAGCACCTCGCCTTGATGGAGAATATAGGCTCGATCACAAATTCCAAGGGTTTCCCGGACATTGTGATCGGTAATCAGCACAC
The DNA here is from genome assembly GCA_012103395.1 of Gammaproteobacteria bacterium. Lineage (GTDB taxonomy): Bacteria > Pseudomonadota > Gammaproteobacteria > Arenicellales > Poriferihabitantaceae > WLWV01. Next base: position 285 of record WLWV01000236.1, read on the forward strand.
CGATACCTCGATTTTTTAGCACCCCAATAATGTGCTGGATATCCCGAACCGCAATAGGATCGACTCCCGCAAAGGGTTCATCAAGCAACACAAATGCAGGCCCTAAAGCAAGCGCTCTTGCTATCTCTACTCGCCTTTGCTCCCCGCCGGAAAGCATAATGGTCTGTTTGTCTTTTAGCCTGAAAATACCAAACTCATGCATCAACCCTTCACTAATCTCATGTCTTTCTTCTCGACTATAGCGACCGGTTGCTTCAAGCACAGCGAGAATATTCTGTTCTGTGGTCAACTTCCGAAAAACGGAATGTTCCTGGGGCAAATAGCCAATACCTCGCCTTGCCCTCTCGTACATTGGCAAATGAGAGATATCCTCGCCCTGCAACAAAACAGCTCCCTCAGTCTGCCTTACTAAGCCGATAATCATGTTAAAGCTAGTTGTTTTACCCGCTCCGTTTGCACCTAACAGCCCCACCACTTCATTGTTTGAGACGCTGATGTTTACACCATTTACAATGGTTGATTGCTTATATTTCTTTACCAGCCCAACGGCCGACAAGGTTTTCACCATCTTTCTCCTGTTAATTGATATCGGACGCCTATGGCTCTGAACATATCAATCATTCCTTCTTCTTTTTACGAGGCTGAATAACCAGACTTGGGCGACTATTACCCTGATCTGCTTCTTCATTACCATTGGCTGAAGATTCATCTCCATCGCTTTTCTTCGCACTCGAAGCCGTTTGATTTCCACCTCCTTTGACTATTACCTTTTCTGTAACCAGATCGTAAGTAATGAGTCGTCCACTAATTTTCGTGCCACCTTGACTAACCTTCGCTTGGCTTTTGAGGACCACAATTTCCTCGATTTCATCCATGGTAATTTTCCTAGCAACCCCGACAACATCTTCCTTTGCACCTTCCGGGCGCTGTTTGAATCGACTTGGAGTGCCTGTACATACGCCTTTATCTAACCCGCCCTCATCATTTAAATGCGTAATCAACTCATCACATTCAATTCGAATGCTCCCCTGACGAAAAACAACATTACCCCGATAAACTCTCACTCCAGTACTTAAATCGATTTCGAAATCATCGGCTTCCAATGTCGCCGGTTGCTCTCGATCGCTGTCCAGAGCATAAACGGGTTGAACCAAAAACACACTCAAGATCAGAAACACTCGTCGATATAACATATTCATTAGCCTCTATCTTCATCCAGATGAATAACCATCTTCTTTGTAGACGCTGAACCGCCCACACTATTATCAGACCTACCCTCTACCACACGAACATTTCCAGTTAGCAAAATAGTGGTTCGATTATTATATAGCCAGCCGGACTCTGCAGAAACACGCCGTGCAGTTCCATCGACTTCAAATTGCACAATAACAGGATTATCTAGCAAAACCCTGTCTCCGACGGGATAGTGAACCAGTCTATCGGAGACTATTTCGTAGCTTCTTCCAAAGCTGTCCATCCCCTTGGATGTAAAGTTTTCAACATAGTAATCCGGATCATTCTTTTCAGACTCCGCTATTTTTTCATCTGGTGATTCTAATAATCCGAATTGTAGCCAGACAGACAATCCAGCCAGCAATAGGAAAACAGAAACGAGCAGAATGTTTTGCTTATTTTCCATCACTGTTTTTCACAAAATCAGCCCTAAGAGCTCGAGTTCCCTGAACAAGTCATGGCCTTTGAACGTTACCAAACAGGGAGGCCTCTTTGAATTTAATGTTACCATCAGTAGGCCTAAATCACTCCAACCCTGAGAAGATCATAAGTATTGAGAGCGCCAATAACACGTCGTTCCTCATCCACAACGAAAAGGCTATTAAGAGCATGAAGTCCATGTTGCGCATGTTCTCTCATGATTTTCACGATTTCCTCTGCCAGCATATCATGGGGAATCGTAAAAGGCTCCGAGCGCATCAGCTCTGTCACCCTACTTTCATAGATATCAATTTTTTCATTCAACGTGCGGCGCAAATCACCATCGGTAAACATCCCAAGCAAACGACCCTCAGCATCCACCACACCGGCCATTCCAAGTGACTTAGAGGTCATTTCTAAAAGTAACTCATCCATAGCAGCAGTCTCTCTAACTAATGGCAACTCCTCACCGCTGTGCATAATATCCGATGCATATAACAACAATCGTCGACCCAAAGTGCCCCCCGGATGAGTTCTTGCAAAGTCTTGGGCCGAAAACCCTCGGCATCGTTGCACCACCACGGCCAATGCGTCACCCATCACCAACGTGGCTGTGGTACTTGCCGTTGGGGCAAGATTATGAGGGCAAGCTTCCTTATCCACACTAACATCAAGCGATGCATCACATAAATTGGCCAGTGTCGAACCTATCTTCCCCGTTAATCCGATCGTCTGCACACCCAATCGTTTGACAATGGGAAGAATCGAAATAATTTCAGCCGTTTCACCGGAGTTTGAAATCATGATAACCAAATCCTTTGGCGTGATCATTCCAAGATCACCATGGCTCGCTTCGCCTGGGTGGACAAAAAAGGCAGGGGTTCCCGTACTGGCTAAGGTAGCGGCAATTTTCCCGCCGATATGCCCAGACTTGCCCATTCCGATGACCACCACTCTGCCCTGACAAGCCAAAATCATTTCACACGCCTTTTCGAAGCGATGATCCAGACGAGCAGATAACGCGGATATTGCCGCGGTTTCGATTTCTATTACCGAACGGGCATGGTCAATAACAGTTTGGGAAGGCATGTATTATGGTGAGCGATAGTGTCGATTTGGAGTATAGCAAATCGGTGATTGACAAGGTGAAGAAGTTGAATTGGGTTTTCCAAACTTGTTCCAAGTAGTACTATAGACCGCCACTCGACTTAACTGACAACCAAAATTGAAATGGAACTACTGACTGCTGAAAACCTGATTACCTTACTGCTGCTTGTGATGCTCCAAGCTGTGCTCGGATTCGACAATCTTTTGTATATCTCTTTGGAGTCCAAACGGGTCGAACCACATCGACAAGCCTCCATTCGACGCCTTGGTATCGGACTTGCAGTCGCGCTACGAATTATTCTTTTATTCGTGGTTGTGAAGGTCCTTGATCTCTTCCAAGACCCTTTTTTCGCGATTAACATTCCACAGGTCATAGAAGCCACCTTTAATTTGCACAGCGTGATCGTCCTCATTGGTGGCGTTTTCATCATCTATACCGCAATCAACGAGATTACCCACATGCTGGTGCTCGAAGAATTGGGCCATAACACAAAAGCGCCTGCATCTTTCGCCAAAACACTCGCCCTAGTTGTGGTAATGAATGCCGTTTTTTCATTCGACTCTATCTTAAGTGCCATGGCGCTAACGGACGTTTTCCTCGTTATGGCACTCGCAATCATCATAGGCGGAGTGCTTATGATCTGGCTAGCGGATCACGTTGCCGAATTTCTTGAGAAAAATCGAATGTACGAAGTAGTCGGCCTTTTTATTCTCTTTATCGTGGGTATCATGCTACTGGCCGATGGAGGGCACCTATCTCATCTGAAACTTGCGGGGTACGCCATTGAACCTATGAGTAAATCCACTTTTTACTTTGTAATCGGGATCGTTGTTCTGGTTGAGATCGTTCAAGGGCGCTATCGATCTAACTTACTGAAAAAGAAAGCCGCTCAACAGGTATCGAACTAAACAATCCATATCATCGATCCATCGCTCAGACAATCTCCAAATCCAGCGATAAACCCATAACCTGAACTGTATCACCCAACCTTTGATAGAAAGATGACAAACGTAAACACAATGAACATCGATGACCAAACCCGAACGGAAATTGAAGCAGCCGTGTTTCGAAAAATGATCGCTCATTTCCAAGCCCATCCGGAGGTTCAGAATATTGATCTAATGAACCTAGGGTATTTTTGTAGGAACTGTTTTTCAAAATGGTATGCAAGCGCGGCGGAAGATCACAACGTCGATATCGATTATGATCAAGCCCGGGAAGTGGTTTATGGAATGCCGTTTAGTGAGTACAAAGCCCAGCATCAGGAAAAAGCATCCGAAGAACAGCTTACCAAGTTCGAAAAGAGTCAACTAAAAGCCACAGAATGATTACGTAAAAATAACACTGCGGGGCATTTGTTATAACGACTCGGGTTTGATCTACTCCGACAGCGGCCATCTGCTACTTGCTCAAAAATGGTGATACCTGCGTTAGAAATTATTTAGCCCGATGTCGGTGAGCAATTTGGCTTGTAAATTTTACTGACTATTTCATCACACTTTTTTAGAAAGTACTCACTAGCTTCTACATCATTTGGTTCACGAACGCCCCATGCTCTAACCAGATGATGGTTGTTAAACCCTAATCCGTCAAAGCTAGCACCGTATTGATCCAACACATCTGCGTATCTATTTTCTGGCTCACCCTGCGTCTGTAATAATACGATATGTCTATTAGATGATAATCGGCTTTTGACTTTCGCAGTTGGATATCCGGGAACAAAGAAGGAAAAAAAGCGATCTATTGCTAACTTAGTTTGCCCAGATAAATTGGTGAAATAGATGGGACTTGCAATCACGAGTACATCCGCTTGTGAAATTGATTGGAGAACTGGAGTAAGATCATCTGTTTGACCACAATGTGATAACTGACCTTTACATTTAAGTAGGTTAATACAGCCGTTGTAACTAAGCTCTGATAGCGCAACCATCTCTGTCGAGGCACCGTATTCAATGGCTCTATCTGCAAAACGTTGGGCCAACGTATCGCTGTTTCCTCCCCTCCTAGGGCTGCCTAATAAACATACGGTTTTCATGATTGTCTTTTAAGGTAGTGTAATCTGAGGTCTGTAATTTAGCTTTCTATTGCAGCTTCGCTATTGGCTTTGGCGGAGTGAACGTAGAGAGCGAAGCCAAAGCCTGTTTTTCAGGCTTTAGTATTGAATGTTGAGCCA
>WLWV01000237.1 GCA_012103395.1 Gammaproteobacteria bacterium
CGCCGATGGAAACACTCATCGACGGTAAAGCGATCTGGAAAGAAAAGTTTGTAAACTAAACTCTATCTGACAGACAGCTACTGATAAACGGGTAACTGTCAGCTCAAGTCTGAACTTCTACAACTTAGTAATCGAACAGAACTACTCTACTTTGCAACAGTCCGCGGCAATTGGACCATCATATAACGGTGTATAAGTTAGCCTTTGATTTACCCCTATTGAACACATCGGCGGTATGAAAAAATGGCTGTTCAAAATTGTTGTGTTAATTGGCCTTGGTTTAGTTTTATGGTCTATATATTGGGCATCAGTGTTCGTTGTTACCTTCATAGACCCTTTTGCAAGGAACCATTTGTCAGATGAACAATTAGCATTGGATTTGTCGGTTAATCGCCCTCTATTTGAAAAGCTTGTGGAGCAATTTGAGCCCAACCCCAAACTTGAAGTAGTTCATCCTCATTGGCTAAAACCAAAAGGCGCCCTAATGGATGAAGAATGGAATTGGTACCAAATAAAATTTAAACAACTGCGATTAGACGCTGGGATACGACGCTACAAGTCCAATCAAATTTGGCTTATTTCTACCGCTCGAGGCTTATCTATAGGAGGATCATCAAAGGGCTATGTTTTTAACCCGCCCGATCACGGCAAGTATTATCAAAACCTTGATAGCCGCCCCCCGGATTTGAAGGAGGCCGAAATCGGTTATAAGCGATTGGATAGCGATTGGGCGGTTGGATACAGGTGGAGTGATTAGTGGTTAATATCGAACTTAAAACGATGAGATATTTTTTATAGTGACCCAGCTTCCAAATGTTCTCTGGCTGGTATCAGATCATCAGATTCATGTTAATGGTCCACAGGGTGGCGATAGTCACCCGTTACAACGATTTCTGAAACAGGTTGGAACAGAGTTTGCAGAAGCCCGAACCGTATTACCGGTATGCAGTCCTGCGCGCGCCTCTATGTTGACCGGTCTCTATCCACACGCACATGGGCTTACCGAAAACGATGGTCGTTTTGGCGGCCGGGATGGGTTATCTCATTCAGATTGGATGGTGCATCATCACTTAAAACAGGTTGGTTATCGATGCGCATGGTTTGGCAAATGGCATCTAGACAACTTCAGGAGTGCCAATGACTATGGATTTGAGGGCTGGTCGTTGCCGGGCTACGGCTATCCGTATGCTACCGAGGCTTATAAGCAATATCTGAAACGGCAAGGGCTATCTGAGCCTGTGGTCAGAGTTGAAACACCGGGAGAGTCGGGAGATCTACCTGGTACCGAGATTTATCTGTGTGATGAAGCCGACTGGTTTAATTATGAAGCTGGTAGCGCTAGTATTTGTGGCAACGTGCGTACCCACGAAGCCTATTTCGTCTCTGATCTTGCAGCGCAGTGGATGAGTCAACTCAACCACGAGCCTTTCTTCTTAAGAGTCGATACCTGGGGTCCGCACCCTCCCTATCTGATTGGGCAAGACCAACAGCAAACCGGCAATGCTCAAGAAATATCGTTGCCCGGTAGTTTTTACAACCAGCTTGAGCACCGACCAACACATCACCGCGATTACCGAGATGAATGGCAGAAATGTCTGGGCTTCGATGAGAGGGACTGGAAACTACTCTACCTACGCGCACGGCAACAAGCGCAGCTAGTTGAATCCGCGTTACTAGAATTAGTGAGACGTATCGACTTTAGCAACACCCTAGTAATCTATACATCGGATCACGGTGATGCCGTTGGCACCAATGGAGGCACTGCCAATAAAGGCGGATTGATGACCGAATCGACACTGCGAGTGCCCTTACTGATGGCCGGGCCAAATATAAGTGCCGGAAGCCAAAACCACGCCCTCGTTAGCAATCTGGATATTCCCGCAACGCTACTGGACCTAACGCGGGGGCATAAGAAAAATTTGCACAGTCGAAGCCTGTTACCCATGATGTCGGGAACGCCATTCCATTGTGGCTGGCTAGCGCAACATAACGGGCTCCATGTACACCTACCTCAACGTGCTTGGTACGAGAATTCGTGGAAGCTGGTGGTGCAGGCTGATGGCTTTTTGGAACTTTACAATCTCATAAATGATCCAGATGAATTGAATAATTTAGCGACATCAATGTCCCATGTCGAAATAAAAGAAAAGATGATTCAGAACATGAAGCGAAAAATGCTAGAGATAGATGATGATTTTAGATTCTTTGGACAAGAGTAAGGCCGAACCTAAATGTACCGCATCCGCCACTGTCGCTTTAGTTGAATGCTGTATGGGAACGCTTGACTAGCATCCAGTTTAATCTGGGTGTCATACGATCCTGAACAGCTTCTTAGGGCGAAAAAACGAGATATCAATGTACAGCAATCCGATCATTCATATTTTACTCCGCGGCACAAATCGAAGTTCAATGACAGGACAGGACCGAAAGCAAGGTTTATAATGTCTGTTGTCGGTACCATCCTCGGTTGAGTCAATCACGGACTATTAGATCTAATCCAGGATGATTACAAATTAGCCTCCGAACGAAGCCCCCGTTAACTGTCATAGATACTCTTTTCGGATACCCTATTTTTGTGTATTAGGCTTTTGTGTATTAGGAGAAATTATGTGGTTAACCCGTTTATTGCTAGTATATTGCTAGAATTGGAGACATGAAATCAATTTCAACATTTCTTATGTTCGTGGGTGAGCACGCTGGAAAAGCTGAAGAAGCTATCGGGCTATATACTTCGTTATTCAGAGACTCCGAAGTTGTATCCATCGAACGATTTAGTGAAAGCGATGGACAGCCCCTAGGATTCATAAAACAAGCGAAATTTACTCTCAATGGACATTTATACATTGCTTCGGAGAACAACGGAAATCATCAATTCACTTTTACCCCAGCAATATCGTTATTTGTAGAATGCGACTCGCTAGAAGAAATTGAAGATTCTTACAGGGTGTTATCTAAGAATGGACAGGAACTGATGCCTCTTGATGATTATGGGTTTAGTCAAAGATTCGGCTGGTTAAATGATCGCTTTGGTGTTTCATGGCAGCTCAATTTAGGTAACTAACTCGATGCCTGCTTAGGGAGATTGGGGTCAGAGTAAAAACTATTAGAGATTGGAAAGGATGGTGTTGATTTGCTGGTTGATATTTAACTCTTTTAGGTCACTTTCCGCCAGATTGGTTCACATCGACAACCGGCAGCTGCAATTCATAAGAGTCAACCAGTTTTAAAGAACATAACGATGCTGATGGGTAAAACGTAATCATCAAGCAAGCTCCCGGCTAAGTTTATTAAGAGACTGTCATGCTTCAACTTTATTACTATCCCTATAATGCAAGCCTTGCGCCTCATCTACTTTTAGCCGAGACAAGTGTCGATTATTCGCTGAGGCTTGTTGACCGCGATACCAACGCTCAGAAATCAAAGGAATATTTGAAGTTAAATCCTTCTGGCCGCATTCCGATACTTGTGCATAACGAACTCGTTCTATTTGAAAGCCCTGCAATTTGCATCTACATTTGTGAATTGGACGCTAAATCGTTGCTTATCCCGCCTACCGGTCACCCCAGTCGTCCTTTATTTTTCCAATGGTTGGCCTATCTTAACAACACGCTTCAGGCAGAATTCATGGTATGGCGATACCCCGAAACTCACACCACAGACATCAGTGGAATCGAAGGGATCAAAGCTTCTCAGGGTCAGAGATTAGTTGAGATACTGACGCTCTTGGACAAAGAGCTCAGAACTAAACCATTCTTGCTAGGCAATAATATCTGTGCTGCTGACCACTTCCTATTTATGTTGGCGTTGTGGTGCGAAAAGCTCCCCCAACCACCTACTTCATTCCATAACCTGCAGCGATTTATGCGTGATATCTCCCGTAGAGAAGCGGTTCGAGAAGTGTGCAAAATTGAGGGTATCGACTTAGACCTTTACTCTGGATGATGCTTTTCACATGGCTGAAAAGAGCCAGAAAACACCGAGCCATAAATGGAGCACACTTGATATCCGTAGACAACACGAGGTTTCAAGATGCTTCAGTCTAATCCTTCAAATTTCACTCCGTGGACCAACAGGAAGCTGATAGATCACCCCCTAGCACTCGTCATTCCTTAAACGAACATCTGGGAGCGAATGGTCTTGTTCCTAGAGGCTATTTGTTTAAGCGTCGATTGTCTGCATCTGACCATCTCCCAACTTGTCAGTATGCTCGAACAGTAAGCAATGTGTATCGGAGATTGGTCTCGACAAAAAAGGTTGATAACACCGATTGTTGGGATCATACTGTTTATGGCCACTTACAGCGGTCAAAGCCCGGCACTCATAATAGTCAAAGCCCACAGCTCTTGAAATCCAAGATACCCGTTGTAGCTATTAGAAAGTTACTCATATCTTCATATGCAGTACTTGCTTTTGCAGGTTTGTACGTTGCGGTCACAATGAATGCAATTCACGACAGTTACCAACCCGGGCTTAATGCGTTTAAAGCCCCGTTTCTCACTACTTTATTTGTTCTACAGGTTTCGGGAATTATCGGGTTTCTTGCTGTACTTTTTTTCAAAAGCACGGGGAGGTATTTTCCATCATTCATTGGCACTTGCGGTTTTTCGCTGATTGTTGTCGCGCTTCTGACTCTCGCACTTGCGGGCGCACCATGTCTTAAACCTCATCCTAGGATGGGGATGCATAAAGATCACCATAACTTGAAAATGGTGGTTGAACGTTCGCTACTTTGCCCTCGATACTCAAATAGATCATATCCAAGAATAGCGATAACTGGTGCTCTTGGAATGGGAATGTTCATAGTGGGTGGGTGGAGGAGTAGAAAAAATAGGCAGCCAGATACGACTGAGTGAAGGCGAAAAACTGAGAAATCCAGTTGCAAGATATTCCAAATGCTTGCTTATAATCACAGAGGCTCCACTGTCTCTTCAGGGCCAAACTCGACCAAGACTGCCACGTTATTTCAACTTGTTTGGTAAATTTGTAAGGCTAAGTCTCAGTTTTTTAATTCTCAGTTTTGTCATTTTAAACAAGGCCATTCAGTCACACCCGATAACACTCTGTGGCTGAATTTTTGGTAGTGTAATCTGAGGTCTGTAATTTAGCTTTCTATTGCAGCTTCGCTATTGGCTTTGGCGGAGTGAACGTAGAGAGCGAAGCCAAAGCCGGTTTTTCAGGCTTTAGTATTGAATGTTGAGC
>WLWV01000035.1 GCA_012103395.1 Gammaproteobacteria bacterium
TTGAGCGATTGTGGCGCAATGTGAAATATGAAGAGGTCTACCTGAATGCCTACGAAGATATCAATCAGGCTAGAGCGGGGCTTGAGAAGTACTTCGAGTTTTACAATACCAAACGAAAACACCAGACCTTGAAAGCAACACCGGACAGCACTTACTATGCTGACCTGCTTCCATTAAAAGAAACAGGATAAACCCATTTTACTTGAGGCAGGAATACACTTAGAAAATTAAACTATCTGTCCAACTGTTGGGGACCACCTCTAACCGCCTGAATCTCGGAACTCCAAGTTCTCAAATACGCTAGATGTTGCGAGCATTGACGACCAATACGGCTGCGATACGTCTACTGGAGACCCAGTGATTCAGCGCACTATCTATTACACGGATGGTTCTTTCGAAATCAAATATTTTCAACCAGACGGAGTAACCGAAATGCCATCATCCACTGTTTTTTCCCGAACCAAGGCCGATACACGAGACGCCGTTAAATTCGCCACTGATTCAGTTACCGGCGCATTCGTCGAACTGACCGAAGTCAAAGACCTGACCAATGACACCGTTGCCTATCACGACTCAACCGGAGCAGCTTACACCCTTGGTGCCAATGAAACGGTCGCCGATTACGTCCAAGTCGTTGCTTTGGGCAATGAGGTGCTGTCGGTCACTGGCGGCACTCCAGGAACGTTAACACGCCCAGCGCTGGCCAATTATGCGTACATGAATGTTAACGGTACTGATGCGATGTATGCCCATGGTGTTGCGCCTGTGGCTGATACTGATCACCGGGTGACTGACGGCGGGCGTATTGAGTTGCAAAGCGCAGTGCGTATGGACTCTTTCCAGCTTGATGCTCTGGATGGCGCCACTGCGTTTAAAGCTCGTGTGTACTACTACAACACGAATCCAGACGCAGAACGTTCTTAATTACAACTAAGAAGCGGGAGGAGATATGCCAAATTCCACGGCTTTCGGGGCTGCTGCTGATTCAGTGAGTCTTTCCAGTGACCAATGTTTTTGGTTTTCTCCTCCTGCTCCAGCTTTGGAGGGTGCGTATCGACTTCGAAATACAGATAGCGGTACCGAGTGGTATCAACCCCCTACAAATGACGGAGAGTCGAGAACGATTGTTGACGATACCGCGCTTATTACCTGGTTAGATAATCAATCTACCGTCGTCGACTCGAACGGAATACAGATCGATAAAATCGTTTGTCCGATTGATATTCCTGCAACCGCAGCGCCTTCCAGTATTCAGTGTTACAACATGGAAGTTCCCGTAGGCGAGCCAACAAGTAAGCCAAATAATGCGGCAAATAAGGGATACATTAAGCAACGTTTTTGGCAGATCGCTCAGTTTGTGAATGAAGGGAATATTTCAAACATCGATTCTGATTTTCACTCTATTGTTGAATACGATGTTGACGGACTGCCAGTAGTGAGCGGTGACATCGTTGAATCCAATGTAACGACAATGACTCGCTCAGAAGCTGCTGGAAATGGAGAGTTGCTCGTTTGGGAAGGATATTTATACAACCCGATCCGGTATCCGGACACGCCAGCTGGGAAGTACATCAAAAAATTTGAAATCGTTGATACCTATACCACGACGACCTACGCCGATTTTGAGCAAATCTACCTGGCGATCGATTCAAACGGCAAATACACACTAGATCGTGACGATTTATCATCCAATCTAGTTTTGTCAGCACCTGCAGCTGGCAGTTTTCCCGCTTTTGAGCTTGATCCGAGTCAACGAGGGCAATACGTCAGATTTTACATTGCCCATGGCGATAAAGGCGGAGGCTCTCAGGTTAATTGGCAAGTGCGTATCACGTATGCCGATAACACGACGCAAACAGCCTCCATTACTATCTTCTTGCATCAAGCCGACGTCGCGATTGCATACCATGCTGAAACTCAGTTGGTACCGCACACCTATGACACCGAAGCGGGTGAATGGTCTTCTAATGGATCAGTGGTTGCTGTTGATACGTCACTGGGTAATCTCCAGCAAGCACCCTGCGGAGAATTGCCCATAACTTTTACTCCTTACCTTGCTGGTGATGTTTTCACGATTTCCGGTATTGTCGGAGGTTCTGGTACCGGATATGAATACTCCAGAGACGGCGGCAGGACATGGCAATCATCCCCCATTTTCAATCTTTTTGGTGCGGGTAGTTCTGAAATTATCCCAATGGTTCGGGATAGCAACGGTACCCGATCGGCAAAGTCTGGTTTAACGTCATACGTTAATTGCGTAAACAGCTCATGGGCTGCGGACATAGCCGGAGCTCCTAACCTTTCCGGAGAGTATGCAATTGGCAGTGGCTCAGGTTGGTTTAGTACGTTTAGTCACCAGGTAGGCATTAATCTTGAGCAGTCAAACAGTGGTCTGTCATGGACGCTTATCGATGCAACTAACAACACAAGCTATTTGTATTTGGGAAGCGGTTTCACGTCCAATGAGGCAAGCGCTGATGCTGATCTAGCTCCCGTTTTAAGTGCAGCCGTTGCGGGGCAGGAATACACGATTGCCCTGAATCCCTATTCTGTGTCTTATGGATATGCCTACGGAATCGCGACACTTCAAATCGAGGTTGTGGATAAAGTAACTAATGCGGTTTTGGGCGCTTATGTTCGTCGATTTTACAGTGGATCAAACATCAGCCTGACCAATGAAAAATTCACGTTTCTGGGATCTGGAAATCCGGTTGAGCTAAAAGTCAATTCTAGTGTTTCGCCCCTTACTCCTATCAATGGCTTTTTCGGTGATATTGGTAGTCTGGACATCGACTCAATCACAACTAGCGGATACATCAAACGAGAAGGAGCAGGCTGGACCACAGATATTGTCTCAGATAAAGGCAGATTACTTTCTGACGGCGTCAACGTAAAGTTTCAATCTACTCAGGCAAATCAGAACATTGGGATGCATGGCCTGAATGCGTCAGGCTCAAATAACAATTATTCCGCAATTGATTACGCCCTCTATATGACAGGTGGGAGCGTCGGTATTTATGAGAACGGGGTGTCCAAAGGATCTTTTGGTGCCTACACGGATACGGATGCGTTTGAAATCAATATCACCTCTTCTGGTGTCGCCACCTACCTGAAAAATGGCAGTGTTTTTTACACTTCACTGATTTCAGCGACCAACCCGCTTTATTATTACGCTGGCAGTCCCTACGCTGCGGGTCACGGTATCACGGGCTATTCATTCAACGGCGATAAGGTCATCCATTCTGGTGATTGGTTTGGTACTTCTCCTTACTGGATAGAGCAAGACGGCGGAATACGAAAAACCCTGACCACTTCTGGCTGGAATACGCAAGTTGTCTCAACGACGATGAAAGCGGTTAGTGGGTCACCAACATTGGCATTTAGCTCTGCCCATGCTTCAAATTCTGGCATAAACGATGGTATGTGCGGCCTTTCTGGAGATGCCCCAGGCGCGAGCTATGCGAGTATTGACTATGCTCTGTACCTAAGTGGTACAAATGTCAGCGTTTATGAGAAAGGCGCAAACAGAGGGGTTAAGTCAACAAGCTACACCACCTCTTCGGTCTTCTCTGTCGAAATTGATCCTGTAACAAAAGTGGTTACTTACAAGCAGGACGGGTCAACTATCTACGTATCAGCTGTGATTGCCGATCAGGATTACTATTTTATTCAAGTCAGCCCGAACGTCGGTGGTTCTAATACTAACTCGACGATTGGTGGTGGAATTACCGATGTCGTATTTAACGGCGATGTTGATTTCTCTCTTCCGGACACGGCTGGACACTACATCCGAATTGATTTACTGAGGTTGTTTCGAGGTAAATATCAGGACGGTACTCATTATGCCTACAAGACCGGCACGTACTATTTCGTCCGTAACATCCAGACTACAGACGTGGTGACATTCGACGCTCACGTGCACAGCATATCTGATGATGTCATGGTGATCCCCAAGTTCGATATTCGTCCATACGGTACGCCATTGGCAGGTGATTCGGTTGAAATGCAATCTCGGGTTAACTCTGGACCATGGTCAACGCTCCATAAGGAGGTTGGTGCGTTCAATGTTGCTAACGAGAGAGATCTTCAGGAGTTTGAATACCTGCGAGGCGTCGATATTAGTGCTGGGGATTCGATCCAGTATCGAGTGATCTTCAATATGGACCCTATCGACACCAACCGAGGCTATTACGTGTACTCAGTCTCTGATTACGTGAAGTGCAGCTAAGTCGACCAGATAGTCGAAAACAAAGTACGAAAATGGTCGAGCAAACAAACATTGAATGGCTTTCATGGGGTATTAAAGGCTTAGTTGGCGTTGTTATCGGTATCCTAGGGTATTTATTTAAGAATCTTAGAGCTGACCACAACAAACTGGCTGAAAACGTCAGGGATGATGGTATCCGAAATGATGGTTCCCACGGAAAACTCCATGAAAGGATCAATCACGTTGAGCGGCAATTCGCTACCAAACAGGACGTCAAGGAATTGAAGTCAGACATGGATAAGCGATTCGATCGGTTAGAGGGAATAATGATTAATCGCTATTCTGGCAAGGGTGACGGTTAATGAGCAGAAAGTCACAAAACCCGAGAACGGAATCATTCGCGGCTGTTGTATCAAACCCGAAAACCGGGGCGGGAATGCCGGATGATCACTCTGGTAATTTCGAAATCAGCGACCACGATTTTAAAGGTAATCGCGAAACTTACAGTACTGTTTACAACAATGATTCCCTTGTTCAACAAGCAATCCATGTTCCTGTTGTCGACTGCTTAACGAGCTGGCGTGAAATCTCGGATCCAGCCCTATCCTTGCATGATTCTGAGCTCAATTTTAAGCAAGTTATGTTGGAAGCGGGTGCCAAGTCACGGCTCTATGGTCGAGCATTGATTGTGCCAGTTTTGGTCGACTCAAATGGCTACAAAATGGCGTTGAATCGCCCTCTCGAAAATTTGCCAAAAGGAATTGAAATTAAGAAGCTCATTGTGGTTGATGACTTCGAAGATGGAGAAGAACTGGAGAAGAACGTACTTTCAGACAATCACGGTAAGCCCAAACACTACATAATTAACGATAAAAAGATTCATGCGTCTCGAGTCATTGTTGTTGATGGTTCAGTGTCTGGTCGTTCGTTTTTGGACGGCATATTGATCTACTTTAACGGTTTTCATCGCGCTTATGCCGAAGCAATAAGAGCAACTGAGGAGGCCAATATTCCTGTGTTAGCCACAAATTTACAGGAGTTGGCGGGTCAAATCCAAGCAAGGAAGGCCATGGGGATCAGCGATGTCGATTACGGAGAAGTCCTTGAGGCAAGAGCCCGAAATTTTAGAGGTAATAACAATAGCCGCAATGCCCATCTAATTGATAAGAACCACGAGGAAGTATCAAACATATCCAAAATAAACATTGGCGATATCGTGAAGGTGGTTGAGATGTCCGCTGATCTTCTTTGCTCTGCCGTCGACATCCCTGCTTCTCGTTTCCTTGGCAAATCCTACGGTGGGCTTAACAGTTCAAATACGTCAGACATCCAGAACTACATCCAGATTCTTCATGAAATGCGCACTTTACTGCTTGAGAAGCCAGTCAGGGCGTTTGATCGATTTGTTTCTGACGTAACGGGATCAGTTACGGGTTTTGGCTATGAATGGAACGTCTTAGCCATAGAGCGATTTTTAGACAAAGGGAGTAACAATGCCAGCTCCGTGGATTGAACCATTAGAAAAGCTTGAGGTGGTTGTCAATGGCTTTCTCGACGAAGTGTATCAAGATGTCATCGATCAGGCTGAAACGGATCCAGAAAACGTTTTAGAGCTTAGTGATGATCATTACGAGTTGCTGCTTGCAGGGATGGCAACGGCGGTTGATGAGACTCATAAAAACGTGGTCGGCGGAGGCCCAGATTTTGTTGATACGTCAACCATCAGCGCAGCTGAGATTATCGGCGGCTATTTCTTAATTAACGCAGCGAAGCGAGCTTATCACCGGCTGCATACGACAACCATTGCCAGACAGTTAAAGGATGAAGACCGCAAAGATGCTCAGATATCCGCCCTAAAGTCTGGGAAGGATGACATGGCGGCAATTCTCGGTAATGAGCTTGGCGAGACTTACCACCAAATAATCAAGAAGCAGTTCAAGGGAAAAGGGGTGATCTCTTATGAGTGGAATCACTGCTTGTGTGGAAACGAGAGAGCGGAACATTTAGCCCGACATGGCGAAACATTTGATGTTGGGGATCCGGCTGGTGATGAACCAGGCCAAGCATACAACTGCCGATGTTACGCGCGGGAGTTAGATACTAATTCGAATTCAAAGGGGAAAATAATGGCGGCTTTTGACATCAAAGCAGAAGGAAAGGCGATTCAAATTGATATCAGAGGACCGATATATGACGACGCTTGGGGTTCTGATGAGGTGGGCGTTAATGACATTATCACCGCGCTTGAACAATCAGAAGATGTTGATTCTATCAACTTGAGGGTCTACTCAAAAGGCGGTGACGCATTTGCTGGCGCCGCTCTCTACTCATATCTTACTAACCACCCGGCAAAAGTCACAGCGGATATCTTCGGTCTCGCCGCGTCTGCTGCCACGATGATTGCGGCCGCAGCTGATGAAGTCACCATGGGAATATCAGATAGCTATTTGATCCACAACCCATGGTCCGTAGTGATGGGTGATTACAAAGAAATAATGGGTAAATCAAGTGATCTAAAAACCCTGACTGAAACATACGCCCAGGTATACGCCCAAAGAACCGGGATGGACAAGGAGTCTGTTCTTTCGCTTATGTCTGAAGACAGAATCATGAGCGCACAAGAAGCCCTCGACAAAGGGTTTATTACGCAAGTTCGAGAACCGAGTGGTTCAAGCGCATGTACTGACGGCTTTTGCGCTCCTCGATCAGCGATTAAGGCAATGAGCAAAGACATGCTTGAGCGTTATGGCGTCCGGGCCGTTGATGGGCGCATTGGTCGAAACGCTTCGAATATCACAATGCCAGAATTCAAACAAGTAAAGAATTCTACTGATCAGGACAAAAATGAAATGAATTTAGATGAGTTAAAAGCAAAGGTTAAAGAGCTTGAGGCAGCAAACGGCGTTATTACCGCTGCCTCTGCTGGTAAAGATGCGGTGATCGAAGAACTGCGGTCTTCTGTCTTGACTGATGAGCAGATCAAGGCCATGCGTGAAGAAGTCAGGGCGGAGGTCTTAGCGGAAACCCAAGAAGCCGAAATTGTAAGAACCGAAGCGATCGAAAGAGGCTTTAAAGCTGAAGGTGCAACCGGTCCCGACATCATGCGCTCAGTTATCAACGAAGTTAAGGCGGATGCTGCTAAGGGATTGGAGGGCGACTCACTAAAGAATGTGTACTCGATGGCTCTTGAATCTCGTGCAAAGGTGAAAGCTGAGGACAAAGGCGTTGATGATGCTTTTGACGATTCCGAAGGTTCAGATCGCACTGATAGGCAAGACTCTCCGTTTGGAAAAATGAAAAAGGTAGGGGGCTAAAAAATGGCTGATTACACTGAAAGAAATCACATTAGAACGAAGCATCGCGACGAATGGCAACAAGGCCAGCCATTGCCGGGTACGTTCACTACCGCTGAAACTCCAGCACAAGGCTATTTTGTAGAGGGTTCAATTATTCCTCCTGGTCGTTTTGTGGCAATGAGTCCAGCTGCAATGGCCTCAACGTCTGCAAACTGGCAGTCTGCGATTCTCCCCGACAAGCTAGGGACGTCTCTATTCAACATGGATGGCACGGATTATACCGCGACGATTGGTGATGCATTCATGGCTACTGGAAACTTCGAAATCATTGGGGTTTCAGTTGATTACGATTGCATTACCGACTGCGAAAAGCTCTATGTCAAAGAGCCTTGCCCACCGTTGGGTTATGTTGACGAAGCGATGCGTTGGAAGTACTTCAAACCAGCCCGTGCCAATGTGCGTGGTGCCAGCTCTGTCAGTCTCGTTCACAATGATCACGTCTGGGTTTATACCGAAAAGGCGATGAAGCCGGGTGATCCTGTTTTTATCAGAATTGAGGTGGTTACCCCTTATGTGGCAACGGCTGGTGTTCCTGCTGAGCTATTTGGCGGTGTCACTAACGTTGCTGATGCGGGAACCATGCCGATTACCGATACCCGGTTCGCGAATGCTCGGGTAGACGCCCCCGCTATTGCCGGTGGTGCTGTAAAAATCTTTTTGGGGTAACAGGAAATGAAAAGGTATAAAGACATAAAGCAGCTTGTTCGCGATATCGACTCCGCGACTACTGCATCAAGAATGAACTCGGCAATGGCGAACGCCTCTGAAAAGTGGTCGCTAAATGGATTGGTGAACTTCGTTGAAATTGGTCCTGATGAACGGAGTTACGAATACACACCAGAAAGTAAGGAGATGACGTTTGCAGATGCATCCCCCATGACCTGCCGATCAAACCCTAGCTATACCAGCGAAGGCCCAAAGCCTGAACCTATCAAACTGTTCACTTACGATCATGAGTTGGCGTTAGAGCTTTGCTTTACTGATTGCACTAGTGATTCGCTTGTTGAACACCTCACTAAAAAACATTACCAAATCGCCATGGGCTTTGGAAAGCTCGACTGGAATATGTTTTGGTACGGTTATGCTCAACATGGAATCTATGGAATGAGTAACCATCCAAATGCAAATGATCAAGCTGAAACAGCTGGCGGCACTACTTGGGCGGCGAAAACTCCGGAAGAAATTATTCAGGAGATTATTGCACTAACTCAGGACTTTGAAAGCCCACAAATTGTGATGTCTTACGATTCTTATGCTGCGGCGTTTGGCAAGCTGGTTGGTGTTAACAAAGACAAGACAGTCATGCAGGCAATCACAACCGTTTTAACCGCAATGCCCGACGTTAACTTTAAAGCGTCGAATATTCGAGCTGTGAAGATGCTGAACGGCCTGAATCTATCGAAACCAAACGACGTGCATCATCAGTTCTCAACTGTTGGTGCGGTTGACACTTCAGAAAAGGATTTCCTAATTGCCTATGACGGTGACGCGATCAATTACCGATCGTCTTCGATGCAAGCGCTTGGCGCTGGTCCGTCAGAGAACACCAAATATGCTAAAGCTATTCGATGGAAGGCCACGCAAGGCCTAGTTATCGAAAAAACTGACAGTGTACGAATTCGGTACGGAGTATAAGAATGGCGAAGAACAAAAAGAGAGATGGCGCTGATTTAGCTCAAACTGGAGAGCCTACTGATGTCCCAGATGTTGCGGTAAAAGTGGGATGCTTCTACAGGAATAATCACACAAAACAGGTGACTATTATTGCTGGTCAGCGGGTTTGTCCCGGTAAAACGGTCAACGTGAGTTCTGCTGTTGGTAAAGCTTGGGAATTGTCCCCCTTCGGGAAGGCTTTGCTTCTAAGCAATCAGGTTTCCAAGATTGTGAATTAGCCAATGGCCTGCAATTATGAGACACCGTTAGAGGCCGTCCAGGCCTCTTTCTATTTTAGCTATATAAAACATTTTCCGACTGAGCTAATTGATAAAGCAATTAGCCATGTTTGTGCGACTGCTGACGCAATGATGATTAAAGGAAATTGCCCTTTAGTTTACAACTGCTACATGGGCGACGCGGTTATTGCCTTCTTATTTGATGCGGTGGACTCAGTGGATGCTGTTGGTAATGTCTCTTTCGCTAACTTGGACCCGAAACCTAAGAAGTATCTGAAATCTCGAAAGATTCTCGATGTTGAATGCACTTGGGATTTGATTAAAGACTGCAAGAACTGTGAAAGCTCGGTCAAGGAGGCGGTAAAGAATAGTGGCATGAAATGGTTGCAGCTCTGTAGGCAATCATTCTCAGCGCTTGGCGGTGGCACAAATTACGGTAATGCGACTACTGGTAGCGGCTCGGGTTGTCGTCACAATAAAACAGTCTGGTGAAGACCAAAATTCGATCAAAAGGTGGATCTGGAAAGCTGATGGGCGGCTTGCGTGAAACTAAACGCAAAAAAGTCAGTGTGGGTGTGGTTGATTCTCAGAAGCACATTGATGGGAAGAAAGTCACGGACATGGCAGCGCTTTATCATCATCTGGGTCAGGGACCTGTTGGGAAAAAGGGTAAATCATGGCCAACGTTAGAAAGTGGCGTGAAGGACGCAAAAACAGAGTCCCGAGTAAAGGTTGCTTTACGGGAAGCGGCGGTTGGTCATGGCGCAGCGGGGTTGCATAAGATCGGCGGCGTCATATCGCTGAAGGTTAAATCGAATATTCAGGGAATCAAGTCACCCGCTCTTGAGCAATCAACGATCGACAAAAAAGGAAGCAGTAATCCTTTGGTGGACACCGAGCAACTGAAGAAAGCCATCAATTACAAAATCCAATGAATATCACAATAGCTGATTCTGATAGCTGCGACTGCTTGCCCTGCGATTCTTACGTATTGCATCGATATCGACTCGATAAAACGTGCACAGACTTGAAGAACCTAGAAGCGGCTCAATTAACTATTTTTGCGATTATTCAGCCTGCGAGAAGTGAACATCTAAACGAGATCGAAAAGACCCGCTTAGGGGATAAAGCAAAAGGGCTGGTTGTTGCTCATTACTACCCTCAGGAGTCGA
Organism: Gammaproteobacteria bacterium; assembly: GCA_012103395.1. GTDB lineage: Bacteria > Pseudomonadota > Gammaproteobacteria > Arenicellales > Poriferihabitantaceae > WLWV01. The sequence goes on from WLWV01000035.1 coordinate 10,628, forward strand.
GACACTCGAGTCAAATTAGCGAGGGGTTGTACGTCAGGACTGCTGATGCCCATTTCCAAATAAACGGATTTGACGCGGGTGTCGATTCCGGCTGTGCCGATATGCTGACTTATCAGGGGCAGAAGTGGAAAGCGATCAAGACGGATTGTATCGACTCGTGTTGTACCGATGAACCCGAGTTGTCTTGGGTATGTCGGGCTTATTTTTGCCTTGACTCCTGCGAGGCCAAAAAAGACGAATCAATAGGCTCACCAGAGTCGGGGCTATTTCAGTATGGCCAATAATTGCGGTGATTCGGCTAATTGCTTGCCCTGTGAGACCCCATCAGTAACAGCAAACAGTTATCACGTGATCGAAGAGCTCAGGAAATGGCTTTCGTTGGTAACGTGCATTCCCTGGTATCAATCACACCCTGAAGGGGCAGAGCCAGACGGTCAGTTTGGTATGGTTGAGGTGCTTTATTTCGAAAGAAAGCAGGGCAGTAGAGGAGAGATAACCTCGGTGGTGGATTTGACCGGATGTCAGTCTCTTGTTAGCCATTGGGAATATGACGTTTCACTGACTGTAAAAAGGACCAGGAAGGTATTGTACGGCTCGGATGAGCGCACGATATCCGCTGCGGATGTGCTGATGGATGTTCGCGACAAATACAGCATCCCAAAAATTAGCAAGCTAATCACCAATCTCTCAGTTTCGAAGTGGAATCGAATTGATTCATTGGTCAAGGATGAAGGAATGTGTTGTTGGGAAAATGAAGCTCAACAGAATATAGAGTTATGCGTAAAGCGAGAGACTTCAATCAGATTTGGTCTAATTAATGCGCTTTGTTTTCAGCTCTGCGATAACGAAATCACATGCCCGGAAAAGCCAGAGGAATGTTAAAAAATGCCGATTAGCTGCACGACTAGCGCCTGTCAGGTAAAGCTCCCATACAATCATTTTATTGATTTACAGTATCAAGACTATACCCGGGTGATCTCTGCGGATTGTTCCAAAAATCTTGTTGTTTTTACTGATGATGCTGGACTGATTGATCAGGATGATTCTTTGAGTGGTGCCTATCTGAGCGCCGACAATCGCCGTGTTGGTGTTTTTTCCTCAGATGATGTGGCGCTTCACTGGTCAGAATGTTCTCGCACCTATCAAGAATTAGCTTGGTTTTTTAATGCGTCGATCGGAGCCGGAAATAGGCCCGCAAGCATTACGGTGGCACTTAGAGATTCAGGCGAATCGTGGGTTGAAGCATATTCCGAGCTGACAAGGTGTTTTTCCTGTTTTCGATGGGTGACTCACGTAAGCCATGATATCAACGATGATCCATTCCATGATTTAGCTGATCAGATTACGTTTGGTTTGCTCGCTCGGTCAGATCGAAAAATCCCAATCTTCCCAACTGCGGACTCAACCGCTTTAACTGCGGATTTCGCAGAAACCGGTTCCATCCCAGGCCAATCTGGCAGCACACAGAGCGGTATAGCTTGGGCTTTGATGTGGCATGACGCTGGATGTACTTATTCGTGCGATAACGGCGCTACTATCAAAGATTGGTATCAACCTGACCATATTATGTTGGCTGCAGTTGGCGCTTCCTATGGGTTTTCGGATGCGAATTACAACTGGACCGCGTTCATGAAACCTCCACAGGGATGGCCCGGCGCGAGAACGTCAACACTGTCTCAGAATGAAATCATTAACGTGACCGGAACGGCTCCATCGACTGGCTTCATGACGGATGCTACGAGAAGTGTCAATGTTTATGTAGGCTCTGAAGCCAATACAAGCGGTTTCTTGGAGGGGATAACAGACAACGGTTATTTTATTGACGACATTGCGAAAAGATTCGCGATTGAGATCGATATGATGAAGGCTCAACTGGATTTCATCCACGGCGCAACCTACAACCCTGGGTTAACGTCTGAAGCCGATTTGAACAAGTTTGATGCAATCATGCTTTCAAAAATCCAGAGCTACATTAGCAAAAATATTTTTCCAAATAGACCGCCAGCAAGAATCGCGGACAATATTGATCAATACCCTGATTACAAGTGGTCTACCAGATTCAGTAACATTATTGCCGGGGGTGATGGGTTTGCATGGGTGCTGGCTCGGCAACCTTTAGATGAGCAAAGTGTTGCGGATCAATCGCAAAGATTCGGCCCTGTTTACAATCTATGTTTCATCGGAAATAGAGCATTGCACAGACCGCGAATCATTATTTGCTCCACCATCAAACCAAGCCAAATAGCGTAGAGGGTAGTTAAAATGGCATGTCCCAATTCAGATTGCACTGGAAACGCTACGGTGGTGCTTGGTGGCTTTACTTTCACCTCCACCGATTGGCTTGATAACGGCACTCCTGTCGAAAGGGGAGCCACTGAGATTCCAAATCTAAACATCCAAAGAACAGCGAAGGGGGCAATCGCCAGAATTGCAAAGCCCGGATATGTGAAGCAAGAAATAACAGTGACCACAGCCTCAAATTCAATTGTCTATGAAGCTCTGTGGCAAGCTCACATTAATGGTTCAGCCTGTTTTGATGCCGCTGTTATCAATGATCCTTGCTATGTGCCAAAAGCTTTCACCGATGCGGTCTTGACTAGCATGGATCCACCAGACTCCACATACGATGACGCCCAAGGCACGTTCACGTTTGAGGCGGTGCCAGTATCATGATTGATGCCATTGCCAAAGACGCTGCGGGGAATGTTGAATTTGTACTACACGGTGTTGATTATCGAATCTTCATGGGCAACATCAGCGTATTCGAACAGCAGGACGTGACCGGAATAGTCGCCGATTTCTCTAATGAGGAGGGCCAGTTTGTGCCATTCACCAGAAACGGAGCCAAGGCCGTTAGAGAATTACTGAAATACGCGCAAATCAAACAAGGAAACCAATTTTTTGACCTGAACGAATTGAACCAAAAGGACACTTACGATCGGGAATTTGAAAAGCGATTTTCAGGCATGGAAACTAAAGTCTCTGATGGTTCCGAAATGGGCATAAATAACGTTGTCCATCTTGGTTTGTTATCAATCGTGATTCAAAACATCGTTTTAGATCCTGATTGGATGCAGGGTGGCCCTTTAGAAGTGCCGGAGGGCAAAAACTCAGCGCCCCGATCGAGCGACGAATCAATGGCAAACGATTCGGGGCAAACTTTGAAAAAGACATTAAAGCAATAGCGCCCGAGGTATCTGACAACTGGTTTATTTGGGGGCCAATTGAATCCGGTTTAGTTACATACAAAGAGGTGTTTAACGACCGTCTTTACCGAATAAAAGACTTCCAGAGGCTGTGGGAATTAATGAATCTAAAGCGCGTTAGGGATGCTTACATTCAAATAGAGCATGAGAGGGCGCAGAAGTGAGTTTTGTACTAGACAAATACACCATCGATGTCGCCCTTGATACCTCAAGCGCAATAAGATCACTAAAGGAGTTTCACTCCAAGGTCTCAAAGATAGCGGCAAAAATCCCGCCAATAAAAGCACCATCCGTTAGTGTTCCGGCGTCAAGTTTTCCTCCTGCTTCATCTTATTCACCTGCCAAAGTTCCGACGACAGGAAGCCCGACTAAAAGTGTGGGAAACCGATCTGCAAAAAAGAAAAGCGAAATTTTCAACAATCCTATCTCCGTTGGTAGTCTGTCGGATATTGGAAAGTTTGGCGCTATTGCCTCCTTGGCTCACTTTATGAAGGATACAGTTAGAGCCTCGAAGGATTACAACTCGGCTCTGGTTGGTATAGAAAAGACCACTAACATTGCCGGTGCGGCACTCCAAAAACTAGGAAAAGATCTGGACGGACTTTCTAAGTCAAATAAAGGTTTAGACGTGAAAGGACTACGGGAGTATGCGCAAGCTGCGGGAACGATGGGCATAAAAGGAAGTGAAAATATACTCAAGTTTGCACTTACCATGGGGAAGCTTGAGAAATCATCAGATTTAGCAGGGCAGTCTGGGGCCCAAGCAGTAGCGAAAATACTGGCGGTCACTGGAACTGCAGTGTCAGAAGTAGATCGACTTGGTGCGGCGATTGTCTACGCTGGCAATAATTTCGAAACAACTGAGGCTAGGGTTGCGCAAGCTGCCAAGAGAATCGCTCAAGGTGGAGCCGCATTTGGTATTACCGCTGCTGATGCCGTGGGGCTTGCAACAGCCATGGACTCGCTGGGCGTTGAGGCAGAGCTAGGTGGCAGCACCTTCTTGCGCGTGATGTCAGAAATGGAGATGGGAACAGAGGGTTTTGTCAATGTGATTGGTATTGGTGCTGATGAACTTTCTATGATGTTCAAGAATAGCCCGATGCAAGCATTCCAAGCTTTCATAAAGGGGCTCTCTGATGTGGAAAAGGCAGGGGGTAGCGTGAACATGACGCTGGCTGATTTAGACTTGAACCAGGTTGGTTTGAAATCAACCGTTTCCAACTTGGCTAAAAACTACGAAAAAACCGCGAAAGCGATATCTGGAGTGTCTCAGGCATATAAAGATAATTCCGCTCTCGGGGATGAGTTTTCCAAGTTTTCAGCTTCATCAGAAGCCAGTTTTATTGCCATGTCTCAGTCGGTCGAGAAACTGAAAGTAACGCTTGGTAACTCTGGAATCCTTGAGGCTGTTACATCGATGGCGAACGGAATCACGACTTTACTAAACACACTGTCTGCGTTACCTCCTGAGTTTTATCAACTGGCTGGTTCGCTGGCCATTGGATTCGGCGCGGCTAAACTGTTTGGTAAGGGCCTCGGTTTGATTGGTGGAGCGGCTGCGCTTAAAAAGCTGGGTAGTTTGTCGTTTGCTTTTAAAGGTCTGGCAGGGATGAAGGGAATCGGCCTAGCGAAGTTCGCTTTAAAAGGCTTTCTCGGCATATTCAGGCTAAACCCCTTCGGTATCGCAATCACTGGAATTCTGGCATTAGTTCAGAACTGGGACAAAATCACCGGAGCCATCAACTCAGCAATTGACGTTGCTAAAAACTTTTTTGGGCTTGATGGTGGAGATGGAACACAAATCGCCGTTTCTGCGGGAAGTGCTGCTGCTGATCAATTTGGTGCCGTTAGGCAAGGACCAGCGAGGGTGAATCCTCGAGGAAAATCAAACCAGACCAACAATGTGACTCAGTACATTGATGCAAGTGGGAAAGATGCCCAGGAGGTTGGTGATCTAGTGGCTTCGAATACATCAGAGGCATTAGCGGCAACCGGCTTGTTGGGTAATTGATATGCCGTTTATCACGACAGTATCCTGCAATACCGATCTGACTGCGTACATCGAAAGTTCAGCGGCTGATTTAACGTTTGTTTACTCTGAAATACTGGAAATCAATACAAAGATGTCCATGACGGTCATGGGCTCTCCTGTGCCAGCCAAAACAACGACTATCGATCATCTAACGACCAATCCCGACAAGCTCACCATAAATGGTTATTTGGGCTGCTTAGGCTGCTCTGAGGCGACAAGCCCCCAAGGGGTCTTATTGCTACTAAAAAAGGCAATGCAAGCCGTTTCGTATTCTCCGGATGCGTTCTTCACGATCACAACGAATCGAGCCCAATACGCAAAAATGATGTTGATTGGCGTTGATTTCAGGGAGTCGAAAGAGAAATTGCAATTCATCGAAATAATCACGAATTGGGAGTCTGCGAACTTAGCTGGAACGATTCAAAAACCGTCTTTTGATTTCGGGGGGGTGTATGCCTAGGTTGGTGATTAGTGGGTATGAATTTGAATGGAGATATAACCAGTTTTCCAACTCTCACTTTGTGGATGTGAAAAAAGGGCGTGAAGTTCTTTTGGTTAGTTATCCATTGGCGCCGGGGCAATGGCCCATTGTTGACGGGATGCTTGTCAATGTTGATTACTCAAAAGTACCGACCAGGAGAAGCAATGATCATGAAAAAGCCATCATTGAATTCTACCCGGCTTACCCGGTGGATCAGTCAAAACTCGATTGTGATTGAAACCGAAACCAGATGAGTAAACACCATGGTTAGATACAACCGATACATATACACACGCTTTCAAAAAGTGCTGGATGGTGGAATCGAGAAATTCCCTATTTTTGATACCACGGATGTCCTCAATATTAATCTTCAAACTTACCAGCCACTGAATACCTCGGTGAGTTTCAGTAAAGACATTACGAGCAAAACGAACACGGCAACCGTGTCGATTACCAATGCGTCTCTAATCGAGGAAATCTACCAGCAAGGTCAGGCTTTTGTAGAAGAGTTGGCAGATTCCCACGTTGTTTGCGATGTCATTGTTGGTGATACCGGAAGCGGTGAGGAGCATGTGGCCTATTCGGGGGACGTGGTCGATTTTAGTATTAGCTCAAGCACAAATGACTCGACAATTACATTCTCACTCAGTACCGGCGCGATCGCAAAGGTGAAAGGAACCGTGAATAAACCATTCCCAGCGGAAACTAGCTATCGTGAGATTGTAGAACAGTGCTTTGCCGATTCGTACACAGATAAATATGCCATTGATTTGTCAGCGATTCTTGATCCTGAAGGGGTTCTGGAAACAAAATTATTAAAGCCCCGAACGTTTTATGGCCCCACTTACGACGTGCTCGACACAATTGGCCGGGGTATTGCTCAAGACGAAAACGCACAGCATCCAGGCTATGTTTGGTCGATCGATAACTTTGAAGGAGACAGACAAAAAGCATTTTTTATCGATCGTCGCAGCCCTGTTGATGTGTTTGGTGATGGGTCGATTAAAACATTAAGCCACGAAACGGGAAGAGTGGGGCGAATCGGACTAACTCGAACCGGCTTTTCCTTTTTGCACAAGCCGGATTAGGAATTGAATGTTGGCGTCACGATTGAAACCTCAGACAATCCGCAAGTAAACGCAGGACAGCCGTTTAGAGGACGAATCAGGCAAATGTCAGGGCGTTTAGCGAATAACGCAGAGCACGTATACGAATGCTTTTGTGATTTTCTTGATGGTGATGGGTTGGCCATACTCGATGGGAACCGTAAAAACGTATCTGCAAGGTTTGTCTCATGAGCATGGAACAAGTCCAGCTTTCGCAACACCAATTACGAGTATCGATGCCTTGTGAGGTGGTGGGGTTCGGACAAATTGACGGAGAACCTTACGTTAATGTTATTCCGTCGATCGCTCCCAAAAACCCGCCTAACACGAAATCTGAGGATTACGCTTTTGACCAGATAGAGGAAATACAGGAAGTCCCCATCCTTTATCCATCCACTAATCGAGTGGCTCAGACCCTACCAATCAGCGCCGGCGATCGCGGCTGGCTCCGTTTTACTGATTTTGATATCGAAAAATGGAATATTGAGGATAGGAAAGAACTCGGTGCGAGTTGGTTTCACAGCCTCGGTGATTGCATTTTTGAACCGGGCGGATACCCAAGGGCAAAGCCGATACAAGACTATTCTGAAGAATGGTTTGAATCGCGAGACCTTGAGTCAACCACCCGGATCGCAATGAAACCCGGACAGGTGCATTTACAAGCAGCGTTGTGGAATCTGATGTTAACTGATGCGGGATTTGATGTGGTTGGTAATAAGATTTCATTACTTGACACCTTGGCCCTCGCTTTCCAAGCGGGTGCCGCAACTAATGCGGCGTTAGTTTTGGAGCCAACCCTGACAATAGGAAAGCCAGTTTACGCTGCTTCTGCGCTTGTGTACGAAAAAGCCGTTCTTGCTATTGAAGCAATAAAAGGAGGAGCAACACCTCCTGTGAGGCGAGAGGTTACAAATACGAGAACCTGATTCATTGGTCAAATAGTGATCGCGACCAATGAGAGAGAATTCGCGCATGACCGCACCCGCCATCACTTCAATTGCTCAAGACAAAAACGGCAAGATATCGATTGTGCAACCCTACGTCTGTAACTTTGATTTAGGTTGAGTCATTATCGTCGTTCCACACGATATATCGCTTGTCGGCATTGCTCCATTCATCGTCAATCTCGACGAGGATGGCACTGACAAGC
>WLWV01000238.1 GCA_012103395.1 Gammaproteobacteria bacterium
TGGCTCAACATTCAATACTAAAGCCTGAAAAACCGGCTTTGGCTTCGCTCTCTACGTTCACTCCGCCAAAGCCAATAGCGAAGCTGCAATAGAAAGCTAAATTACAGACCTCAGATTACACTACCTCATGTTTCAGCTGCCTTGTAAGCACTAATATCCTCACTGCGAAACATTGACAACCAAAACACATAATCAGGGATTAAACAGTAACAATGCAAGAATAGCTGATGGCGGTCTTACATCAATTAGATAAATACCGAAACTCAGATGCGAAGCCAAGCAAAAACTCAGGTTTCACAATACCCTAACGATTGCAGCAAAGACGCATTTTCAGCCCAGCCTTTAGTGACTTTTACCCACAGCGTCAAAAACACCTGGCAGCCCAGTGCGTGCTCAACTTGTCTGCGAGCATGCTGTCCAATTAACTTCAACTGACTTCCACCTTTTCCGATAACAATGGACTTTTGACCGGGTTTCTCGACCCACAACGTTGCATCAATATGCAGTATTGGGCGGTCGTGTTTCTTCTTATACTCATACTTAGTAATCTGCACCGCCATTGAATATGGCAACTCCTGACCCAACCGAAGGAAGGTCTGCTCTCTGATGAGTTCGCTCGCCAGGAAACGTTCGCTACGATCTGTCACCTGATCATCAGGAAACCCTGGAGGCCCCTCTGGAAGGTGTTTAACAAGACTATCAAGAAAATTTGGCACATCATCGAGAGAAATGGCAGAGATCGGAATTATCTCCTTAAAATTGAACATCGCCATGGATTCGTTAATCAATGGTAGCAACATACTCTTATCTTTGAGTTGGTCTACTTTATTGATTAACAGAATTACTGGAGTGTTGACATTTCTAACGTGTTTAAATGTTTTTTCCAATTGAGCATTCCATCCTTTGGCATCAATCATAAACAAGATTAAATCAACGTCATTTAAACTGCTTACCGCGGTCTTGTTGATCACACGGTTTAGATTCTTCTTTTCATCGCTATGGATACCCGGCGTGTCGACGAAAACAAATTGGGCATCTGGCAAGGTTTTGATTCCACATATTCGATGACGCGTGGTTTGTGGTCTACGGGAGATAATCGAAATTTTTTCCCCAACAATTCGATTTAGTAGTGTTGATTTTCCTGTATTCGGTGGCCCGGCTAAGGTAATAAATCCGAATCGATGAGGTTTTGGGTTCGTATTATCGTGTGCTTTCAATGTGGCTATTTCCGATTAGTTTGCCGATTACTCTTTGCAAGAAGTTCCAAGCCATCAATGGCTAACTCTGCGGCGGCTTGCTCGGCGATACGCCTACTACTACCATCTGCGATGAATGCTAACTCAGTGCCAGGGACAACACAGGAGACTTTAAAAACCGGATTATGCTGAGAGCCCAGCTGTTCGATCACATCATAAATCGGCAAATCAGTGTTCGCCTTCTGTAACATCTCCTGAAGCTGGGTTTTATTATCCTTCAAGCTTTCAGGACTGATACTATCGAGCAAGTTCTCATAGAGTTTAAGCACACAACCACTGGTCACATCCAAATTACTATCAAGATAGATAGCGCCAATTAACGCTTCAAACGCATCGGCAAGAATAGAATCCCTATCAGCTCCACCGCTTTTAAGTTCTCCTGCTCCAAGAAGCATCACGGCTCCAATATCGAGTTTCCGAGCTAATGCAGTCAACGTTTTCCCGCGAACCAACCGGGAGCGCATTTTGGTCAAATCCCCTTCGCCCAATTTTGGAAACTGATGATAAAGCTTACCAGCGATAATGAATCCGAGAATGCTATCACCCAGATATTCCAAGCGTTCATTATTTCTATGGCCCTTACTACGGTGAGTCAGTGCGAGAACAAGTAGGTATCTATCCTTAAAGGAATACCCCAATCTGCTTTGAAACTTTTCAAGCATTGCCCCAGTATGCACTTTCATGTCAAACAGACTAGTTTAACGCACAGTAGTATCGGTATAAATCACGGATATCGTCTTCACGTATGCATTATAAACGCTCTATTCGATGCTGGAACCAATTCTTTCCCACGCAACGCCACCACCTGATAATGTTTTCCAACTAAACCAGATGAAGAAAGCATGACCCACAATGTGGTCCTCAGGAACAAAACGCCAGTAACGGCTATCATTACTGTGGTCTCGATTGTCTCCCATAACAAAATAGTGACCTTCCGGTACGGTAACTTCCATATCGAGGGATCTCGTCACATTATCATTGACCAAAATCCGATGAGATGAACCATCAATGGTTTCAATCAGCTGGCGCGCACTTTGACCACGCATATTCTCTTGCTCAAATGCATACTTACCGTCTGCAACAGTGGTGACTTTCTCGCCATTTATGAATAATTCCTTGTTCTCATACTTTAGCGTGTCCCCTGGCAACCCAATGACGCGCTTAATGAAGTTGAGTTTTGGATCTTTCGGATATTTAAACACCATCACGTCCCCTCTATTTGGAGAACTAATGGGAAACACTTTTGTGTTGACAACAGGTAACCGAATTCCATATTTGAATTTGTTAACGAGGATAAAATCACCGGTATGTAAAGTCGACAGCATTGATCCTGATGGGATACGAAACGGCTCCACAACAAAAGAACGAAGCAGAAACACAACCAGAACAACCGGAAAAAGCGCCTTCGCATATTCAACGATAACCGGCTGTGATTTACCATTTCCCGTGCTCAGGGTTAATTCCCTTTCTTCAAAAAATTGACGATAAACAAGAATGATCAATCCGGTAACAACCAGAAACAAAAATAATATCAAAGAGAAATCCACTTCATGCCCCTTAAATCGCAGTTAAAAATCATTAAACACAGAACCGGTGACTGAAAGAAGTATCCTTTTAGTCACCGACTTTCAATACCGACAAAAATGCCTCTTGTGGAATTTCTACAGAACCGATTTGTTTCATTCGCTTCTTACCGGCTTTTTGTTTTTCAAGTAGTTTACGCTTACGACTAATGTCCCCTCCGTAGCACTTCGCAGTGACGTTTTTCCGCAGCGCCTTAACGGTTTCTCTCGAAATAATTTTAGCACCGATGGCGGCCTGGATTGCAACGTCGAACATCTGCCTTGGAATCAACTTTCGCATTCGAGACACTAATTCTCTTGCGCGATACTGACTTTGATCTTTATGTATCAATACGGCCAAGGGGTCAACCTTCTCGCCATTAATCAATACATCAACCTTTACCATATTTGCTAGGCGATTTTCGACATACTCATAGTCCAAAGATGCATATCCTCTACTCACCGATTTGAGCTGATCAAAGAAATCCAAAACCACTTCCGTCAACGGCATTTCAAACTCTAGCATCACCTGACGTCCATGGTAATGAATGTTCTTCTGTATACCCCTTTTTTCTACACACAAAGTAAGTACTGATCCCACATGTTCATGGGGTAATAGAATTCTGGCAATGATAAAGGGTTCTTTAATCAACTCAATCTTCGATGGATCAGGAAGATCAGCAGGATTATCAATCATGATGGTTTCGCCATCCTTCTTGAGGACTTCATAAATTACCGTGGGGGCGGTAGTGATCAGATCCAGTTGATATTCTCGCTCAAGGCGCTCTTGTACGATTTCCATGTGCAACATACCAAGGAATCCGCAACGAAACCCAAAACCCAATGCCTGGGAAGACTCTGGTTCGAATGACAATGCCGCATCATTCAAACTGAGTTTGTCCAGAGCTACTCGAAACGCCTCAAAGTCAGCGTTGTTAATCGGATACAAGCCGGCAAAAACGGTGGGCTTAATCTCTTGAAAGCCAGCCAATGATTCCTTTGCGAGATTATTGGTATAGGTGATCGTATCACCCACCCGCGCGGATTTAATGTCTTTCAGTCCCGCGATAACAAAACCAACATTACCCGTAGACAGCGTTTTAACATTCAGCGATTTCGGTGTGAAAATCCCAACCTGCTCCACTTGGTAATCAAATCCAGTAGACATCATCCGAACCTTCGCCTTACCGCCAGAGATCGTTCCGTCCATTACCCGGACCAAAGAGACGACACCCAGATAATTATCAAACCAAGAATCGAGTACTAGAGCACGTAAGGGCTTTTCTGGGCTGCCAGTGGGTGGGGGTAGTTTTTCTACAATTTGTTCAAGCAATTCTCCAATACCGATGCCGCTCTTAGCGCTAACCGAAAGTGCTTCAGAGCTATCGAGACCAATCACGTCTTCGATTTCCTGAATCACCCGTTCGGGTTCCGCCGCTGGCAAATCGATCTTATTTAGTACCGGAATTACCGTCAACCCTAAATCCACAGCTGTGTAGCAATTCGCCACAGTTTGGGCTTCGACTCCTTGAGCCGCGTCCACCACCAGTAACGCACCTTCACAAGCATTTAGCGATCGCGATACTTCATAGGAGAAATCCACATGTCCGGGAGTATCAATTAAATTCAGTTGATATACCTCACCGTCATTGGCTTTATATTGCAAAGTCACGCTTTGCGCTTTAATCGTAATTCCTCTTTCCCGCTCGAGCTCCATGGAATCAAGAACCTGTTCCTTCATTTCCCTTAAATCCAGTCCACCGCATAGCTGAATCAGTCGATCTGCCAATGTCGATTTACCATGATCCACATGGGCAATAATGGAAAAATTTCTGATGTGTGACTGGTCTACAAAAGGCATTATGTTTCTATTGATAAACTCGCATTAAATTCGGATCAAAGAATGAAAACCACGGATTATTGTCTTCTATTTTCGACAAGGCTAAACCGAGGCAGGTTTTGCTTCTCACATACCGCAAAAATATCACGGACATCATTCGATTAAACACCGGCGAAGGGCATAAACACAAGGTCGCTGCAAGCGAAAACCAAGCGCGGATTGTACTCTTTTTCACACTATTTGCGACGAGTTATTTCTGGTTAGTTGCTACACAATCAGCCGACATTGATAGTTTCGGCCAGCCAACCGACGAACATCCTGAATCGAAATATAAGCGAAATCAATGATTAGAAAATAACAATTTGATGACGATAGCTTCCAGCAAAAAATGATTGTGCAACCCTACGTCTGTAACTTTGATTTAGGTTGAGTCATTATCGTCGTTCCACACGATGTATCGCTTGTCGGCATTGCTCCATTCATCGTCAATCTCGACGAGGATGGCACTGACAAGC
>WLWV01000239.1 GCA_012103395.1 Gammaproteobacteria bacterium
GCTTGTCAGTGCCATCCTCGTCGAGATTGACGATGAATGGAGCAATGCCGACAAGCGATATATCGTGTGGAACGACGATAATGACTCAACCTAAATCAAAGTTACAGACGTAGGGTTGCACAATCAGAGCCTGTAAGTCACTGATTTAGGCAGTTGAAGATGACAATACAATTAGAACGTAATGACTGAGTTTTTATAACGTAAAATTCCCAAGTAGGTAGATAATTATGGTAGATAAAAAAAACCCAAAAATTGGTTTTGTAGGTTTGGGTCTCATGGGGTCTTCAATCGTAAGCAGATTGCTGGATTTGGAATACCCGCTAACAGTCCTTGGTAGAAAAAAGCGTGAGGCCATCGATCTTGCTGTATCGAGAGGTGCTACTGAAGCTAAGAGTGCTAGAGAGCTAGCTAGCGCAACAGACATAGTCATGATATGTGTAGATACTTCGAAATCTGTTGAGTCTATTTTGTTCGGACCAGATGGTATTGTTGCAGGGGTGAAACCAGGAACACTAGTTATCGATTTGGGTACATCGATTCCTGATTCTACTAAAAAAATTGGCGCTCAACTAAAAGAAATAGGAGCTATCTACATGGATGCACCACTCGGGCGAACACCTGCCCATGCTAAAGATGGACTATTGAATATTATGGCCGCAGGTGAGGCTTCTGCTTTTGAGAGAGCAAGGCCGGTTTTTCAGGATATCGGAGAAAATGTTTATCACGTTGGGGAATTGGGAGCCGGACATACGTTAAAGCTGATTAACAACTTCTTTGGAATGACACTAGCGACGGCGATGTCTGAAGCTTTCGCTATTTCCGATTTAGCAGGTGTTTCACGAGAGAACGTATACAACGTTATGTCCAATGGGCCGCTTCATTCTGCGATGATGGACTTCATCAAAGCGAATGCTGTAGATGGTGATCCAAATAAACTCGCCTTCTCAATAGCAAATGCAAGTAAAGACTTGAGTTATTATGCGACTATGTCCGATAACTTAAAATCTCCGGGTTTTATTGGACCTGCAACCAAACAGGCATTGAACCTTGCGGTTTCTTGTGGTTATGGTGGCAAGGACGTTCCAGTCATGGTGGATTTCTTTGCGGATGTTTTCTCTGGCACTTTAAAGCGATGAATTACCCTAACGATGTTAAAGCTCAGTTCAGCCAATGCATCTCATCTTGATTGGAGATTGGGAGTATGTACCGAGGGACATCAAGACAGTTTTTTTGAAGATAATGCGATTGAAGCTGGCCATTCCTAAGCGGAGCAGCCAAATCGACTATACACCTTTTTCTGTTATTCCGAGAAGGGCAGGAAAGCGAATCGAAGCTCCCTTTCCCCAGTTATGGAACCAGTTTTTTACTATGCAAAATCCTCTCAGGCATTTTCTAGCGAGATACTGTCAAAACGAATTGTCTTAGCTATGGTTCAATGGATTAATCAATCGTGGGGAAACAATCTTAGCGACCCCAATATATTCGCCACTTAAATGCACAACGCGCTACCCTATTAGTATTTAGCCATGATGAAACACATAGATATCGCAAGTCAGGCTGTTGCACTTGTAAAGCCATCCATTGAAGAGCTATTCCAACGAACGAACCGAAAAGAACTCCATATCGTCATTATGGATCCCCGGATAAAACCCTGGGACGCAGACTTTAACGATGCGATTTTATATCAGGAGTCCATTCACAGTTCAGACACCTGGGAGAACCCTTATGATGAGTTTGCGCGCAACAAAGCAGAGCAAGCCTGGCGCAATTCACGATCAAATATAGAAATCCAGACCATGCATCCCTCATCTCTGAGAGAAGGTGACATACCGTTTTACGGTTCCTTTGTTTATGGGAACGTTGTTGTTGCCTGTAGTGGTGTTGAGCAGTGGTTTGATATGTTAATCAGTGGTTGGATTGCGCTGGCCTTTGAGCAACTTATGGTGCATGAACATCAAACGAATTGATGTTTGGGGGTGGTCATGAATAAAGAAAGCAAAAGGGTCGACTCGATTGCTTTAGATATGAAACTCCCGACCTGACCTTGCGCCGGGAGGATTATTCCCTCAAATACCGTTAAGCTACTCCTGTACAATAATCACGACCATCACCGCTACAATCGCTATGGAAAACAACGAACCGAATGAACCGTTGGTGTTCTACGCCAGCAAAACCAAACTTGTCCACTTCGGCATCAACATTGCCCTCGCCCCAGCGCTCCTCTACGTCATCGGTGTTTGGCCGTGGCCTCCAGGCTTGGTGCACCTCGCCGTCTTCTCCGTAACCGGCCTTCTCGGTCTGCGCTACGCCCGAACCCGCTGGGGCGCGCCGAGACTCATAATCGACGCCGCCGGCCTGCACTGCGGCAAAACTTTTCTCGCCGAAGACATCGTCAAAGTAGAAGCCGTAATGTGATCCTTAAAGCTCACACTAAAAGGAGACGCGGGGTTTACAGAAAAGGCCTTCAGCCTCGGCTGGGCCAGCAATGATGATTTCCCCAAAATCGTTGCGGAGGTGATGAAGAGGTATAACAACGGGTAGAGAGGTAACAAATAAAGGTGACGGAGTAGAGGAAAATTGTAGAGGAAAATTGGGACAGATCTATTTAATAATCACATGCGGGTTTTGTCGGCGAAGGAATGTTAACCGCCGCTGTTTGTGGCGATATTTTCGCATCGCCCAGTGTTGATGCCGTGCTGGCTGCTATTTTGGCCGTCACGGGACCTTCTGGCTGTCTTCTGATCGTTAAAAACTACACCGGCGATCGCCTGAATTTTGGCTTGGCAGCGTCGAAGGCACGCAGCCTTGGCTTCAACGTTGATATGGTTATTGTTGGGGATGACATTGCTCCCCCGCATCTTACGCAACCGCGTGGCGTTGCCGGAACACTGTTCGTACACAAAATTGTCGGGGCACTCGCAGCAGACTTACCCAGCGTCACCGAAGGAAGCGCGGATTCCTGTCGGAAAAATAGAACTTGGCCTGGGTATTCACGGTGAATCCGGTGTGGGACAGGCTAGTTTTGACTCTGTACAGACTGCGGTATCGACGCTCATTAGCCATCTGGACAAATACATGCGTGATGAACCGCATGTGGTGCTGGTGAACAATCTTGGTGGCACATCCGTTCTGGAAATGTCTGTCATAGTAAACGAACTCATGCAATCCACGCTGGGTGCAAAAATATCACATATTATCGGCCCGGCGGCGATGATGACGTCGCTCAGTATGCACGGTGTTTCAATCTCAGTGTATCCTGCAACAGATGAGGACTTAACATCGCTTGGCACCAACGTATCACCCGACGCATGGCCAGCGCTTTCAAGCATTAGGCCGGTGCAAACCACTACGCTATCCAAACAATTGGCACCTATCCATTTCACTGCATCAGCAAATCCGATGCGGCGCAACATGATGACGCAATGCTGCGAAGCACTGATAGCAGCTAAAAAAGACTTTAATGCACTGGATGCCAAGTCCGGTGATGGCGATACTGGTTCGACAGTCGCGAAGGCAGCTGAAGCCTTGCTGTCTGACGCTGATAACATGCCATGTGATGATTCCGAACAACTTTGCTCCGCGATATCACAGATACTAGGACAGGCGATGGGTGGTTCATCCGGCATCTTGTTGTCCGTGTTCTTTTCAGCAACCTCGACCGCCTTGTCAGATGATACGGCAGTTGTCGCAGCACTAAAGGCAGGACTCAGCAAGATAATGGAAGTCGGCGGCGCGAAGCCTGGGGATCGTACGATGATAGATGCATTGGCTCCAGCGCTTGATAAGCTAAGCAATGGTATTGAAACCGCAGCGGTTGGCGCGCAAACGGGCGTGAATCAAACCTCAAGCATCGCTAAAGCTGGTGCCGGACGGGCTGTCTATGTCGAAGAGAAGCAGCTATTGGGGCATGCTGACCCCGGGGCTGAAGCGGTAGCGCGTGTGTTTGAGCACTTGGTACCATAACACTTTGATAACTTATTTAATTCACAAGGATTATGCCTAGCATGAAACGTTTACAGGGGAAGCGTGCTTTAATTACCGGTGCAGCACGCGGCATTGGCCTAGCTTTTGCCAAAAAATATATCGCTGAAGGCGCACGTGTTGCTATTGCTGATATCGACATTGAGCTGGCTCGCAAAGTTGTGGCTGAACTGGGCAGTGCGGCGGTAGCGATTGAGATGGATGTCTCAAAGCAGGACAGTATCGAATGGGCTGTTGCCGAGACCATAGAGCAGCTGGGGGAGATCGATATTCTCATCAATAACGCAGCAATTTTCAGCGCCAATCCCATTGTTGAAATCACCCGCGAGCAATATCAGAGCGCCTTCGATATAAATTTTGCCGGTACCTTGTTTACCTTACAGGCTGTCGCAAAGCATATGATCGAACAAGGGAAAGGCGGCAAGATTATTAACATGGCTTCTCAAGCAGGACGGCGTGGTGAGTCATTGGTTGCCGTGTATTGCGCAACTAAAGCAGCCATTATTTCCCTTACGCAATCTGCTGGCATGAACCTAATTCAATATGGCATAAATGTTAATGCTATTTCACCGGGGGTGGTCGATGGTGAACATTGGGTGGGAGTCGATGCCTTCTTTGCCAAGCATGAGAATAAAGCCATTGGCCAGAAGAAAGAAGAAGTGGGGGCAGGGGTTCCCTTTGGTCGTATGGGAACAGCAGAAGACTTGACCGGTATGGCTGTATTCCTCGCCTCCGATGAAGCTGAATACATTGTTGCGCAGACTTACAATGTTGATGGCGGCCAGTGGATGAGTTGATGCCAGTATTGGCAACAGCTCATTTGTCTACAATACCCCGTGGAATTTCATGTTGGTATACTCTTTTGATTACCCCTTTGGCGGAGGAAAATGAGACATCGCTCAAGTCTGATCTAAAAACCGCGCTAGATGTCTATGAGGCTCGTGATGCACAGCGTTGTGTTAAGTGGATGTAGAAGTTTTCTTAAAATGTAGAAGTTCAGACTTGAGCTGACAGTTACCCGTTTATCAGTAGCTGTCTGTCAGATAGAGTTTAGTTTACAAACTTTTCTTTCCAGATCGCTTTACCGTCGATGAGTGTTTCCATCGGCGTTCT
>WLWV01000240.1 GCA_012103395.1 Gammaproteobacteria bacterium
GGCTCAACATTCAATACTAAAGCCTGAAAAACCGGCTTTGGCTTCGCTCTCTACGTTCACTCCGCCAAAGCCAATAGCGAAGCTGCAATAGAAAGCTAAATTACAGACCTCAGATTACACTACCTGATGATTTTAAATTACCCTTTTCGCGTTTCCTAACATGTCTGAAAACTGCTCGCTTCCTGACTTCTCGCTCGAACAGGTTATGTTTTACGCGGATCACTTTTTTGGGTTGACAGGCGATTTTCGTTTACTTGATGGTGAGCGAGACCTGAACTACTTGGTAATCAGCGAGCAGGGTAAGTTTGTGTTCAAAATCGCAAATGCAAACGAAAGTCTTGCGATGCTGGAATGCCAGCATGAGATTTTCGAGTTGTTGCATCAAAATGAGCATTTTTTTGATGTTCAACGAACCCGACTTTCCTTGCTGGGTAACGCCATCGAAAAGATCATATCGGAAAATGGTGGTGAACACTTTTGTCGCATGGTCCATTTTGTGGAAGGAAAGCTGCTGAGTGAGATTGATCTGATAACGCCTGATTTGTTAGATAGTCTCGGAAAGAAGGTTGCCGAGGTGGATATCGCGCTATCGGGCTTTCAGCATGATGGTGTGAATCGCCCTTTGCTTTGGAACATGATGGATGGAGTTTCTGTGCTTGATCGTTTTGTACCATTGATCAGTGATCCAGATAGGGTCGAGTTGATTGAATACTTCAGAAAAGTATTCGTCCAGCGAGTGTTGCCTGTTGCCAATGAGTTGCGTGTGGGAATCATCCACAATGACGCCAATGACAATAACGTCTTAGTGGATGGTGAGGGGCCTTGGAACTTACGTGTTTCCAGTATTATCGATTATGGCGACATTACTCACGGTTGGATTGCTGCAGATCCAGCAATTGCAGCTGCCTATGCATTGCTTGGAGAAACCAAATCTCGGAGTGGGGTTCGGTCTCGCCCCCTTGATATTGCGGCGTCAGTGATAAAAGGCTACCACGGGCGTTATCCGCTGTCGGAGACGGAAATTCAGGTATTGTTTCCAATGATTTGTATGCGGTTGTGTATGAGTGTTTGTATTTGCGCTTATCAACAGTCTTTAGAGCCCGATAACACCTACTTGAAAATTAGCGAAACACCAGCATGGGACGCATTGAAATTACTAAAAGAAATTTCAGTGGACTATGTCCATTTTGTTTTCAGGCAGGTTTGCGATTTAGAGCCAGTGCCGAATAGGGACAAAATCATGGATTGGCTTGCCGCTGGAGAGGTGGAGTTTCATTCCATTGTTGATGTTGATTTAAAAAAAGATCCTCTATTTATCCTCGATACCAGCGTAGCGAGCCCCTACATAGGAAGTTCGGTTGAAGCCTATGACCCAAATAGAGCAACCATTGAGTTGTTTCGAATTATTGAGGACATGAATTGTGTGGCGGGTATTGGTAAGTATGATGAATACCGTTTGATCTATCGAAGTGACGATTTTGTTGATGCCACGGGGCATCAACGAACACTGCACATTGGTTTGGATATCTTTATGGCGGCTAACAGCCGGATTTATGCTCCTCTAGAAGGCCGTGTGTATGCCATTGCTAATAACGATGCTCCATTAGATTATGGTGGGACGGTTATTCTTCAGCATCAACTGCCCGGTCACCTTTGCGATACCGCAGGAGATAGGATTTACTTTTATACATTGTATGGACATTTATCTCCTAAATCCTCTTCTCATCTGCGAAAAGGAGACAGCATAAAAGCGGGACAATGTATTGCAACGATGGGAGAGATTCATGAAAACGGAAATTGGCCACCTCATGTACACTTTGAGATTGTTACGGACATGTTAGGTGAAGTGGATACCTTCGTTGGTGTTGGATCTCATGGGCATAAAGCGGTTTGGCGTAGTTTGTGTCCTGATCCTAACGTGATACTGGGGATCGATGGAACGTTGCTACGAAGAGATGATTCACGTCCTTGCCCTGATGATATTAATGAACAGGGCTCTGGATTTATTACTGAGTCTAATAGTCAAATCACCCAGTTAATTAACACTCGAAATTCGACCCTAAACCCTTCTTTGAGCTTGTCTTATCGAGACCCTATCCATGCTGTTCGTGGTGAAGGGCAATATCTTTACGATTACACGGGGCGACAATATCTCGATGCCGTAAATAATGTTCCTCACGTGGGACATTGCCATCCTAAAGTGGTAGATGCTCAACGGAAACAATCTGGTGTGTTGAACACTAATACCCGTTATCTCTACTCTTCTTTGACTGAATATAGCCAGCGATTGGTTGATTTATTTCCGGATCCTTTGTCTGTTTGCTTTCTCGTAAATAGTGGCAGTGAAGCCAATGATCTCGCTCTACGATTAGCCAGAAACTTTACACAAAAACAGGACGTGGTGATTTTGGATCATGCTTATCACGGAAGCCTTGGCAGCTTGATTGATATCAGCCCTTATAAGCATGATGGTGTAGGTGGAAAAGGACGCCCGGAATACGTTCACAAAGCGAATATTCCTGATGGGTTTCGGGGACCTTACCGAAGTTCGAATACTGGCATTTCGACCTCGAAAGGTTTAATGAGAATAGGCGAAAAATACGCAGCGCTAGTTAATGACGCATTGAATGACGCTGAGAAAAGGGGAGGCGCTGCCGCGTTTATTGCCGAGTCGGTGCTCGGTTGTGGAGGGCAGATTGTTTTGCCAGAAGGTTATTTGGAAGCGGTGTATGCTCATTGCCGCCAGCACGGTGCTGTGTGTATTGCAGACGAAGTGCAGGTCGGGTTTGGTCGAGTAGGCACTCACCTATGGGGCTTTGAAACTCAGGGTGTTGTGCCCGATATTGTGACGTTGGGGAAGCCCATGGGAAATGGCCATCCATTAGCGGGAGTTATTACTACTCGGGAAATCGCGGACGCGTTTAATAATGGTATGGAGTACTTCAACACATTTGGGGGGAACCCGGTTTCCTGTGCGATAGGATCAGCTGTGATTGATGTGATGGAAGAAGAAGGACTCCAGGAAAATGCCCGAGTTGTCGGAGCGTTCTTGCAGCAGCAGTTAAAAGCACTCATGCCCACCTTCCCAATTATAGGTGAGGTACGTGGTTTGGGGTTATTTATTGGGATCGAGTTAATCGATGATTCGGTGACGTTGGCGCCCGCGGCGAAACAGGCGACTTATATTGCAGAAAGAATGAAACAAGAGGGTATTCTAATCAGTACTGACGGTCCGCTCCATAATGTATTGAAAATCAAACCTCCGCTTTGCTTTTCCCAGGAGAATGCCATTCACTTTATTGCCGTACTACATGATA
Source organism: Gammaproteobacteria bacterium (assembly GCA_012103395.1). GTDB lineage: Bacteria > Pseudomonadota > Gammaproteobacteria > Arenicellales > Poriferihabitantaceae > WLWV01. The sequence goes on from WLWV01000240.1 coordinate 3,318, forward strand.
TCTTGCTCGAACACTATGCGAAACCTAGGGCATTTTAATGCTTTTCTGGCCATTTTCTATGTCACTTCACGGCATGGCTAAAGGGCTAGGGACTTGCAAGTGCTAACCCGATGACAGAAAAAAACGTGTCGATAGTACGCTCGCTATGCTCGGGTGCTTGGGCGCTTTCAGGTTTCGCCATGAGCACATTGATGTTTGGGTTGATGTTTGGGATCGCAGCAACGAGCACCGGTCTTTCCCGATCTGAGGCATTGCTTATGAGCGCATTTGTCTTTTCTGGTTCGGTGCAATTCGCTAGCTTGGAAGTATGGAACCACACGGTACCGATGACCACCATACTTATTTCAAGTGCACTCATTAGCTCGAGAAATATTTTACTTGGTTTAGCACTTATTGGGCAGATTCCAGGTCGAGATAATTTCTTTCGCGTTCTTTCCATGTCTTTTTTGACAGATCCAAACGCCATTGCGACGTTAAAACTCGCTCAGTCCGGGGACACGAAAACCAATCTGATCGCTTACATGCTTGGTGGTGGATTTATTCTCCATGTGAGCTGGATGGTAGGTACGTTTTGTGGTTTAGTGTTCACCGATTTTTTTGACAATGATCAAATTAAGGCAATGGGCTTCTCGGGTGTTCTGGTTATGTCCACCTTAATGGTGCTATTCGCAAAAGGGAACACCGAAAATGCTTTTCCCTGGATTGTCTCTGGGGTTTGTGCAGGGGCTCTGACGATTTATGGAGCGCATGCCTACTTGATTATGCCAGTTTGTGTTGTTGCCGGTGTGGCCGCCTATTTGCTCAAACCAACCAGAAACAAACCCACGACGGTAGAGTCAGAATGAATCAGGACACAGTTTTACTAATGATTCTGTTGATGTCCTGTGTTGTTCTTGTTACGAGAATCGGCGGTTATGCGTTAGGTTTGGGATTTCAAAAAACGGAAAAACTAAGAGGGATTCTAGAAGTGCTTCCGGGTTGCGCTATGATGGCACTCATTGTTCCAGGAGCTATCAACGGTGCGCTTTTTGAAATTATTGCTCTGTGTCTGACCTCGCTAACCATGTGGAAAACGGGGAGTGTGGCTGCTGCAACTCTGTTAGGGCTTGGGATTTTACTTGGCAGCAGCCTGATTTAGATTCCTTAGCTACACCCTGAGTTGTTTGCGCCTATACACTCAACAGAACTGATTATGCCAATGTGGGGTAGTTTACCGCCTCGGCGGATACCTTTAGCTGGTTGATTTTTTCATACTCCTTAGGAGCTACGGTTTCAAAGTGGGAGACTCTTAAACGTTGGCGATGATGGTCGTCGATTTGACTTAACGCATCATTCAGGGCATTAGTGATTGTGTTTGGGTCTGTGTCGAAACGCGCAAGTTTTGGAGCAATAAATGGTAGTCCGGTGGTATATTCAGATTGTCCGATTATCGCTACTTGGTCGGTGTCAATCAATTCGCCGTCTCTAAGATGAGCAAAGGTAACGGCATCGATGGCGGCGAGGTCTGCCTTTTTTTGTGCTATTAATTCAATGCTGGCTGCGTGTCCTCCACTGATCAGGGTTTGACTAAAAAACGGGCGACCCATTGCGATTGATTGTGCAACCCTACGTCTGTAACTTTGATTTAGGTTGAGTCATTATCGTCGTTCCATGTTTGTGACTTAAGCAAATGTGGAGGCAACCCAATGACCCAACCGGATTACCCTAACCTATATGAAGTAGTGATGGAACAATTGATTCAACATGGCCCCCAGGCTTTTCGTGATGTC
>WLWV01000036.1 GCA_012103395.1 Gammaproteobacteria bacterium
GGCTTGTCAGTGCCATCCTCGTCGAGATTGACGATGAATGGAGCAATGCCGACAAGCGATATATCGTGTGGAACGACGATAATGACTCAACCTAAATCAAAGTTACAGACGTAGGGTTGCACAATCGGTTAGTAATCTCGTTGCATAGAGTGGTAAGTGTTCGTTGGGAAATTTCAACTAGCTCAGCACCTCGGGGCGTTAAATGAACCCTGCCATTTGATCGACTGAATACCGCAAACCCGAGCTCCTCTTCCAGTTGCTTTATTTGATAGCTTACAGCACCTTTTGTGAGGTTTAGTTTAACTGCTGCGTCTGTAAAGCTTAAGGTTTGAGCGGCGATACTAAACGTTCTTAGTGCATTGAAGGAACGGAAGAACATGAAAACCCACCTGTTTAATATATTTATACGATAGTGAAAAAAATTTGCATTGCATCATCGCTATCGTCAAGGCAATATTAGAGCCCAATAGGTAGTTTCTTAACAATATGCGGTTAACACTGCTGGAAGCTTAGTTAATATACATCTTCTGGCACTGGTTGTAGTGAGAGTTCTTCACGCCAGTGATTAAAATAACTTAACGTGATTATGTGACGAATGACTCAATCATCTTCTGATGAGAACACAGGGAACCCGCAAAGAGCAAAACGCCGAGGGCGATCAGCACGAGTTGATCAACGCCGAAAACCAGCGCAAGTGATCGCTACCAGCGCGAAGCGAAACATTCCCACCACTGAACTATTCGATGAGAATAGTTTGGATCAGTTGGAAGCCCATGCTGATTGGATCCTAAAGGATATTGGTATCGAGTTTCGTGGTGATTCTGAGACATTGGACCTTTTTCGGCAAGCAGGTGCTAGTGTGGATGGTGAGCGGGTCCGCTTTGATCCAGGTCATGCCAAGGCGCTCTGTGCTACCGCTCCGGCACAATTCGTTATGCATGCCCGGGATCCTAGAAATTCCATCACGGTAGGGGGAAATTCTGTTTCCCTGAGCCCCGGATACGGTTCACCCTTCGTCACTGATTTGGACCGTGGTCGACGCTATGCCACACTGGAAGACTTTGAAAATTTTGTTAAGTTGACCTATAGCTCACCTTGGCTACATCACTCTGGTGGTACGGTCTGTGAACCGGTTGATGTCGCGGTTAACAAACGCCATCTCGACATGGTTTATGCCCATCTGAAGTATTCTACAAAGCCGTTTATGGGAGGCGTAACAGCTGCTGATCGGGCTTTGGACTCCATCCAAATGGCAAAAATTATGTTTGGTGAATCTTACATGGAAGATCATTGTGTCATTCAGGGAAACATTAATTTGAATTCTCCATTGGTTTTGGACAGCATTATGATTGGGTCGCTAAAGGCCTATGCAAAGGCGAATCAGGGCAATTTCATTTCACCGTTTATACTCGGTGGAGCCATGGGCCCTGTTACCCAACCGGCATTAATCGCACAAGCCCATGCTGAAACCATCGCAGGGATTGCGTTAACCCAGTTGTTTCGCCCAAGGTCTCCTGTGATCTATGGCAATTTTTTAACAACGTTGGACCTCCTTACTGGTGCTCCGACGTTTGGTGGGCCGGAAGCCAGCTTGTCGGCATTGGCGTTGGGGCAATTGAGTCGTAGAATGAATCTGCCGTTACGAGGAATCGGCCACGTTACGGCATCAAAAGTGTCGGACGGACAGGCCATGCAGGAGTCTTCTGATAGTATGTCAGCCGCAATGATGGCTGGCTCCTCCATTGTCTTTCATTCCGCGGGCTGGCTGGAAGGTGGATTGACCATGGGCTATGAGAAGTTCGTGATGGATCTAGATCGCTGCGGGATGATGTGTCGAATGTTGGAGGGTCTGACCATTGATGAAAACCAGCTAGCGAAATCAGCTTACCTGCAGGCAGGCCCTGGAGAGAATTTTTTGAGTGTGGACCACACATTGGCCAATTTTGAAACCGCAAACTACAGATCATCTCTGCTCGCAGACACGCAGTCTTTTGAGCAATGGACGGACGGTGGGCAGTTAGACACCGAACACCGTGCTCATCATCGGTGGAAGGCTATGCTTGCAGAATACCAGGCGCCAGAGATTGATCCTGGTATCGATGAGGAATTAACTGAATTCGTCACCCGGAAAAAAGATTCGGTGGAAGACCACTGGTACTAGTTTTGCATGACCTAACCTGACATGAATGCAGCATGCAATTTCTATCATTTGGATCACGAAACGACCTTAACTTAAGGACGAGCCAAGAATGTAACACCTTTAAGAGATTAGGGTTAACCCTTCGATACCCATTTATGAACAGATCATAAGCATCATTACGAGCTTTTGTAAGAACCCCCGCTTATGTGAGTGCTTTTGATCTAGGCAATCGCATGAACAATATAATTTAAATTTTAGAGAATAGAAGATGACAGAGTTAACACGTAGTTCGGCATTGGCCTCTCGACACACCGCGCTTGGTTCCGGATTGGAAGACTGGAATGGAATGGGTACAGCATGGAGTTATAACAGCAACCCCAACGATGAACATGATGCCGTGCGAGAAGCCGCGGGATTGTTTGATATGTCTGCGCTGAAGAAAGTGACTATCCGTGGGAAAGATGCTCACAAAGTTGCTGACCATGTAATTACACGGGACATGACAAAAGTCGGTCCAGGACAATCTACCTATGGTGCGGTTCTTACCGATATCGGTACGGTTTGTGATGATGCTATTTTGGCGAATAATGGTAATGATGAGTGGTTATTGTGCCACGGATCAGGGGATAGCATGGCGCGTTTATTGGAGTCTGCAGAAGGTTTGAATGCGGATATCGAATTGGATGATGATCTACATAACATTTCGCTGCAAGGTCCAAAAGCAATGCCATTACTAAATGCACATACGCCGATGGAGCTTGAAAAACTCGCATATTTCCATCATCAAGCCACGGAATTATTCGGGCATCCCTGTCGACTTTCTAGAACCGGGTATTCAGGGGAGAGAGGATATGAAATCTTGGCGCCGGCATCTGCGGTAGTTGATATTTGGGATAATATTCGTGGTCATGGAGCAAGCGAGGGCGTCATACCGTGCTCTTTTACCGCCTTGGACAAAGTGAGAATCGAAGCTGGGCTTTTATTTTATGGATATGACATGACCGACGAACATAGTCCTTGGGAAGTGGGTTTGGGCTTTACCGTGAATAGAAATAAAGGCACATTTCGTGGACAAGATAAGGTCTTTGAGTTGGCTTCTAGTGCAAGGTTTCAGGCGGCGGGGATCTCAATTGACCACACCGATGCGGTGGTTGGCGGTGAGAGATTGATGCTGGACGGGCAGGATGTGGGCGTTGTGAATAGTCCAGCTTGGTCCCATCGGCTCAAGAAGTCTCTCGCTTTGGTCCACTTGCAACAAGGTGCCGCAAATCTAGGTACGAAATTGGAAGTGGTTAGTGATGACTTCAATGGTAGCGCGGTTGTTGAGCGCTCACCGTTTTTTGACCCCTCGAAAGGACGGACTCATAGCTAGAAAAATAGGCCAAGTACCGGTTGTAGCGGCCTCAAGCGCTTACGAAAAAGCCCTCATGCGTGATTGCATGAGGGCTTTTTTTGTACAACCATTATCTGAGTCAGCTTTAGTATCCTCAGACGTCACCTATACGCGATTAGTCTTCAAGCATGAGACTTACACGTTCATTTGAAAGAGTCCAACTGAAACGCTGAGCTGAAAAGGTTGAGTCTAAGCCATTCCCTATCGATAGCGTGTTTCAGAAGACCCGGTATCAACATCAGGTCGGGTAATTCCAGAGATAATTTGATCCAGAGAAATACTACCGACAACTTCTCCCTTTTCATTGACCACAGTTGCAGATTTAGATGCTGAGTTTGCAATTTTCGGTAATGCAAGTTCCAAGTTCATGGTGTGCTGTAGTTCAGGCCCAGAATCGGACGCGGATGTGCTAGGGGTCATCAGTGTTTTGAGACGAATGACTCGACTGCGATTGATATCTTGGATGAAGTCCACAATATAGTCATCAGAAGGGTGCATTATGATGTCTTGAGGGTCACCTTGTTGAATAACGGCGCCGTCCCTAAGAATAGCAATGTTATCACCAATGCGAAGTGCTTCATCAAGGTCGTGAGTAATAAACACAATGGTCTTATGCAACTCTTCCTGTAGGCCGAGTAACACATCCTGCATATCGGTACGGATTAGCGGGTCCAACGCTGAAAATGCCTCGTCCATTAACAGAATTTCGGCATCCGTAGAAAGTGCACGGGCAAGTCCCACGCGTTGTTGCATGCCGCCTGATAATTGAGAAGGATAATGTCCTTCGAAACCGCCCAGCCCAACACGCTCAATCCACTTTTGGCTAAGTTGCTTGGCTTCACTCACCGGTTTACCTTGGACGATCAAGCCGTAGGCTGCATTTTCGGCCACTGTGCGGTGAACGTGTAAACCGAACTTCTGGAATACCATAGATGCCTTGTAGCGTCTAAACTCGATGAGTTGATCTTTATCCATGGAGAGCACATCGTCACCATCAACAATCATTTTACCCGAGGTGGGATCAATGAGCCGGTTTATATGCCGTATCAGTGTGGATTTACCCGAACCAGATAAGCCCATAATGACCGACACTCCCTTGGCAGGGATATCGATATTGATGTCTTTTAACCCGAAAACATGACCATGATTCTCCAATAACTCCTGTTTCGACATGCCATCCTGTACCTTACCAATGACAGATTTAGGGTTAGGGCCGAAAATTTTATAAAGGTTTTCGATTTTGATCTTAGGCTCAGTCATGCTTTATTCCCTGTCGATGCTTTTGTAAACGATCACCGTATTGTTGTGAAACGCGATCAAAGATGATGGCAAGGGCAACGATAGCCAGACCATTCATCAAACCCAATGCAAGATATTGATTTGAGATAGAACGGAGTACCGGAACGCCTAAGCCTGCAACTCCGATCATAGAAGCGATAACAACCATGGACAACGCCATCATAATGGTTTGGTTAACTCCAGCGAATATGTTGGGTAATGCCAGCGGTATCTGCACACCGAATAGTTTTTGCCGATAGTTCGCACCAAAGGCATCTGCCGCCTCAAGCGCTTCTTTTTCCACCAGCCTGATTCCAAGATTAGTAAGTCTAACGATAGGGGGTATTGCGTAGATACAAACCGCCAATAGCCCCGGCACCTTACCAATACCGAGAAGCATAACCACTGGAATCAGATAAACGAAAGCCGGAATGGTCTGCATGATATCAAGGATAGGGGTAATCACAGCCTGCGCTCTGTCTGAACGTGACATAAAAATGCCCAAGGGTATTCCCGCCGTGATACACACGATGGTGGATACCGAAATGATCGCTAGGGTGGACATGGTGTCTTTCCACATTCCGAAATACCCAATGGCGAGAAAAGATAACACGGTGCCGATGACGATTTTCGTGCTGCGCGAGCCTATCCATGCAAGGGTTGCCATAACGATGATGATAATCGGCCATGGTGTGGCGACTAATAATTTTTCCAACCACACCAGAAACCATAAAAGTGGTTCAAAGAATGTTTCCAGAGATTCACCGAATTCCCGTGAAAAATCCCGGAACCCAGCGTCTATTGATTTTTTAAGATCCCGAAGGTCTTGACGACCCATGACGGGAAATTTTGTAAAGAAATCCATCACTACTCCATTTCAAAAAACATAAAAAAACCTACCCAAAACGATTGCTGTGAGTAGGTTTTTAGCGAGTAAGGCATAGGTATTAAGGCCAGATGAATTGCGTTATCTACCCGAAACACCAAAGCCTTTTAACTGACTATTGGATAGCTGCATTTACCTTAGCGGCTACGTCAGCACTTACCCAAGGCTCCCAAACAGCGCCTTGTGTGGCTAGGAACTCAATCGCAGCATCTTCGCCGCCAGCTTGATTTTCAGCCATGAACACTAACATCGCGCCCATAACGTCGCCTGGGAAAACACGTTTGCCGAAATAGTCCATAACTTCTGCGCCTGCTTTGTTTTTGAAATCATCAGTAACAACAGTATGTACTTCAGATTCAGTCCAAGCGGTTACTTGTGGATTTTCACAATCCTGTTCTGCTTTTGCAACACAGTTGTCCCAGTTATCACGGCCAGCGAAAGGAACACCAAAGTCAAGTTTGACCATTTTGTGCTTGCCAATCATCGCGGTGGGTGACCAGTAATAGCCAAACCAGTTTTCACCACGCTCAACAGCTTTGGTCATGGATCCATCGAGGCCAGCAGCTGAACCTGGATCAACCAGCTTCCAACCTTTGGCTTCCATGTCGAATGCACGGAACAGGTTGGCATTAGCAAGTTGACAACCCCAACCAGCAGGACACCCAATGAAAGCGCCTTTTGAAGGATCTTCTACATCAGGAAATAGTTCCGGGTGCTCAAGAACATCAAGGACTGTTTTCAGTTCAGGGTGTTTCTCAGCTGTGTGAGGTGGAATCCACCAACCTTCACCAAGATCAGTAATTGGGCCTGGATTAGCAGAAACTAGGCTGCCTGCTTCGAAAGGGTAGTGTACCCTAGTGATTGACCGTTTATCCTAAACCCTACGTACAGATGATGTGGAGGCTTAAAGAGGTGGTTCGATGAAAAATTACTCCCCATGGGGCCTAATTTTATTAGGTGTTAGCGAATCGATTGACGAGCGCTAATTTGCTTAAGTTTGCTCATATCCTAAAAAGTTTACTATGTACCCTCTATCAAAATGGGCGTTTCATCGTAGAATTGCCGTTTTCCGTGAACTTACGGAAATGCAAGTTCTGAAACTCATTCAAGACCATTCAATATGACCCAATACACTGACCCCGATGGAATGGAATTCACGGCAAACACCCAGGAAAGTGCTGACACGTTTAGTACATTGATCGATGCCTACATGGGGTTTCGACCCGAGACCGGAGAAATTCTAAAAGCGCTATTAAAGTCGGATCCTGAGATGCCGATGGCATTATGTGCGAAAGGTTATTTTGCCAAGTTAATTGGCAGTGCAAGTCACTCTCAAAGAGCAGTCGGTATTTCTGAGGAACTAGCGAATCACATCGATGTTGTTGATGCTAATCCGAGAGAACGACTCCATGCGCAAGCTTTGTCTCAATGGTGTCAGGGGCAATTGGATACAGCCACTGACATTTGGGAACAGATCCTGCTTTCTTGGCCAATGGATGGAATGGCTGTTCGACTAAGTCATTTTACACATTTCTATTCTGGTGACGGTCGTCGCACCCGGGATTCCATTGCCCGAGTGCTGCCTCAGTGGCCTACAGATCATCGCAATTATGGGTTTTTGCTCGGTATGTATGGATTTGGTCTCGAGGAGGCTGGGGAGTATGTTCAAGCGGAGCATTATGCTCGTATGGCAGTGGATCGAAATCAGAAGGATTCCTGGTCTATCCATGCTGCCGCCCATGTGATGGAGATGACTGGGCGCCACGCTGAAGGAATTCGGTGGATTGCAGAACTACAGCCTCACTGGTCCACCGTGAACAACTTTCGTTTTCACCTGTATTGGCATCAATGCCTTTTCCATATCGAACGCGGTGAGTTCGATGCAGTTTTGTCTATTTATGATGAGCAGATTGTCTCTGACATCGAGTCAGAATTCTATCTGGATATCTGTAACGCATCTTCATTGTTATGGCGCTTAGAGATGTGTGGCATTGATATTGGTGACCGATGGAGAAAACTCGCTTGTGTATCGAATGGGCATGTTAACGACACGGAATTAGTTTTTGTCTCATTGCATTACTTGATGGCGCTGGTCTCGGGAGGCCATGAAGAAGGCACCCAGAGAATGATGAAAACACTTCGCCAATGGTCGACTGCCGACAGCACCCAAGGCAAAATCATCGCCCAAGTCGGGCTGAATATTGCCGAGGGTTTGCTGCACTTTCGCCGAAAAGAATATGTTCAGGCGATGGACAAGATTCAAGCCGTACGTTACTCCATGGACTCAATTGGTGGCAGTAAAGCGCAACGAGATGTGTTTCAAATGATTATGTTAGACGCTGCCCAATCAAGTGGAGATGTTATGAAGGCCAGGGCACTGTTCACCGATCGAGTAAGCCACAAAGATACCTCGAGTTGGTCATGGCAGGGATACAGTCAGGCCTTACTATCGTTGGGGCAAGAAGCCTTGGCGAACGAAGCGGCGAGGAAAGCTGGAATAATTCGAGGGGTTGGTAAAGTAGGAATCAGCAATGCGTAACGCCTCTTTCATGGGCGATTGCGGTTTTACGGGAGAATGTTGGATGGGTCTTTCTTGTTAACGCGATTAGCAGGATTCCCGGTGTTAGTAGTAGCAGACTTAGCCAACCGGGGATGCCTGGGACTTCACCAAGGAAAATTAGACTCAGAAGGGTACCCATTCCTGGCACTGCAGCCATAAAAGCGGCAGATGTGGCTGCCCCTATGGAGCGGACTGCGATGGAAACTAGCAATAGCCCGAGCAAGTTGGGGATAAGTCCTTGATAGAGTGTTTGTAAGATCAATTGGTTTTGAGACGCTTCGCCTAACCCTGAGGGCAGAAAAAGCCACCAGATAGGTACATAAATAATGCCATTTACCACAGACCCACATAGCAGCACTTGAGTCGAACTGATGTTCCATAATCGACTGAGGATCATGTATCCTGAGAAGAATATTGCTCCGACCAAAAACATCAGATCTCCGACCCAACTTTCAGATAACGATAAAGCGGCACCGTCGAGTACCGCAAGTACGGATGCGATCAAAATCAATGTGCCACCAATCCAATGGGGAAGGCGGATGCGTTCAGAAAACCATATCCAACCCGCGACTAAAGTAATGGCGGGTAGGGCCCCATTCATGAAGATACCACCATGGGAAGCGGGCGCGAAGGTAAACCCCCCAAAGACAAACAGAATGTAAACCGGGCCGAGCATAAAGGAGAGTATGGCAATTTGGCTCCAAGTCATACTCTTCCAAGGTTTGTAATACAAGACAAACGGAAGCGCGCCAATTGCTGATATGCCATAGCGTAGTGCAGCGAGATCAAAGATACTGAGGTTGGATTGGGCGCCTGATCGGCTAACCACCAGCCAAATTGACCAGATGAGCACCACAATGATCGCCGCAGCGTATCCAATGGTCTTACTCTGCTTTTTATTGGCTTTTTTTGTCGGCAAGGTTGTTTCCAATACACGCATTGATTACATGGAATACAACAGACTCCTTATGGGCTGTATCGAGTAGTCGTATCGCCGGCTGCTGCGGGTAGATGATTCCAAAAATGGTGCTGTACAATGGATCTCTAGCGCCGCTATCTTAATGAGAATCGAATAATATTCTTATACCTGCTTATAAAATCACGGCGCTGAAAAATGAGGCCGGAAAAGGAGAATGTTGTTTACGCCTCTTGTTCTTTCGTCTCCCTGATCAATTGCTTTTGTTCATACTCAGCAAGGGTTTTGCCTGCGCCCCAGTTATTTCCTTTTAGTCCTTTAAGAATGGCTAACAAATTGCTATCTCGTTGTCTCTCCATTTCGCGAATGGTCATGTGTCCAGATTGGTCATCAGACTGACTCGCAATCAGATCCACCAGCTCATCATTGAATTCAGGAACGTTCATCAATTTAGTCCAAGGCCAAGTGAGGCAGGGGCCAAATTGCGCCATGAAGTGGCGCATACCAGCTTCACCACCGGCAACTCGATAAGTATCAAAAACTCCCATTTGGGCGTAGCGTAATCCGAACCCATAACGCACAGCGTCGTCTACGTCCTGGGTTGTTGCGATGCCGTCTTTCACCAGCCAAAGTGACTCTCGCCAAATCGCTTCCAACAAACGATCGGCGATAAAAGCTTCGATTTCTTTTTTAACATGTAGTGGATGCATTCCCAAAGAAGAATAAATTGACTTGGCTTTTTCAATGGTTTCCGGCGCTGTTTGTTTCCCGGCAACTAACTCAACGAGGGGAAGCAGATAAACGGGGTTGAATGGATGAGCCACGAGAAGTCTATCCGGATGCTTCATATTTGATTGCAAATCAGATGGCATGATACCCGATGTGGATGAGGCGATAAGCGCTTGACTCGATGCATGGGCTTCGATTTCCTTGTATACGCTATGTTTTATATCCAGTTTTTCAGGGACAGATTCGATGATTAGCTCAGTGTCTCGCACAGCATGCTCTACGCTTTCGCAGAAATGGAATGCTCCTTCAGGAGTCCGAGGTGTCTCTGTGAGGGTGCTATATGCTGCGCGACTATTGTCGAGAACCTCGTTCACTTTTCGCTCAGCATCACTGGCGGGGTCATACACATGAACATCAACCCCGTTTTCAATGAGACGGGCAATCCATCCTCCACCAATAACGCCGCCTCCGATAATGGCGGCCGATTTAATTTCTGACATGGTCTTGCTTCCTACTTCGGATAACGGAAATGGTGGCCTGATAAACCTATCACACAGACTGAGGGGTACGTTTCTTCAAATCGAGTTTCTCTCTGACCTCGGCTGGTGTCATCAGCGTTGCTCCGAGGTTGCTGAGTATCGTGTCGGCTTTTTCTACTAATTGCGCATTCGTTGCGAGTTCACCTTTCTTTAACCAGATGTTGTCTTCAAGACCAACTCGAATGTTCCCTCCAGCGAGAGCAGCAGCAGCAGCGACAAACGGCATTTGGTGGCGCCCAATTGAGAATGCGGAAAATGTCCAGTCAGAAGGAGTGTTATTCACCATTGACATAAATGTATTTAGGTCGTTTGGCGCGCCCCAAGGAATCCCCATGCACATCTGAATCATGACTGGGTTCTCTATAATACCTTCGTCGACAAGTTGTTTAGCGAACCATAGGTGCCCAGTTTCAAAGACTTCGATTTCTGCTCGAACACCCAGATCAGTCATCATTTTCCCCATGGCTCGGAGCATCCCGGGGGTGTTGGTCATCACATAATCAGCTTCCGCGAAATTCATCGTGCCGCAATCCAGTGTGCAAATCTCAGGTAAACATTCCTTCACATGAAGCATCCGTTCCGTGGCCCCAGCCATATCGGTGGCTGCGGCATTCAGCGGTAATGGAGACTCAACGTCACCAAATACAATATCTCCACCCATTCCTGCGGTTAGATTAATGACAACGTCGGTGTCGGAGTCTCGGATACGGTCAACCAGCTCGCGAAACAGCTCAGGTCGTCGGCATGGTGCGCCAGTATCAGGCTCCCTGACGTGACAGTGAACCACTGCAGCACCAGCTTTTGCGGCGTCGATGGCGCTTTTCGCGATTTCTTTAGGGGAACGTGGGACGTGAGGAGAACGGTCCTGAGATGCCCCAGAACCAGTGACTGCGCAGGTGATGAAGGGATTCAAATTTGGTGTTAATGGCATGATCAATCTCACGTTTTTTTAGATAGTATCGCGCCATATTTTGTGTTGATTGACGGATTGCGCAATTCATTAAACATTTTCCGTAAAGTGCTGTTTCTCTGTTGGTGAGGGTGTTTTTAGTGCTGGCTTTGGCTTTGGCTTCTGGCTAGGGATCTTTTTAATTATCTCAATTTAGCCAATTTGCTGGACTTTGAGGGTGAGCTCTTCCTAACAAACGTGGTTATAACGAGAAACTATGATAAGAGAGGCTTCCATTAGGGAACTTTGGGTTACTATGAAGAGTCTTCACCAACCATAAAATGCCCACACACCGGAGTACTGAGTTATGAAAAAGAGAATGTTGAAAATTGGTTCACTCATCGTTGCAAGCCTGATGATAATTGTTGCGCTAGTGGTGAACGTCCAAGCAGAAAGTGATAAACCGCACAAACTGGTGATCCAGGTCAGCACGGATGATCCAAGAACTCAAAAAATTGCGCTGAATAATGCGGTCAATTTGCAAAAGCACTATGGGGTTGACAATGTCGAAATCGAAATCGTTGCCTATGGTCCAGGGATTGGATTAGTTACGGCGAACAGCGCTCAAAAATCCCGAGTTGAGAGTCTAGCTCTGCACGATATTACGTTTAGCGCATGTCAGAACACGATGAATGCGGTGGAAAAGAAAACCGGAAATAAGCCGAAAATGCTCGATGGTGTCCAAAGTGTTGCTGCTGGTGTTGCCCAAATCATGGAACTTCAAGAACAGGGTTACGCTTACGTTCGTCCATAGCTTCGTCTTGTTCCATCATCATGGCCCAATCGAAATAGCTCGGCTATATTAGTTCGATTGGGCTAGCCTAATTGTTCTGACGATGAACGTTTCTTAACTTGTGGGACTTAAATTGGTGCGCTGATGTGATCGAGGCTCTTGTCGTCAATTCGCTGGATCTATATACATGTTAGCGATGCTGATTTAGTATGTACAAGCTAAAATAAAACTAATAATTTCCAATACGGAATGTTGGAAAACTAAAAACCAGATAACCCCACTATGACAGAGTACACGTCAGTTCCTGATGTAAAGTTTCTGAAAAAGCTACCTTTAACCTCCTCCCATTGGGGAACTTATCGTGCTGAGGTATCGGACGGTAAAGCTAAAATATTGCACCCTTTTGAAATGGATGATGAGCCATCTGCCATCGGCTCTGGGATATTGGATGTTCAGGATGGGCCAACCCGTATCACCCATCCCATGGTGAGAAAAAGTTGGTTGGAATCGGGACCTAGTAGTAACCCCGAACGACGGGGAGTCGACCCCTTCATTGCGGTTTCCTGGGACACTGCGAATCGGCTGGTAGCGGATGAACTTCAAAGAGTGAAGGCAACCTTTAGCAACAAAGCGATTTATGCTGGGTCCTATGGTTGGTCCAGCGCGGGTCGGTTCCATCATGCGCAAAGTCAGATCCACCGATTTCTTAATTGTGCGGGTGGTTATACGAGATCTGTTAATTCTTATAGTCTCGCGGCGGGTGAGGTGCTTCTGCCCCATGTGATGGGACAAATGTATGATCTATTGTCCACGACTACCAGTTGGCCTTCCATAATCAAAAACACCCGACTATTCGTGGCGTTTGGGGGTGTTCCCCTGAAAAATGGTCAAATTAACTCAGGCGGTGTGGGGCGACACATTCAACGTGAAAACCTAGTGAAGGCTCGTGACGTAGGTATTGAATTCGTGAACGTAAGTCCAATTCGTGGCGATGTTGAGGAGGAAGTAAAGGCAGAGTGGTTCGCCCCAAGACCCGGCACCGATGTGGCTATTTTACTTGGGATTGCTCATACACTTTATACGCGAAAATTATACAAAAAGCATTTTCTTGAGCGATGTACAGTTGGCTTCGAGCGGTTTGTTCCATATCTAATGGGGGGCACCGATGGGATTGTGAAAGACGTTAACTGGGCATCGAAAATCAGTGGGTTAGACGGAAAAGACATTGAAATGCTCGCTCGACGAATGGCTAGCACTCGAACCATGATTTCTGTCAGTTGGGCATTGACCCGACAGGATCATGGTGAACAACCTTTTTGGGCCGCCATCGCAGTCGCCGCGATGTTGGGGCAAATCGGGCTGCCTGGTGGCGGTCTGGGCTTCGGCTACAGTGCGACCAATAGTGTTGGCGATCAGGCGGGAAGGTTAAAGTCCACGGCATTGCCCCAAGGAATTAATCAAGTTAAGGATTTTATTCCAGTGGCAAGAATCAGTGACATGTTGTTGAATCCCGGTGGGCAGTTTGAGTACAACGGACAGCAACTGACGTATCCTGACATCCGTCTTATTTATTGGGCTGGCGGCAACCCTTTTCATCATCATCAGGATCTGAATCGAATGGTGAAAGCGTGGCGTAAACCAGAGACCGTGATTGTGCATGAATGGAGTTGGAACACGCTGGCAAAGCACGCCGATATTGTACTACCATGTACTACGCCACTGGAGCGGGAAGACATGGCTTTCTCACCGAGAGATCCCTATGTGGTGGCAATGCAGAAAGTGAGTAACAAGCCAGAGCATTGTCGGGATGATTACGATATCCTTCGCGGTATTGCCAAAAAAATGGGCATGGAGCATGAGTTCACAGGAGGCCGCTGTGCGAGTGAGTGGATCCGCTGGATTTACGACACAACTCGTGATCGGGCAAAGGAGAAAGGGGTGCAGATGCCAAGCTATGACAAGATTCGCGAGGATGGGTGGTACAAAGTCCCAGTGCCTGAAAAGGACATCATCACACTGGATGATTTTTGCCAAGACCCAGATGCTCATCCCTTGCCAACAAAGAGCGGGAAAATTGAAATTTTTTCATCCGTTATTGATGGATTTGACTACGACGATTGTCCAGGGCACCCTTCTTGGATGGAACCCTGCGAATGGTTAGGAAATGCTACTCAGCAGTATCCGATTCACCTCATTTCGAACCAGCCAGTAACTCGCTTGCATTCTCAATTAGATCACGGTAGCCACAGTCGACGATCAAAAATTAAAGGAAGAGAACCGGTTTTGATAAACTCGGTGGATGCCGAGCAAAGAGGAATAACAGACGGGGACGTTGTGCGGATATTTAACGATCGTGGCGCATGCCTAGCGGGAGTGATTATCGATGATCAGGTTCGACCGAATGTGATTCAACTCAGTACCGGCGCTTGGTTTGACCCACAGTATCTAGGGGTTCTAGGTAGCTTATGCAAGCATGGAAACCCCAATGTACTGACCCTGGATAAGGGAACGTCACGTCTTGCCCAAGGCCCAAGTGCCCACTCTTGTTTGGTTCAGGTGGAACGATATATAGATGAGCCCCCAGCAGTTACTGCGTTTACTCCCCCAGAAATTATCTTTAGTGATCCTGTGTCGGTGAAATAGTGAGTGTATTCGTTTGAGATGCTGCCGATTTCATTATGTTCAAGCGATACGGTGCCTGCCGGTAACGGATGAACTCGGGTACAAATACGTCGTATAATTTCTATTGGAAGCATTTCTTTAAAATATAAGAGCGTGATGAGATGGTGGATTCGTTTTGGATTTATAGCGCTGAGTCTGATCGCTATTTCAAGCTGCGCTTCTTCGAAGGTATCCTGTGATGCCGTCGGAAGCATCAAGTCCGACAGCACGTGGGGTGTTGGTGGTTTGGAATTGAATCAACCGCCTAAGCAATGCTTTATGGACGGATGCTCCCTGGTTCCAGATTTTGGGTTTGGAGATTGTTGTGATACTCATGATATCGTGTATTGGCGAGGTGGTTCCCCAAGGATGAGGCAAGCAGCGGACAGGGAACTTCGGCAATGCATCCGTGAAAAGGGGAATCCATTGTTGTCCGAACTCTATTATTTGGGCGTTCGTGTCGGCGGGGTATCCTGGTTGCCGACCCCTTGGCGTTGGGGGTTTGGCTGGCACTATCCAGATAGTAAGGCCAGATAGTTAGGCCAGATAGTAAGGGCTGAGACTCCTGGCTTACTTGGAGTGTTGAAGATTTGGAAGAAGGTACGTAGTATCTGTTTTGCTGTTTGTAATGCTAATTCTTGATCGTTTTTCTCATCCATTGCTTTTTCGTATCCACCAATCATAGTAACAAAAATAGTACAGATCTATAAAATGAAAATCACCGGTATCGTTTGTTATCAAGTGAATTTGCCGCTCAAAGAGGGCTCCTACAGTTGGTCGAATCAGTCGTTTTCAGAGTTCGACAGCACTGTCGTCATGATTGAAACCGACTCGGGGCTAGTTGGGTTTGGTGAAAGTTGTCCGCTTGGACCGTCCTACTTGCCGGCGTATGCTGAAGGGGCAAGAGCCGGAATTCGGCAGATGGCTCAAGGGTTGCTTGGAGAGAATCCGTTGGCTATCTCACAAATTAACCAGCGTATGGACGAGCTACTAAAGGGCCACCCCTATGCAAAGTCAGCCATTGACATGGCCTGTTGGGATATCATGGGTAAGGCATATAACCAACCTGTCTACATGCTGCTGGGCGGCTTGCTGCAGGAGAAGGTTAAGTTGTTTAAGGTTGTTACTCGCCAGAATGCCGATGTCATGGCACAGAAAATTAGGGATTATCAGGACCAAGGGTTTACTCAATTTCAGATGAAGGTGGGCGCCGGCGCTGACGATGATATTGAGCGTATTAGGCAGGTATCGGCTAATCTTCGAACAGGGAACATTCTAGCCGCTGATGCCAACACAGGTTGGAAACAACATGAAGCAATCAGAGTTGTTAAAGCGGTCAAAGACGTCGATCTCTACATAGAGCAGCCCTGTATTAGTTATGAAGAATGCCTCGCTGTGCGACGTCATACTGATCATCCCATTATTCTTGACGAATGTATGGACAGTCTGCACATGCTGATTCGAGGTTGTAAGGATAGTGCCATGGATTTGGTGAATCTCAAGATCAATCGCATTGGTGGCTTAACCCGCGCTCGCCAGTTTCGGGATCTTGCGATAGAGCTTGGGATTACCATGACCATTGAAGACTCCTGGGGAGGGGAAATTGCCACGGCGGCCATTGCGCATCTAGCCCACTCGACATCCGTTGAGTTTCATTTTCAATCCTCCGCGTTTCATGAGTATCACAGTTTAGCTATTGCCGAAGGTGGGCCGTCTATTGAGCACGGCTTCATGTTCATGGGTAATGAACCCGGATTGGGCGTGACGCCTGATTTTGATGTGCTAGGAGAAGCATTGTTCTCCATCACGTCTTAGAGAGATCAACGAGCTTGAATCTTAAACTCCGTACTCTGTAATAACGACTATATCAATCGGACTCTATGGAAAAAAAAGGAATACGGGCAAGAGACCTAGGGTTCGATTTTTGCGGTGTCACAGGCACTACCAATTCGTTAGTAGACGTGCCCGGGGTACTGGTGGGGATGAAAACCCGAATTGAAGGTGAAGGCCCACTCATTACCGGAAAAGGCCCCATCCGCAGTGGCGTCACAGCGATACTCCCAAGAGGGCGGGAAACTGTTCCCCATCAAGTCTGGGCGGGGACCTATTCGCTCAATGGTAACGGCGAAATGACTGGCTCCCACTGGATTCGTGATGGTGGGTATTTCGTTGGGCCCATTTGTCTGACCAACACCCACTCTGTTGGCATGGTTCATCATGGTGCTACTCAGTGGATGATTCATCAGTACTCGGCGCAGTGGGAGAATGAACACCTTTGGGCGATGCCCGTGGTTGCTGAGACATACGACGGTGTGCTCAATGACATTAATGGTCTTCACATTACCGCCACGGATGCGATCGATGCGATTGCCGATGCCTCAGCGGATCAGGTGAAAGAGGGAAACGTCGGTGGTGGTACAGGCATGATTTGCTACGGTTTCAAAGGGGGAACCGGCAGCGCCTCCAGAGTGGTGTCTGTGACTGACGAACACTACACCGTCGGCGCCTTAGTGCAGGCAAACCATGGCATCAGGGAATGGTTTACTCCTCTTGGAGTTCCCGTTGGTAAGATGATGGCCGATGATCTTATGATTGCAGAAAAAGAAAAGGGGTCCATTATCGTAATACTTGGCACCGATATCCCGCTCTTATCGAGCCAATTGGAGCGAATTGCACGAAGAGCCGCAATCGCAATAGGGCGAGGAGGCTCCCCTGGCGGTAATGATTCGGGCGACATTTTCCTTGCCTTTTCAACCGCGAATTCTAAACCCTTGTTGTCGGATCAAAATACAAACCTTAATTTGCAATGCATTCAAGACGCCAACCTCGACCAGGTTTATTTAGGCGCGGTGGAAGCAGTCGAAGAAGCGGTGATTAACGCCATGATAGCCGCCGAAGACATGACGACGTTACGCCCCGCCGGTAAAACCTGCCGAGCCATTAATCATACTCAATTCATTAACATCATGCAGAAATATGGGAGATGCCGTTGAGGTCGGTTTTGGGTGCTGTGGATGTTCCATAACTAAATCTGTTTCATTTATCTTCCAGTTATTCCTTCGTATGGTATCAGAGGTCGGTATCTTCGTCTTTTTCTGGGATTAACTTTGGGCTTGTCTCTGCTAATAACTGCTGATGTTTGATTAGTGGCCAGACGGTATTGCCTAAGCCAACGAGAATGCTTGAGTAGAAAATGGCCATGCTCATTCCGATTCCAAAATGGAGAAGAAATACGCCTCCGATCGTGAAGATTCCGGGAGCAAAAAAGGTGATGGTGTTGCGTCTCATTGTTTCTTCGAATTCATCCATTAGCTCAAAAAGAGGGATGAGGTGTTGCAGGGTGCCATCCATGAAAACAATCTGTGCGGTATCTACGGCAGCGGTTGAAGCGCCTTTTAGAGAGATTGATACCTGAGCGGTTTTGGTAGTGTACCCTGAGGTCTGTAATTTATTTCTTTAGCGATGTTCGTTTGGCTTAGGCGAAGTGAGCGTAGCGAACGAAGCCAAAGCCGGTTTTTCTGGATTAGGTGTTGAATGTTGAGCCAT
>WLWV01000037.1 GCA_012103395.1 Gammaproteobacteria bacterium
TTTGCCCATCGATCCCACATTAACGCTCTTTGCTCTGCTGAATAATATATTCTGGTTCTTTGTTTCATTCTTACACTCTACCTTTTAAACTAATGATAAAGTGTTGCGATGACCTGTTGAACTCACCATATTGTTTAGCCAGTGCTTGAAACTGATGACGGTGATCGAATGCAAAAATAACCACGCGGTTTGATCGTCGAGGTCGCGTCGTGGCGCGATGCAAGTGATTAAGTGCCGGATCAAATCTTAATGCTTCGAATTCGCTGCCTTGTTTGATGAATTGAAACAATTCAGTTTCTGATGGATAAGATGGGGCGCAACCGTGACGCGAAACCGCCAACGCTCCACAAGCATTTGCGTAAGTGCTGCAGGTTTGCCAATCTTCTCCTCTTAACCAACCTCTTAAAAGCCCTGCCATGAATGCGTCTCCGGCGCCCAACACATTAAACACTTCCACCTTAAAACCTGGGCCAGACACTCCGTTCTCCCAATGATTAATTGCACCCTCAAAAACTCTGCATCCCATTGCTCCGCGCTTACAGACCAGAACCGCGTCGGTTACTTCTCGAACTTTGGCGAGTGCTTGGAGGGTGTCTTCTGTGCCTCCAGCTATGTGGAATTCCTCTTCAGTGCCGACGATCAAGTCGCAGTCTCCTAAGTAAGTTTGGAGGTGTTGGCTCACCCCTTGGTCTGCGATAAACCTAGACTCACCTTCACCGTGGCCGGCGAGGTTCCACAGATTAGGGCGATAATCAATGTCCAGCGCCACACGAGAACCGTTTTCTTTAGCAAGTTTCATGGCTTTGTGACTCGCCGCAGCAACGGATGGGGTGCTCAGGTGGGTGCCGGATACTAGGACTGCCGATGCGCGAGCGATAAATTCTGGCTCAATGTCTGATTCACATATCGCCATATCGGCGCAGTTTTCGCGATAGAAAATTAATGGAAAGCGAGTTTCACTTTGAATGCCCAGAATCACAAGCGCAGTGAGTCGATGAGGGTCGGTGGTGACTTTCTCAGTAACAACGCCTTCCGAGTGCATGGTTTCTCTAATAAATCGCCCCATGTGCTCGTCACCTACTCGGGTCAATAGGGCGGGTTTCAGACCGAGGCGAGCCATGCCTATCGCGGTGTTCGACGGGCTGCCTCCAACGTATTTTGCAAAACTACCCATGTCTTCCAAACGTCCCCCCACCTGTTGACCATAGAGGTCCACTCCGGCGCGGCCAATGCAAATGATATCCAAGTCTTCGTTTGTCTGATTTCTATCGTTTGTCATAGTTATGATTTTTCATTGAACGATTCTAACTGCGCCACTAGTGGCTATTTAAGGCAATACAGGGTTATTTTGTGAACGATATTTCCCCGTCTCTACTGCTAGGCATAGGGCTAAACATATCGTGGCAGACAGTCCGCGAATGCCGCCTACTTCTTCCTCCAGAACTTCAAGATGCAGGTCATCTGTTCTTACGATCGGGCTTAAGGTTGAGTCGGTGAGCGCAACCACGGGCACCCGCTTAGCTAAGCAGGCATCAACTAGCTCTCGAGTATTTGCGGTATAAGGATTAAAACTAATGGCTACCAGCGCTTCGTCCTGACGAATCAAGCTCGCTTTGTCTCCCATACTGCCGGCAACACCATCAATAAGAACTGCCTGTATACCCATCTTGATGAAATTATAGTGAAGGTAAGTGGTCACCGGCGTTGCCCGCCCCTGGCCGGCAATGTAAATGGTGCGTGCTTTTCCTAGGGCTTCACTGGCTTGTAGTAGCGCGATATCGTCTGTTTGTTCTTCAAGTCGATCCAGAGAAATACTTGCGGCCCGGATAAATCGCTTTAACACGGTGGATTCAGATTGGTCTTCATCGGTTAGCTGGTGAAGACGCTGAGTGTAAGGTTCTGGGATATGACGCATGCTTTCTTGGAACACAGTTTGCATGTCTGAAAATCCAGCATACCCAATGGACTTAGCGAAACGGACTAATGTAGAAGGAGTGACATCGACTTTTTCACTAATGAGGGCGATCGTATTCAAAGCAATGATGTCGGGGTTGTGCAGTGCAAATACGGCGACGCTTTGTAAACGTTTAGGTAACGAAGTGTAATGTTCCTGAAGCCAGAGTTTTAGCGCATTAAACGCTCGGGGAGGTGTTTGGTTTACTAATGTTGTCATCGTAACCTGAATTGAATTGAGAGAGTTCAAAGAACCTCCGATAACTCCACTAACTCCATGGGTTCGTTCTTAAGTCGGATTGACTCCTAAGTCCCGGCTGCTTCCGTCTCGAAATGCATCGGCACCACCATCCGCTCCGGTCCATCGTATTGTGCATCGCTCTCTGACTAGGAGAAGTTCTGGAAATTATACGTGAATAGAAAAAATTTTGGAATATTTATTCCAAAAACTCAAATTTGCTATTTATTTTCCACAGTGGTATAAATTGTGAAGTTTAGACATTTTGCGCCAAGCATGGGTGGCTAATCGCAATTGGATCGCTAGAACCGCCTGAGATGGTGTTTGGTTTTGAGTGATTCTTTTGAAGAAGTAGACTTTAAAAAGTGCGCTTTAAGAAAGACGAATTACCCGATTGCTGGAAAGCAATTGAAATAATAAAGTCGCTACAAAATTCTTTTGCAAAACACCAATTCCTGAGGAGGAAATATGAAAAAATCCAAATTAGTCGCTGCCATAGCGTTGTCTATGGCGGTAGCCATGCCCTTGGCGATGACATCGATGAGTGCCCAGGCTGACGGAGAAAAATACATTCTAGTCAGCCACGCGCCAGATTCTGATAGTTGGTGGAATACCATTAAGAATGGTATTGCTCTGGCTGGAGAACAAATGGGTGTCAGTGTCGAATACCGTAACCCACCCACCGGTGATCTTGCTGATATGGCTCGAATTATCGACCAAGCTGCCGCATCTAGCCCTAACGGTATTATCACGACTCTGTCGGACTATGATGTTCTTTCTGGACCAATCAGGAACGCAGTGGATCAGGGTATCAATGTCATCATTATGAACTCTGGTACACCAGAGCAAGCCCGGGAAGTCGGTGCTTTAATGTATGTTGGGCAGCCAGAATATGATGCCGGCCACGCTGCTGGTCTTCGAGCGAAAGGAGACGGCGTTGCCTCATTTCTTTGTGTCAACCATTATATCTCTAGCCCGTCTTCCACCGAAAGATGTCAGGGTTTTGCTGATGGTTTAGGTATTGATCTTGGCAACCAAATGATCGATTCGGGACAGGATCCTGCTGAGATTAAAAATAAGGTATTGGCTTATCTGTCTGCTAACGCAGACACAGACGCCGTGTTAACCCTTGGCCCAACCTCTGCTGATCCTACAATAGAAGCACTTAAAGAAAATGGTTTAGCTGGTGACATCTATTTTGGTACTTTCGATTTAGGTAGCGAAATTGTGAAAGGAATCAAAGCGGACATCATTCAATGGGGCATTGACCAACAACCATTCCTCCAAGCTTATTTGCCCGTTGTCGTGCTAGCTAATTACGACCGTTATGGCGTATTACCTGGCAACAACATCAACTCCGGGCCTGGATTTGTTACCAAAGATGGGTTAACTCTAGTTGAAAAATTTGCTGGTGAGTATCGCTAGTCTGTAAAGATAGAAGTTAGGCTGTAAAACAAAGGTAAGGTGACTATGAATTTGGTCGCCTTATCTTTATTCAGGTGTTTCTTTATTCAGGTGTTATTGAAGAGTCGGTATTAACCCATAACTACCGCTAAATTATATTCATGAAGAACGATATGACATCAACCACGCCAGAACAACCTTCACAAGACGAGCGCGTTAAGGAAATGTCGGGTTTTCGTAAGGCTCTCATTCGCCCCGAGCTAGGAAGTATTTGCGGTACAGTTGTTGTTTTCTTCTTTTTCTTTTTGACCGCAAGGGATGCAGGTATGTTCTCCCCTCAAGGGGTAATGAACTGGTCTATTGTGTCATCGCAATTTATTATCATCGCTGTTGGGGCGTGTTTGTTGATGATCGCGGGGGAGTTTGATTTGTCCGTGGGCTCGATGATTGGGTTCGCTGGTATGAGCATTGCGCTCTTATCCGTTACCCTAGGTTGGCCGGTTTGGCTTGCCATCATAACCACATTTATTTTATGTCTCGCCGTCGGTGCTTTGAACGGCTGGCTAGTCATCAAAACTGGATTGCCCAGTTTTATTGTTACTTTGGCATTTCTATTTATTTTAAGAGGTTTGACGATTTTTGCTGCCATCGCTTCCACTAGCAAAACGATTATCGGTGGTGTGAGAGATGTTGCTGAGGGCGATTGGCTGGCTCCGATATTTGGTGGCAAGATATTCACCGGTTTTTTCCAATGGATGGGAGATCAAGGGATCATTGAAACGTTTGAGAGAGGAACTCGAAAAGGACAGGCGGTAGTAGAAGGTATACCTATGCTCATCGTCTGGGCAATTATCTTGGTTATTTTTGGACATTGGTTGTTAACTAAGACAAAGTTTGGCAATTGGATTTTTGCCTCGGGAGGGGACGCCCAAGCCGCGCGATATGTGGGAGTTCCCGTGAATCGAGTGAAAATACTGATGTTCATGTTCACGGCTTTTTGTGCGTGTGTTTTCGCCACTGCGCAGGTTATGGAGTTTGGTTCTGCGGGTGCTGATCGAGGCGTGCTAAAAGAATTTGAGGCCATCATATCGGTGGTCATTGGTGGGGCATTGTTAACGGGTGGATACGGATCAGTGATCGGTGCTGCATTGGGGGCCATTATCTTCGGTGTGGTGCAACAAGGACTGTTTTTTGCGGGAGTCGAAAGCTCACTTTTCAGGGTATTTCTCGGTGTTATTCTTCTGCTCGCGGTTATTCTCAATACTTATATCCGACGGATGATTACAGGGGAGAAGTGAGATGAGTGAACCGATCATACAGATGAAAAACATCGGTAAAAACTTTGGTGCTGTGATCGCCTTGTCCGAGGTGTCTTTTGATGTTCTCCCGGGTGAATGTCATTGCTTGCTAGGAGATAATGGGGCCGGAAAATCCACATTTATCAAGACAATGTCTGGTGTGCATAAGCCTTCTACTGGGGAAATCTTCTTTGAAGGGAAATCGCTGAACCTAACAAGTCCAAGAGATGCCATCGTTATGGGGATTGCGACTGTTTATCAGGATTTAGCGATGATTCCATTGATGTCGGTCACTCGGAATTTCTTTATGGGAAATGAGCCCACAAAGAAAGTGCTTGGGATTTCGGTATTCGATCATCAACACGCAAATCAGGTGACGATGGAAGAAATGAAAAAGCTGGGCATTAATTTGCGGTCCCCTAATCAGGCGGTTGGGACACTTTCAGGAGGGGAACGGCAAACTGTGGCCATTGCTCGAGCCGTGCACTTCGGTGCTAAGGTTCTAATTTTGGATGAGCCCACTTCGGCATTGGGGGTGCGTCAGACTTCGAATGTATTAGCCACCATCGATAAAGTGCGTAAAATGGGAGTTGGTGTGGTTTTTATTACGCATAATGTCAGGCATGCCATCGCCGTGGGCGATCGATTCACGGTGCTAAATCGTGGCAGGACATTGGGAACCGCAAACCGAGACGAAATTACTCCCACTGTGCTGCAGAATATGATGGCTGGTGGCGAGGAGCTAGCCACCTTAGAAGGTTCTTTGGGCGGCACTGTCTAAAAATTGGGCTGCCTAAAAGCCTATCTGTTTACGAACATATTTCCTTAATTTGTGCATTGAGAAGTTGGCATAAAGGCTGTCAGGGATAGCAAAATTTCCGTTAAATCGAATCTACATTGTCTAATATGAAAGAAATAGGCGTTGGTGTTATTGGTACTGCTTTTATGGGGAAAGCCCATTCTATCGCCTATGCGGCGGCAGGAACGGCATTTGGTGGCGGTCTTCGGCCTAGGCTTGAGTTGCTTTGCGACATTAACCCCGAAAGAGCAGAGAGAAAACGAATAGAAATGGGATTTGCTCGTGCGACGAGTGATTACATGGATGTGGTTAACGACCCCAGAGTTGATCTGATTTCAGTCTGTGTTCCAAACTCGGTACATAAGGAAATATCGGTGGCTGCGCTCAAAGCCGGAAAACACGTGTGGTGCGAAAAACCGATGGCGACCAATGTTCAAGAAGCACAAGAGATGTTGGACGCAGCCCGTGAATCAGATTGCCAGACCATGCTTGGATACAACTATACCCAAAACCCATTGGTCCAATCCGCACGCCAGTTAATCGAAGAGGGTGTCATTGGGCGGGTAACAGGCTTCCACGGTATCTACGACGTGGACAATGAAGCGGATGCAGGCCGCCCTCACAGTTGGCGAATGAGCCGAGAAGCTTCTGGAACCGGAGCCAATGCTGATGTGATGTGTCATTTGGTTAGTATTGCGCATTTTATGGCAGGTAGTGAAATTAGTAGACTGGTGGGGGACTATGACACCGTTCACAAGGAACGGGCTGACCCCAAAAACCCCGGACAGACACTAACCGTTGACAACGATGATGTGTGTACTGCCCTTGCTCATTTTGAAAGTGGAATCAAGGGTACGCTGAGGGTGAGTCGGGTCGCTTGGGGAAGAAAATGTGGCCTTAAATGGGAGATTCACGGCTCTGAGGGGATGATTTGCCATGACCAAGAGCGTTTGAACGAGCTTAAGCTCTATACCCGTAGCGATGACCCGAGACAGCAGGGATTTAAAACGATCTTATCTGGTCCCAATCATGAACCCTATGATGCCTTTTTACCCAATGGTGGTCATACCCTGGGTTTTATTGATGTAAAAACCTGCGAACTCCATAGTCTGCTCAAGGCCATCGAAACTGGGAAACCGACTTGGCCGAGTTTTGAAGACGGCATGAAAATAGAAAATGTAATGGACGCGATAGATCGTTCGGCGCTTTCAGGGCAGTGGGTTGATGTCTGAACAAAGCGGTGTAACCAATTTGAGCTTCGAGGCAGATCGAGTATGGGACGCCTTCGTTGTAGGACGCGCAGGACTTGACCTGTACCCCGAACCGGATGGGTGTCAGATCAAGGATGCATTGTCGTTTTCTAGTGACATGGGCGGCTCCGCCGGTAACATCGCTGTGGCCATGGCTAAAGCCGGTGCTAAAGTAGGATTAATCTCTGCACTTTCCAAAGATGGTGTGGGTGATTTTGTAAAAGCGCGACTGATATCCGAAGGAGTGGATATATCGTTGACAAGCGATACTTTGGGTAATGAACGTACCAGTCTTGCATTAGCAGAGGTGCGTAAAACAGACTGTGGTGTCGTCATTTATCGAAACGATCCTGCTGATCTTAAAGTAACCTGCAGCGACGCGGTCAAGGGGGCGTTACCCCAAAGCAGAAATTTGGTGATTACCGGAACAAGCCTAATTGATATCGACTCTCGGGCCCAGACGCTGGAAATGATGCGTTTAGCAAGCGCTAGCGGATGTCACGTTTGGCTGGATTTGGACTACCGGAGTTGGAATTGGCCCAGCCTAGAAATCACCCGCCAGGTCTATTTAGAAGCGGCGCAATACGCCACCGTTGTCATTGGCAATGAAGAAGAGTTTGCTGTGCTATGCGACTCGCTGGACTCTTATATCGATGATGGCTTAGCAAGGCAAAAAATAGTGGTGCTTAAGCGGGGCATGGATGGCGCGAGTCTATATGTCGGCAATGCTCGATTGGACTGTGGTGTTTATGCTGTTGAAACGGTTAAACCCTATGGGGCAGGTGATGCTTTCTTAGGTAATCTTATTGTTAACTATATGAGTCACGGTGATTGGCGACAAGCCGCGGATGCCGGCAGCGCTGCTGCGGCAATTGTGGTGTCGAAACGTGGCTGCGCGAGTGCGATGCCAAACTCGGACCAACTTAAATCAATGCAGCGTAGTCAGATTATGACTCCCGCTGCGCACTGGAGCTAACCATGCATATTCGTCATCACGACAATCAAAATCAACCTATCATCGATCGCAACCACGAAAAGGTTCCATTATGCTTTTTTAATATCATCAAACTGAAAAAAGGAGAGCATTTTTCCTCTCAGGTTGATGGGTATGAAACTTGCCTTGTCCCGGCGACTGGTAGTTTTGACGTTACTGTTCAGGGAGAAACATTCGAGCGAGTTGGCAAGCGCATGAACATATGGGAGAGCGAGCCAGAGGGCGTGTATGTGCCGGTTGGTGTCCAAGCCGACGTAACTTGCGTGACCGACGAGGTGGAAATATTCGTAGCTGGCGCGCAGTTTGACGAAGTATATCATCCGTTTGTTGTTCGAGAATCTGATATTGATCCTATTCAATATGGCTCAGACGACACGAAAACCCATCGTAAGATCAAACACATTTTAGGAAAAAACCCGAGTGGAAAAGTGGGTAGATTGTTGGTGAGTGAGCTATTTACGGTGGGCGCTGGAGGTTGGTCAGGGTTCCCACCCCACAAACATGACACGGATCAATTGCCGGGGGAAACCCGTCATGATGAGGTGTATAACTTCCGCTTTAACCCGCCTCATGGATTTGGTGCGCAATTTCTCACTCCAGAGGGGGCAGACTATGGTGATGTTCATCATATCCGCAATGGTTCAACGATCGTGATCGAAGATGGCTACCACCCTTGTGTGGCGGCTCCCGGTTATGAAATGTACTATTTTACGATTCTGGGAGGATTATCACAGAGACCGCTGCACCAAAACTTTCACCCCGAACATGCCTACCAAATCGAAACCATCCCCGGTATCAAAGACATGATCAGTAAGTTTAAATAGCAATGCTCGTTAACCTAAATGATTTAATGCTCCCCGCCATCACCGGGGAATTTGCCATACCCTGTTTTAATGTCTTTGGATACGAAGATGCAAAGGCGGTAGTGATGGCCGCTGAGGAGAGAAATGCAGGAGTGATATTGGCGGTCAATTTGGACATGGTCACATTCATGCCAATGGAGCACATCGCCTCGATGTTACTACCGTTAGCGCGTGACGCCAAAGTGCCGGTCTGTCTCCATCTCGATCATAACTATGAACTTGAGTCCGTTAAACACGCAGTGGACTGTGGCTTTTCATCGGTGATGTACGACTGTTCCCAAAAAACCATTGAAGAGAACATCGGCGGGATTCAAGCCGTGGTTGCCTATGCTCGGGATCGAAATGTGTCGGTGGAAGCCGAAGTGGGGTCGGTGCCCTATGCCACCGGGAGAGATCACATCAAGTCGGCGTTAACCGATGTAAACGAAGCTTTAGCCATGGAAAAACAAGGCCGCCCAGATGCGCTAGCGATCTCCGTCGGTAATGTCCACCGGCTTGAAAAAGATTATGTTGATATTGACTTTGAACGATTCGATGAACTAGAAAGCCGTCTCAGTACCCCTTTGGTTATTCACGGCACCAGTGGCATCAAACACGACGACATACGCGCCCTTTCAAAACGTAGTGTTTGCAAATTCAATATTGGAACATGCCTTCGTCAGCGTTTTGGTAGCGGACTACGTTCGGCATTGTCGGAAGATGAGAATCTATTTGATCGCTTATCGATCATGAAGAAGATCATTCCTGAGTTAACTGATGAAGCCACAAAAATGATCGAACTATTGGGCCAATAAGCTGTAAGCTGGGTTCAGTGTCGTAATGTTTAAACTCTCAATCTTCAGAGGGTTATGTCTTTCTAAAAGGTTCCGTCAAATTGGTCGAGTCAGGATTCAAGACGCATTCAGACCGGGTGAACCCGACGGCGATAACTTTTGTTTCAACTCCGAGCATGTGTTACTCCATCTGATTTAAAACTGTAAGCTTACCGTGTCTTCCCCCACTGAATACGCTGCCAGATTTTTTCATGAATCACATAAAAAATCAGGCCACTTAGCATTGATGTCAGCGATAAGGTAAGTGCGCCGGTAATAGAGCCAGTGAAACAAAAGCCAATCAGGCTCATTATGACCAGACCGAGCAGTTGCCAACTAATCGCTTTGCTGATCGTGCGTTGTGTGCTTTCCATGATTACGGTTCTCTTGGGTGCGGGTAGACGACGAAAATATAGCAGTCAGCTTCCACTCCCAGGAAGCCTGTAAATTTTCAGCAAATTTCAATTTTGGTTATAATATTTAACTATGTTGACTTTTGTCACCAAACAATGAAAAAACAAGAAAGGGCAGAATTATTCCGGCAACGCCTATTAAGACAAATGAAGCTCACTGGCATGAGCCGCAGTGAGCTGGCGCGTTGCTGCCAAGTAGATCGTTCGACTATCGCACAATTGCTGAACTCAGAAGAGTTGCGCTTACCGAATGCACATTTGGCAGCTGAGTGTGCAGCAGCATTACAGGTTAGTAGCGACTGGTTATTGGGATTAGCTGAACGCAGTGAAACGACGGCGGGTTTATTGTCCACGGCCTGTGAGATAACCAACGCAGAACGCACACCGTCGGATGTCCAACTGTTGCGATGGCATAAGGAAGCAGCGGGTTATAAAATCCGTCATACCCCAGCGACGTTCCCTGATATTTTGAAGACCCGGGCAGTATTGGAGTGTGAATATGCGGCTTTTCACGATAAAACTCCACAACAGGCGGGGAGTACATTGAGCGAAACGCTGGAATGGCTGCAAGAGCCGGGGTCAGATTACGAGATATGTCTATCAACCCATATGTTGGATACGTTGATTGAGGGAGTGGGCTACTGGGAAGGTTTACCGGAACATGATCGGCTTGAACAGGCGCAACACATGATTGATTATTGTCGCGATCACTATCCGTCCCTGCGAGTTTATTTGTGTGACAACAAGAAAGTTTATTCCTCCCCAATCACTGTGTTCGGTCATCTGCTAGCGGCGGTTTATATCGGGCGGTACTATTTGGTGTTTCGAGAGAAGCAACAGATCCAAGCCTTAACCCGGCATTTCGATTACCTGATCCGTGAGGCCGAGGTGGATGCACGGCATGCAGCCGAGGCGATGGAAGCTCGGGCTGAGGCCGTGTTTGGGAAGTTCCGGGAACAGTATACCTATTAACCCTCGATTCCCCTTATAAATCTGGAGTAAGGCAGACCTGAAAGATGGCATTCTTGTTAAAGTTCAACATCAGTGGATCTGATGTCGACTTGAGCTGCCTGGGTTGCAGATGGAAGCACTATGAAACAGACAAGGAGTTTTCATCAGCCCACCCACACAGGGAGGTCCTTGAGGCAACAACTAGGTTTGCTAGAAACCCCGAAGCTGGAGGTAGAGATCTACACCCCAAGAACCTAGGGGGAAAGGCAGCTGAGGCTCAATAGGTATACTGTCCCCGGAGTCCGAATTTTTAACGAATCTTTCGGTTCTGATGCTGCTATAAACAAGCTCTCAGAGCTCGTCTTTGTCGAGCTACTGAGACTGGGAATAGGACAACAAGAGCAGCTGCAACCATTGTTAGGGGTCTCCAAGGATCCCAAAATTGAAAGAACCCTAAACCTGATTCACAGTGAGCCAACGCGGCCGTGGACACTAGCGTCTTTATCCACCGAGGTTGCGATGTCGCGCAGTCAATTTGCGGAGCATTTCAAGAAGCTGGTCGGCACTAGCCCGATGTCCTATTTAGTAGAATGGCGCCTACAAAGATCCCTTGCGCTACTTGGCACTACTTGGGGATACACACGAACCCATTCAGCGAATCGCCAGCCAAACGGGTTATCAATCTTCGTCAGCATGTACCCGTGCTTTTCAGGACAAATTCGGAATGGCCCCCAAAGAATACCGTCGAACTCATATTTAGTGGAGCAATTGCCATAACCATAGCCACAATATGCAACCTGACGATAAAATGCATGAGGGCTGGCTTTCAGTTTTATGGCGATCTGATCAATAAATTCTAAGGGCGCACTACTTGGCTTGGATTACGACAAGAGATAAGCTTAATCCTAGTCCATATTGCGCCGAATGGCGCTGGATTAAGATGGCTCACCACAACCGGTTTTCGATGAAATTAAGCACTTAACTAATGCGATTGTGATGCTAAACCATTCTCTTGATGTCGTTTTATTGTGCCCCCAGAATTGGGTTGAAAACCTATTTGTTTGGATATTATCGATATGAATGATTCTATTTTTGATCCCCAAAAATACTCAAACACACGCTTGCCCATTGAAGAGGCGAGCCCATTGCCTGCTGAGGTGTATACCTCTCGGCAATGGTATGACAAAGAAATGGAAACCATCTTTCTGAAAGAATGGTTACAGGTCACACGTTTAGAGGAAATACCAAATGTGGGTGACTACGTCAGGATAGACATTGCGGGAGAACCGCTGATAGTGATCAGAGGTGAGGATGACGTTGTGCGCACCTTGTCTGCGGTTTGTCGTCACCGTGCTGCTGAATTAGCTAGTGGTAATGGCAACTGCAAAGTTTTAGTGTGTCCATATCATGCTTGGAGCTACTCGCTGAAGGGGCAACTGATAGGTACGCCATCAATGGAGGAGGCGAAATGTTTCGACAAGAGTGAATACAACTTACCAGGTTTTAGGACTGAGATTTGGGCTGGCTTTGTATTCGTTAATTTTGATAACAATGCCATGCCTTTGTTAGAATGTTTGGGTAACTTGCCTAAGCGCTTTGCCGACTACAATATGCAAGACATGGTGGTGACTAGGAAATGGGAGAACCGCTTTAATGCGAATTGGAAAATATGGGTAGAGAATTCCCGTGAAGGCTATCATGTACGTACTGTGCATCGGGAGTCGCTCGATACGTATTATCCGGGTGCCGTCAATTCAAAGTTTGATGCTGAAGGAAAGCCCGGGGTTTATGCGATAAACAGTAGCGATAATGAAAATGGACTGTATGTGCCACGTAATAAAACCCTACCATTTGTCCAAGGGTTATCTGAATATGATCAGGAACGAACGCACTTTATGGTATTTTATCCTCATCTGCTGATGAACCTACCTCCAGATAGAATAACCTTCCACCAATATTTTCCAGAAGGCCCGGAGTGGACACGTATCGTGACTTGGTGCTGCTTTCCAAAAGCAACGGTTGAGCTTGAAGAATTTGAGCGGGAAGCGGAAGAAAAGTACTACCCGCCGATGGCTTTGTTTATTAAAGAAGACAAAGATATTTGTGAGGTTGTACATCGAGGTATTGCCAGCCGATACGCACGTCCGAGTCGCTATTCTCCGAGAGAAGAGCAAACAGTCTACGAGTTTTCGAACTATGTACTCGATCACGGTATCGGGCCGATTGAGACTTGATCTCAATTCATATTTGAGAGCCCCCGCCCCTGAATGAGACATAACTAATTAATTTGGGCCCAGACTTGTTCGTAAGCCCCTAAATGCAAAAACTAACATGAAGAGAAAAAACATAACCCTTCCTAATATCGCCGAACCGGCGGATGCACGTGTCGGTTCTCAATGTATTGTTCGTGGCAATCAGGTTTTTATTTCCGGCCAGATTGCCTATGACAACGGTAAATTAGTGGGGGCTGGAGATCCTTTAGTGCAATGTCAGCAGTGCTTTAAGAATATTAGAGATTATGTTGAAGCAGCAGGTGGAACGATGGATGATGTGGTTTCCTTGAACATCTTTCTCAGCGACATTCGCTACCGTCAACCGGCCATTGACGCTCGGGCAGAGGCTTTTGAAGCACCCGGACCCAGCGCCACAGTGGTAGGAGGGGTCGATTTTGCTTTTGAAGATTTATTAGTGGAAATTAGCGCGATTGCCATTCTGGGCGACTAACGGGAGAAACCATGAGTGATAATAAAGCAGGCAAAGTACAAACCGTTTTAGGTCTCATTGAAGCCGAACAACTGGGCGTCACATTGGCCCATGACCATGTGCTGATTGACGGCACATTTATGTATATTGAGCCAGAAGAGATCAGTCAAAAAGGTTTGGCCCATCAGAAAATTACGTTGGAAAATAGGGGATGGGTAGGATACAACTGGACGTCTAATCTGGATAACGTCGAGCTAAAAGACGAGGAGCTGGCGGTGTCTGAGTTAAAACGCTTTGTCGCTGCGGGTGGCCATAGCATTGTGGATCCAACCAACGTTGGTCTGGGGCGTGACCCCCATGCTTTGGCGCGTATCGCACGACTCACGGGGATGCATATTATTATGGGAGCGGGTTATTACATCGGTTCCACCCACCCGGATAATATGGATAGCCTGAGCGAAGAAGCTATTACCGAAGAGATTGTGAGAGACATTCAGCAAGGTGTCGGAGATACTCACATTCGTGCTGGGCTTATCGGTGAGATAGGTTGCACTTACCCGTGGTGGAAGAATGAGAAAAAAAGCCTGCGTGCCGCTGCGGCGGCACAACAGGAAACCGGCGCTGCATTGATGATCCATCCGGGGCGCTCCCCACAATCCCCCCTAGAGATTGTTGATGTAGTGGCGAAAGCTGGTGGGGATTTGAGCCGCACTATCATTTGTCACATTGACCGTACCTGCCTTGATCGTGGTTGGCTAGAAGAGTTAGCCCAGACCGGGTGTTATTTGGAATACGATTTATTTGGTAACGAAAGCTCCTATTATCCCCCTAACCCTGATGTTGATATGCCATCAGACAGCCAACGCATGGAAGTTATTCTATGGCACTTTGAGCAAGGGTATGAAAAGCAGATTTTGCTATCTCATGATGTGGCAACCAAGCATCGTTTACACGCCTATGGAGGATTAGGTTACGACCATCTAATTACCAATGTCGTGCCCAGATTGTATCGACGAGGTTTGAGTGAAGCCCAAGTCAATACACTAATTGTTGATAACCCCGCGCGCATTTATAGTTTTGCGTAGAAATAAAGGACAATTCCGAAGACAGTGTACCGATTACTTGGAACATTCGTCTAATCGATATACTGGAGCGTACTGATATTGTCGGACACTCTATAATGGGATCACAAAACAATCTAAAATAATCTGAAAATAACCGGGACAGATCTATTTAGTCCACTAATTGAGTGCCATTCGGGACGCAATACGTAACACGCCTCCACAATATGACAACGACTTAACCTATATTATCATCGAAGGTCTTGATCAGCTCGATGAGCTTATCGGTGATTCGTTTGTAGATGGATTTTCGTTCCATGAGCTTGGGTTTGTAGGATAGTGCATTAAACACATCGTCGCGCAAGGGAGGTTTGCCGCTGAAGTTGTATTGTTCGACCATGGCGGTGACAGCGCGGGGGCGGAGTTTTTCGGTGGCGCACAACTCATCAATGGAGAGTTGTTTTTTGTCTTCCCAGAACTGACCGAAGGCCTGAGGAATATCCGCTTCGACGGGAAGAGTTGGCATGTAGTCGTTGATAAATGCTTCGATCAGCTCCCGTTTGCTGCGCAATTGAGTTTCCTTCGTCAACAGGTCGATAATCGACTTCCGGGTTTTTTCCTGTTCTCCCGCCTTATCCTCCTGATCCTTGTGACGATGAAGATCGGCCAATAGCTTAAGAATATAAGCGACGTTCACATCGTCCCGGTGGATGAGTTCGAGTTCGAAATCCAACTCTTCAATAATCGACGCACCGTCTTCGTCAGAACTTCGGGACTTTTCGAATAAATCCAAATACTTCGATTTATAGTCTTCAAACGTCTGTTCGCTCAACGTTAAATCCGACCAGCTAAATTCCGTGAATGACTTTAAGACATTCAAATGACGGGCGAGTGCGCGAAAGGCCCGCACAAATGCTGCCTGCTCTTCTTCGC
Organism: Gammaproteobacteria bacterium; assembly: GCA_012103395.1. GTDB lineage: Bacteria > Pseudomonadota > Gammaproteobacteria > Arenicellales > Poriferihabitantaceae > WLWV01. The sequence continues at coordinate 15,673 of WLWV01000037.1, forward strand.
TAATGAGTTGATCCACATCACCGGGCGTTGGGGCGAGGGTTTGCAGCGTCGCGACATCCTCATTAAACATCTCGACATACTGTTCATAAGGCTCAATAAAAACCCGAGTCTCGGCATTGAGATCAGAAAACAAAGCAATCGCCTCATCCGCATTGGACTTTAGATTGCGAAAACAAACGATATTCCCCTGAGATTTCAGCTCCCCTAAGGTGCGGTTAGTGCGCGAAAAAGCCTGAATTAATCCATGATATTTCAGATTTTTATCCACATACAAGGTGTTCAGCTTCTTGGCGTCGAAGCCCGTTAAAAACATATTCACCACCAATAAAATATCGCAGCGATCATCGTCACTAAAATCCTTGCGATCCCGTTCCTTCATGCGCTTGGCGATGTCCTTGTAATAGGTATAAAACCCCCGGCTGTCTTTGACCGACTGGCGAGTTTTGTACATGGCATTGTAATCGGCGACATAAGCCTCAAGCGCCTCCCGGCTGTGACGACTGGCGGGATCGTCGGTATTCACCTCAAAATTGGGGTCGCCGGTTAATCCATTCGCATCAGCGTCTTCTTCATTCGCGCCATAAGTAAAAATCGTCGCGATACGAAGATCATGTTCCCCGGCGTCTTTCTTTCCCTTGAAGGTATCGTAATAGCGCATGAGCGCGTCTTTGCTACTCACGCAAAGCATGGCGGAGAACTGCTTGCTATGGGTCTTGCGGCCATGGTGGGCGATGATCCAATCCGCGATATTGGCGATGCGTTCCGGGTTTTCGAAAAATGCTTTTTTATCGATCTTCTCTACCTGCTCGTCGATAAGCGTCCCGTCTTTGCGTTTCAGCTTGCCCCAATATTCGATGGAAAACGGCAGGACATTATCATCAGCGATCGCATTGGTGATCACGTATTCATGAAGACGCTCACCGAACAAGTCTTCGGTGGTGCGTTTACCGTGATCATTGGTGGCGGCATTGGCTTTGAAGATCGGCGTGCCGGTGAATCCGAATAGCTGGGCCCGGGTGAAAAACTGGGTGATATTTTTGTGGGTGTCCCCGAATTGGGAGCGGTGGCATTCGTCGAAAATGAAGACGATGCGCTGGTCCTGCGAAGCGTTCATCGCGGCTTCGTGGCGGGCGGATTTGATCGCGGTATTGAGTTTCTGGATGGTGGTGACGATAAGGGGTTGGTCCCCGGCCATTTGGCGCACCAGCGCTTGGGTATTGTTGGTGCCGTCCACAGAGCCTTCGCTGAACGCATTAAATTCCCGGGTAGTTTGATAATCAAGGTCCGCCCGGTCCACCACGAATAACACTTTATCCACCTTGGGAAAGACGGTCAAAATCTGGGCCGCCTTAAAGCTAGTCAGGGTTTTTCCCGATCCCGTGGTATGCCAAATATAGCCATGGCTGCGCCCGTTCTTAACCCGATCAACAATGGCCTCCACCGCATAATACTGATAAGGCCGCAGTGCCATTAAAATTTTGTCCGACTCATGGAGAACAATGTATTTACTGATCATCTTGGAGACATGACACTTCTCCAAAAAGGCATCGGCGAATCGATCCAAGTCGGAAATTTTATTGTTTTCCTTATCCGCCCAGAAAAAAGTCTGTTTAAAATCTTGATGGCGGTTATTAGCGTAATACTTGGTATTCACCCCATTGGAAATCACAAATAGCTGCACATAATTAAACAAACCCGACTCCGCCCAATAGGAATGGCGCTGGTAACGGTTGATCTGATTAAACGCCTCTTTGAGCTCCATGCCCCGGCGCTTTAATTCAATCTGCACCAGGGGCAGCCCATTGATCAATAACGTAATGTCATAACGATTGTTGTATTGACCCTCAACGGTTACCTGACTCGTTACCTGATACTGGTTCTGGCACCAATGGTCCGAATTAAAAAACTGGATATAACACCGCGACCCGTCGTCCCGATCCAACCGAAACCGATCCCGCAGGGTCTTGGCCCGCATAAAGACATTACCCTTATCGAGGTGATTCAAAATCCGATTGAATTCGCCCCCGGATAGCCGGATTTTGTTATGAATCTCAAGCTGTTGTTTCAGGTTGTCCCGCAGCTCATCGGCGTTACGAATACTCACCTGGGTATAACCCAAGCCATTACTCAGACGCTGAATCAGGCTTTCTTCTAATTGGGCTTCGGATTGGCTCATGAGTTTTCCATCTGTTTCTCAACTCTAAAATCAGACAACAGTATTTGGTACTGTCTGGGCCTCTGCTGAAAAAGCGCCCGGCTATAGCGTATCCCCTCGCCAATTTCATTCTCCGAGTCCAGCTCCATGTTCAGTTCCCGAATCAGTCTTTCTTCTTTACCAATCGATTCCAATTCGACATCACTTTTCTCTCTGAATGATTCATTAATCGGAAGATCAGGATCCTCAGGTTCATCGATAGTAAAATCAATCAAAGAAAAGACTTCAAGCATATGTAGGGCAATGATATCCGTGACGGCCTCAATCATTTCCGATGATTGTGCAACCCTACGTCTGTAACTTCGGTTTAGTTTGAGTCATTATTGTCGTTCCACACGATATATCGCTTGTCGGCATTGCTCCATTCATCGTCAATCTCAACGAGAATGGCACTGACAAG
>WLWV01000241.1 GCA_012103395.1 Gammaproteobacteria bacterium
TTACCTCGTTGTGTTTTGATATTGTTTGGTAACTACATCAAAACGGGTAACTCTCATTAAATCAACCCTCGCTTCGCTCGGATTGATTTAATACGGTGTCAGATTTGGTCTAAACTTCTACAACTAAAGGAAAACCGTTTCCTCGTTTGTATGTCACTGCTCTTGAAGTAGTCGATAACGAGGTATTTTGCCGGTATATTGCGCTGGTGTTTGATGGAGTTCCTCGACCTCCTCGTCGGTTAATTCTCTGACAACTTTTCCTGGGGATCCAAGAATCATTGTTCTATCCGGAAAGGCCTTGCCTTCGGTAATCAAGGTGTTGGCACCGACAATGCAGTTTTCGCCAATCTTAGCTCGATTAAGAATAATGGTTCCTATACCTATCAGGCTAAACTTTCCAATATGGCAACCGTGAAGCATGGTGCTGTGCCCGATAGTGACGTTTTCGTCGATCCAAAGTGGAATGCCAGGATCTGTGTGCAATACGCTGCAATCTTGAACATTGGAATTATCACCAAGGGTGATCAGATCATTGTCCCCTCTTAGTACGCAATTGAACCAGACACTTGCGTTGGCGCCCACTATGACAGAGCCAATAATGTCCGCGCTTGGAGCAATGAAACTAGTTTTGTTGATCTTTGGGTATCGGTCGGGTAGCGTATAAATCATTGAGAAATGGATAGGTACTACATCAGTAATGGTTTTTCGAAGTCCTGCAATATTTTCTGTTGCTGGTTCCATCGAAGTGACATGACGGATGAAAGCTTGTCCATCATATTTTTCTTCTCACTATAAGATAAGTGAAACAGTTCGGTGTCTTCTCTGGCAGACATCAAGTAATCATCACTGGTTTGAAGTGCATCAACGAGCCCCAGTTCTAGTGCACGGGTACCGAGCCAGTGCTCTCCCGTTGAAACCTTGTCGATATCCAAAGACGGTCGTTGGGATTTTACAAATCCTTTGAATAGCGTGTGAGTTTCCTCTAGCTCTTCTTGCATCTTCACTCGCGCCTTGTCGGTGTTTTCACCGAACATGGTTAACGTCCTTTTGTATTCTCCGGCATGGAGTTGCTCGTAATCTATGTCATGTTTCTTCAAGAGTCGATGTAGGTTAGGTATTTGAGCTAAAACACCGATCGATCCGATAATTGAAAAGGGGGCGGCGATGATTTTGTTGGCAACACAAGCCATCATGTATCCGCCGCTCGCAGCAACCTTATCCACAGAAACGGTGAGAGGAATGCCTTTGTCTCTGATTCTCTGTAACTGAGAAGCCGCAAAGCCGTAGCTGTGAACCATTCCACCACCACTTTCTAGGCGGACCAATACTTCATCTTTCTCGTTAGCATAGGTAAGAATGGCACTAATTTCTTCACGCATTGAATCCGCTGCACTAGCGGGAATGTCGCCGTCGAAGTCAATCACGAACATACGGCGTTTCTCAGGCTCTGAGTTGGCTTCAATGGCGGTGTCAGAAGTTGGTTCATCATTTTTCGCTGCACTGAGTTTGGACTTCGCTTTATTCGCTTTCTTCTCGGCTTTCTTTTCCTCTTTGGCTTTCAGTTTATCCTGTTTCTTCTCGGCCTTCATCATTCCTTTTAAGGCGGTGTCACTTAATAAGGCACTGGAAATGGTCTTCTCCATTTCCTCGTATTCCTTATTTAAATGAGTAATATCCAATTGCTTATCTGACGATCTTTTTTGGCGCATGGCCATGGACATTAAAGACCCGGTTACGATCAAAATGGCGGCAACGATGGTGATTGCTTTAGAAAGAAAGAGGCCGTAATCGGTTAAGAATTCCATAATCTAAGTTTGTGATTGTTAAGAGTGGCGCAAAACAGTGTCAGGATTTGCGTTGTTTATCGATTTTCGCCCAGCTATCTCTTAGAGTCACGATACGATTGTAGATGGGGTGTGATGAACTGCTGTCGATATCCGGATAGAAATACCCAAGGCGTTCAAATTGATAACGAGTGTCCACAGAGGGTGATCCCAAAGATAGTTCAAGTTTGCAATTGGTAAGGACTTGCAAGGAATGGGGGTTCAGTGATTCGGTGAATGCTTTGGTCTTATCTGCCAGCGGATTGGCTTCTTGGAACAAACGATCATAAAGCCGAACTGATGCGTCGACACAGTGTTCGGCGGATACCCAATGGATAATCCCTTTCACTTTCCGACCTTCAGGTTGCTGTCCGTGTCTTGTGTTTGGGTCATAAGTACAGCGTAATTCAATCACTTCGCCAGCGTCGTTCTTAATCACCTTATGGCAGTGAACCACAAAGCCGTACCGTAATCTCACTTCCCGGTCGGGCCCTAAACGGAAGAATTTCTTCGGTGGGTCTTCCATAAAGTCATCGTGGTCAATATAGATTTCCCTTGTCAGTAGGATGTTACGAGTTCCCATTGATGGATCATTGGGGTGGTTGGCGACCTCAATGGGTTCTGATTCTCCTTCTGGGAAATTTTCAATTACTAATTTTAGTGGCTTTAGTACCCCCATTGCTCGGGGGGATATGCTGTCAAGGTCCTCACGAACTGCATTTTCCAGCATGCTCATCTCGATCACGTTAGCCTTTTTGGTAATGCCCACTGAGCCAATGAAGTTTCTGACAGCACTTGCGGTAAATCCACGTCTTCTCAAGCCAGAAATTGTTGGCATCCTTGGATCATCCCAACCATCAACGTGGCCATTATTGACAAGTTGCGTTAGCATGCGTTTGCTCATCACGGAATAATTCAAATTCAATCTTGAGAATTCAATTTGTCGGGGATGACAAGGAGCTGAAACATGGCTTAAGAACCAATCGTATAATGCTCGATGATCTTCAAATTCCAGTGTACAAAGTGAATGTGTTACTCCTTCAATGGCATCGCTTAGCCCATGCGTGAAATCATACATTGGATAAATGCACCAAGCATCTCCCGTTCGTTGATGGGCGTGGTGTCTGATGCGATAGATAACGGGATCGCGTAGATTGATATTAGATGACTGCATGTCAATTTTTGCACGGAGTACGTGTTTTCCATCGGCAAACTCTCCTGCTTTCATACGGGAGAATAAATCCATGTTCTCCTCAACAGACCGATCACGATAAGGGCTGTTTTTGCCAGGTTCTTTTAATGTGCCGCGATACTCACGCATGGTTTCCATGTCCAAACTGTCGACATAAGCCAACCCCTTATGAATCAGCTCAATTGCAAATTCATGAAGTTTCGGAAAGTAATCAGACGCATGGGCAATGCGGCTCCACTTAAAGCCTAGCCATCGAACATCCTCTTCAATGGCGGTGACGAATTCTTCGTCCTCTTTGATCGGATTTGTGTCATCAAACCGAAGGGTGCATTCTCCCTCATAGTCATCTGCGATGCCGAAGTTTAGCCAGATGGATTTGGCATGCCCAATATGAAGATAGCCATTGGGCTCTGGAGGGAAACGAGTAACAATTTTATCGTGCTTTTTATCAGCAAGATCAGCATTAATCGCTTGGCGGATAAAGTTAACAGGTTCCAGGTTATCTGACATTATTAAAGGTTGGAGGTTAGGTTGATGCTAACTTGAGATCCTTACAGACTTATTTTCTGTGGTGACGTTTGTTTTTCAATCTAACTATTTGCAGTTCAGTCCCACATTCTGACTTATATTTTACTAAAACTGACAGGGAAAGATGCGCACAAAGCACATCGACGGGTCAAAAAACGGTCAGCGAGTATAACTGAATCTAGTGCTCAATTACACGGAGGAATTTGCGTGACTGACTCGAATTGGTAGAGAGGACATCTTGCTTTTCATATCTCCATAACCTGTGAAACGATACTCATAACTCAGTTTGAGGCGCTTTGCGATTTTCATCGCTTTAGCTTGCAATGCAGAGTCTTCTGTTTGGGCGAGAAACACTACTTTTTTATAGTTTTCAAAGACGAAATCCACCATATCATCCCGCCGATCGAGGCCAAGTGCTTGCCAAACAAAAGTCTCAAAATGCCGGCAGAAAAAATCCGTTAAGTAAAACGTCGTAATTTCCTTCTCGGACCAAGTTTCATATTGATCATTACCTGAAAAAAATGAAAAACAGTGTGGTCCCTCAATGCGGGAAACTTGCTCTTCTTCCAGCACTCTGTCTAAGACACCACCAGTACCACAGTCGCCGTACATAACAAAAATGTCCTGATACCGCGCTCGATTTTGCTGAATTTTACTTCTCACTGCTTCTGGAATCAGTGCAGGCCGATGGTGGTAATGCCCAGGGATACAGGTTACAGCCAAATGGTTCCATTGATTCATTTCGATTAAGGCCAAAATCTCATGGCTCAATGCTCCGCACGCAATAATCAGGGTCTGTTTCGCTGTTTTTTTAGTTAAAGTGTCCATATCTTACTTGATCTACAACCGCGTAACCTCACGTCTACTGTTCTATTTCTACTACGTTTTTGATCGGTGCTCATTTGTGATTCCAATGAGAGCTAACTATCTTTTATGTGCGCTCGATTGTCACGCATCCCAGCGACTGCGCCGGATGTATCTGCGGCATCATTTTTAACTAGCTCACATATGAACGTGAATGGAGAGCCTATTTGTGTGTTTATATTCACGCTTTTGTTGAAGGACAGCTTTTGTGAATGATCTTGTGTCTTAGTCAGATTACCCCTTGCCACCATCAAATTGCCATCAATAAAGTCTCTCGTGAATTAAGTTTGTTAACTAGACTTGGACACTTACATCGATCAGGTTATATGAGTTAAATTAAGCACACTGTAACGTTATAAGGAAAATAATGGCATTATCGTAATACCTTTACTTCTGTTTTCTGGCGTTTGTGGGCAGAACCATTCTGCAATACCGATTGTGCAACCCTACGTCTGTAACTTTGATTTAGGTTGAGTCATTATCGTCGTTCCACACGATATATCGCTTGTCGGCATTGCTCCATTCATCGTCAATCTCGACGAGGATGGCACTGACAAG
>WLWV01000038.1 GCA_012103395.1 Gammaproteobacteria bacterium
AGGCTTGTCAGTGCCATTCTCGTTGAGATTGACGATGAATGGAGCAATGCCGACAAGCGATATATCGTGTGGAACGACGATAATGACTCAACCTAAATCAAAGTTACAGACGTAGGGTTGCACAATCCTTGAAAGTCGCTACTCATGGCTAATCGACCAAACTGTGTTTGTGAAATCCATGGAAACCTGATTATTATCGCAGTTGTATCCACAAAACACTGTTATTGTTTCCATTTTCTTGAGATATTAGTTTGCTCTCATCCCCTGAAGGCACACAAGCATGAGTTATTCGAAGAAACCACTCCGACTCACACTAAGATTTTCGCTCGCAGTCGTACTGGCGCTAAGCGCTTCCAGCCTTTCATTTGGCGCAGAACTTTGTACTGGTTATGGCCCTCAGTCACCACGAGACATTTCTAGTCTGGAAGGAATCAACGCCCGAATTTTCACTCCAGCGCCGCCATCCGCCGAAATGAACTTATGTAACATCCATCTGCACAGAAACGCAGAGCACAAAGGACCAGGCTTCAGTAAGTTTGCAGGCAGTGAAGTGCACGGTGGCTATCAGTGCAATGACACCGGCACGCTCACCGAAAATGAAATGCTCAACCCAAACACCACTGATCTTCATTTCAAAGGCGTCGCACCGAACGATACCATCGAAGTTCACTGGGTTTTTAGTTCTTGTGACGTTAGTCTAGGAGCAGGGTTGGACGCGTGTTCGTCGGAAACATGCCTCAATCCAGAACTACGAGTTGAAACACAAGTCTTCCTAGTGGCCAATGATAGTGGGGACAGCATGTTAGACTATGGATATGGATACAACAGTGCCGGCGGAACCATCATAAACGGGTATCACCAACCAAAAGCACTCCCGTCCAACACAGGAACACCTGTTATCTATACAGGTTCGACAACCGGCCCCAGCTTTACGGAAGCCGCTTGCTCCCCTTTCCAAGTAACGTGGAGCGTTCGCCCTCAATGCGCCAAAGTCAAACTGGACTCAGTTTTGAGATGGGGAGCATCAGATGACACCATATTTGATGAAGATGAAACCCATGGCGTCAGGCAACTGGTCACTGCGCCCGAGTTACTGTCCAAAATAGAGTAGTCATCCAAACCATACAATCGGAATCGACATATCTAACACCTACCGGACACATAATTTGGGCTCTCGAAATCGGGCGATTTCGAGGCGATTTCGGGACATCCAATATCAGGATACGAACCCTTCGTTTATTGAAGGTGTCTTCGGTAGGTGGTCACACTGCGTTTAACAACCAAGGTAATCTGGACCTATATTAGTGTCCAGGCTGAACGGAATAACGCTTGTTAAGCTGGCTAATCCCAAGTCCATTCTTTTTGTCCACTTCAATTTGCACCGGGATACGCTCCTTTAACGCATCCACATGACTAATAATGCCAATCATCTTTCCTCTGGCGTTTAGGTTATCAAGCACATCCAAGGCAATCTCCAACGTTTCACGATCTAACGTACCAAAGCCTTCATCTAGAAACAAACTATCGATGCGAATTCTAGAGCTCACCATATCCGATAATGCCAGCGCCAAGGACAAGCTAATTAAAAAGCTCTCACCACCAGAGAGTGTTTTTGTGTCTCTTTGTGCATCCGCTTGCCAAGTATCTACTACCTGAATCTCCAAGGCTTCACCACTTTTTCTTACTAGCTGATAGCGATTGTACAATCGCTCGAGTTGCTGATTCGCGAGGTGTATGAGATGGTCTAATGTCAATCCTTGGGCGAAGGCCCTGAATTTCTTACCATCTTTTGACCCAATCAGCCCTTTTAGACCACTCCAGTCGTCATAGATCATCTGTTGCTCAGCAACATCAGAAAGTAATCGCTGCTGTTTTTTCCGTTGCTCAGTATCGCTCACTAACTGCCGACTGATGTCCCCAACCTGTTGGTTGGTAGTATCAATACGCACGTCCATTTCTTGTATTTCTTTTTTCAGGTATGACCGACTATCTTCCGACCCCATCGTGTCTAATTCTGATGTAAATCTGGCAACCGATAGAGCAAGTTCATCTCGCGTTTCTCCTGTCTGACTTTGCAAGGCCATTGCCTCTGCTAGCGAAACGTCCAGTTTACGTTTCAGCTCAACCAAACGTTCCTGCTCAGACTCATCAAGTAACGCATTGATAAATTCCTCGTCATTCTCAAACGGGCTTGATGATAGTGCTGACAACCATTTCTTAGTGGCAGCTTCAACATGATGCTGACATTCTCTCTGTGCGGTTTCATTCATATTTTTCAATTCCGACAATCCATACAAAGACGTGTTTTTTTCAGCGATTAGCTGTCTTGTTTCGCTCAGCTCTCGCTCATGTTCCGCCAATGAAAGCGCCGACCTTTCTTGCTCCACTCGAGTATCTTTGTCCGAAAATAGCTCAGCCCGTTCTTTGCACAGCGCTTCGTATTCCGATTTCAATTCACCGATTGTTTTGATCTGCTTTTCAACACCCAATCCCAGGCTATCGGATTGCTGCTGTCGGATTTTTTGTTCCCCTTCAAGGTGAACCAAGGTTTTTCCAAGGTCATCAGACAGCTTCTTTTTATGGAGATACTGCTGACTGTTTGTTTCACGCTGCAACAACCAATTACTCTGGTCTGCTATTGAGGGTAAAGACCAGCAATATTCGTTTTTGAGATCCTCGCCTAAATTCGATTCTAGATCAGACAACGAACCCAAGGCTAGGGCTCGGTCTTTTTCTAATCTTAATTTTTCATCCCCATGACGCTGTAAGTCTTTGGCTATTAGCGTTTTTCTAGTTCTTTGTTTCTCCAGCCTTCGATGAGTTTCCTCCATGGTCTTTCTGGTTTTCAGCATCTGTTTTTCATCGTCATCCACTGCCGTAAGGCGCTTTTCCTTTTCACCCACTACTTCATCAATTTCAGCCATCTGGCTTTGTATCAACGACTGAAACTCACTGTCGATAGCCAGTCGAGCAGGCCAACCCAAGACACTGACAAGATACTTCCAACGCCCATTCATCGACTCCAGCTCAACATCTAGCTCAGTAATATCAACTTTAGAAGAAGACAAGCTAGTTTCAATCTTCACTTGTTGGTCCCGTGCATCGCCACCTTGTTTCGTCAATGTTTCTAGCTGCTCCTTTTCCGACACCAGTCTTTCTTCGTCCAATGAGGCCGTCATGGCTCGGTAGTTTTCAACCGCAGGATGTTCAGTGGAACCACATAAGGGACAGGCGTCAGATTCCTGCAACGTATCCCGATATCCCTGCAAGTCCGCGATTTGCCTCTTCAGAGTCAGACCGTTTTCAATTTCAACGATGAGTTTCTTTTGTTGTTGAAATTGATCTCTGAGACCACGTACTTTCGCATCAGCATTCAGGTATTCAACTTCCCAATTTCGAGACTGTTCTACTAACTTCGAATGCTTGTGGTGCTTTTGTAAGAAGCCCTCAAAAATCGGTTTACACTCGCGGGCGATGCGTTGTCGCTCCCGGGCTTCGAGACACTGTTTTTTTATTCCATCGATGGTCGATCCATTCAGGCGTAAATTCAGCCGAGCCTTTTGTGATTGAATCTGTGTTTCCAATTTTCCCCAAGTTTCTTCAACATCCACTAACTCCTGCTGAATTTTCACTTCGTCCGTTTCGAGCGTTGTCAGCAGGCTCCTGGTTTGACCAAGTTGAGCATCCAGAACATCGATGCTTCTTCGATGTTGAGCGCGAGTCGATAGTTGAGACCGCCAAAGAGGCAGTACGGTGAGTAGGTTTTTACATTTTTCATTTTCTTGCAAAAACCGTAACGCATCTTGATGGTCCGATCTAGATTTCTCTAATTCTGACGTCAATGTTTGATATTGCTGATTGGCTTGTTTCAGCCCACTCTTTTGCACCTCCAATTCCGCAACGTAGTTATCGTATTGTACTTTCTGCATCTTGAGCTTCTCATCCAAAGGAATGATCCGCTTGATGATCAGCTCATCCGTGGCCTCCTTCTCCTGTTTAGATTTGTCCCACGCAATCTGTTGCTCATTCTGCTGTGGGAGTAGATCAGATTTGGCTTGCTCTATGAGCACAATGTCTTCATTGAACTGTACTGCTTCCTGGCGCAGGTTGGTTAACTCACTCTTCCTGCGCTCCAGATCAGCAAAAACCGACCGCAGTCTACTTGCCGGTTCAGCTCGTTCTAAGCGCTCGATTAAAACAGCGTGGCTCCCGATCTCCTGTTCTACCTTAATCGTTACTTCTACTGCCCGCGCCAGTGTCTGGCTTACGTCATCGAATCTAGCTAGCTGCTCAAGGTATTCATTGTATTTTCTTCTCAGGAGACGGATTTCTGCTATCTCATGCTCTAACCGTTTCTGTTCAACTTGATGCTGCTTAACAAGCTCTGGACCCAATAATTCGGTTTGAGCACATCGGTCCCGTAGTTTGTCGAGCGTCTCCTCTTCTGTTCGAAACCGCTCGAATACCGACTGAGAAATATTGCCGTATATTTCTGTTCCTGTGATCTGTTCCAACAGTTCCGCTCGCGAGCCTGGGCTTGCGTGAAGAAAAGCCGCAAAACTTCCCTGAGCCAGCAACATCGATTTGGTAAACCTGTCAAAACTCAATCCAGTGATTTTCTCAATCAACCGGTCTTTGTCTTTCACCTTATCAGCGATAATGACATCACCCGTCACGTCACGATTTTCGGTGTCTTTCGACATACCCAAATTTACGGTTGCCAACTCCACTTTAGGAGCCTGCATTTTTCCGTCTGGCTGATTTCTCGCGCGTCTTACTTCCCAAAATGCACGATAGCGCTTAGCCTTTATTTCGAACTCAACTTCAGCAAGACAGTCTCCGGTGTGCCGCGTCATCACTTTCTCCGCTGGAGAAGGTTCATTCAACCGAGGGGTACGATGATACAAAGCAAGACAAATCGCATCGAGAATACTGGTCTTACCAGCTCCCGTTGCTCCGACAATGGCAAACAGTCCACTACTCTTAAAGGGCTCTTCGGCGAAATCAATTTTCCATTCGCCTTTCAACGCATTAATGTTCTTGAAACGCAGGGTGATTATCTTCATCTCGAAGTCTCGCTTCCCGGAACCACGCCATGATCTGCGACATCTGAAACCCGAGTGGCGCCAAGGTCTTCGACGGGTTTCGACAAGTCCATTAGCACTTCGTCAAATGCAAGAGTCATTCTCAACTTCCGTTTTTGCTGATCCTCGCTCGTCCAGTCTTCTTGAGCCAATCGGCGCTCAAAGACCTCTTGGGGTGATAGTTCTTTCAGAGTCTCATTCGACGTCGATTCCATACCCTGAAGTCCCATTGTTCGCTCACGACGAAGCAGCAGTATTTCGAAACGACTGCCCTCTATCATCGATTCAACACGTTGTTGGAGATCGTCAAGATAACCCTCGGCACTGATTTCAATGTCCAACCAAACGGATTCCATTTCACCCTCCTGTGAGTCCTTTGATGAATCTCCCATCAATCCAATCTGTGTTTCCACACTGAGAAGATCACCTTTAATAGATGCCATTTTCTGAAAACAGGGGACATCCCGAGGGGTAACTTGTGTTAGCTCACCTTGGGTGAATTCCACCAAAAGAACTTTCTTCTCACTCTTAAGCTCATCGAAACTCAAAGGAATGGGTGATCCACTGTAGCGGATGTGATCAGAACCGCCTACTTTTTGCATTCGATGTATGTGCCCTAGTGCGACATAGTCCGCTGGCGGAAAACCCGTGGATGGAAACGCTTCCAATGAGCCAATATAAATCTCCCTCACAGAATCTGATGACGTCGCCCCCACCGTGGTAAGGTGGCCTGTTGCCACAATGGGGATTCTGACCCCTGTTATCTGCTCAATGTTGTCACGTCGAACTTGGGCTAATGCAAAAATTTTCTGATAGTGCTCTGCGATTGCCTGCTGGAGGCCAAGCTGCTTCTGAGAACCGCTTTGCCCCCCAATACTGTACATCAGGTTCCGGGACCTTAGAAAAGGCACTGCACAGACAATCAGACGACAATCCCCCTGAGGGTTGCGTAATGTAATCACCTGATTCTCTATCTCGTCCAACAACCCGGGAACCACATGAGTATTCAGTTGTGCGAGCAACGATTTAGTTTCGCTCAACGTAGCCACGGAATCGTGATTACCACCTAGGATGATAAGATGCATTCCCGTCTGTTGGAGGCTGACAATGAAATTGCTATACAGCTCTCTGGCGTAACTGGGTGGTGATCCTGTATCAAATATGTCTCCAGCAACAATAATCGCTTCAGCGCCTTCATCCATCCCAAGCGAAATCAACCATGCCAGAAACTTTTCATGCTCCGCTTGCCGGGTTTTTCCCATGAAATTTTGACCAAGATGCCAATCAGAGGTGTGGATAATTTTCAAACGAAATACTGCCTATTTTTTATTGAGGGGAGCGATCTATTTAATATCATAATTCGAACTATCAGACATCTAATCATAGTGATCTTTTTAGCAATATGACATCGTTCCTAAAGGGACTGATAGAGCTATCAGTGCTGACATTCTCAAATCGGAAAATCGTTTCTAATCACCATACCGAGCAGAAGCCGTGAATCTTGAGGAAACAACATTTAGCGTTAAATTTCATCCAAATAGAGCCTCGCTCAAACGTGATTCCATTCAAATCAGGCAAAGTTCTTCCTTTAATAGAGAAGGCTTTAACATAATAATCGTTCCTGAAAAGCATTTAAACCGCGACAGCGCCAAAAAGTAACATCCGCCCCTTAAAGCTATTTCGACGGATTTTGACGAAGTCTGATTTAGCTTTCAATAAAAATCTAAACTGGCCCTGGGCGACTATTCTCTCGCCCCTCTTCTTAGATAATCCGATCGAGGGATCATGGCTGCTGATTTTCGCATCTCTCCATACAATTTCAATTGACGTTAACGTAAACGTCATGTATTTTCTTTTTGTCTAAACAACCACGACCACAACGAAATGAAAGATGGGCTTTCGATGAATTTTCATCTCGGTGAGGATATTGACATGTTGCGCCACAGCGTATCGGAATTTGCTGAGCGAGAGATCGCCCCCATCGCGGCAGCAATCGATCAAAGCAATGAATTTCCGCTTCCTCTGTGGAAGAAGCTGGGTGACATGGGGCTACTCGGAATTACCGCACCAGACGTACTAGGGGGCAGCGGTATGGGGTACCTAGCCCACATTGTTGCCATGGAAGAAATTAGCCGAGCTTCAGCCTCCGTTGGGTTGAGTTATGGTGCACATTCAAATCTTTGCGTTAATCAAATTCTTCGTAATGGAACCGAGATACAAAAACAAACCTACCTACCTAACCTGATTAGCGGTGATCATGTTGGCTCATTAGCAATGTCAGAGCCGAATTCCGGTTCTGACGTGGTCAGTATGGGACTCAAAGCGGAGAAACGCGGCGACCATTATGTACTCAATGGTAATAAGATGTGGATTACCAACGGTCCGGATGCGGATGTGGTGGTGGTGTATGCAAAAACTGACCTGACTGCGGGCTCAAGGGGGATTAGTGCTTTTATTGTTGAAAAAGCATTCGGGATCAAAACAGCACAAAAGCTCGACAAGCTCGGTATGCGTGGTTCAAATACGTGTGAACTCGTTTTTGAAAACGTTGCTGTGCCTGAAGACAATCTTCTTGGTGGTATCAATCGTGGTGTTAATGTGTTGATGAGCGGTTTGGATTTTGAAAGGGCCGTATTGTCTGGTGGCCCGCTGGGTATCATGCGGGCCTGTATGGATGTTGTGGTTCCTTATATTCATGACCGAAAACAATTTGGCCAGCCCATTGGGGAATTCCAATTAATGCAAGGAAAGATGGCTGATATGTATGCCACCATGAACGCTTGTCGTGCCTACGCTTATGCCGTTGGCAGGTCCTGTGATGCAGGAGAAGCCTCTCGAAAAGATGCAGCGGCAGCAATCCTTTATTCTGCTGAGAAGGCGACATGGATGGCATTAGAGGCCATCCAGACCCTAGGAGGAAACGGATACATAAACGATAACCCAACCGGTCGACTACTCCGTGATGCCAAACTGTATGAAATTGGAGCGGGAACTTCGGAAATTCGACGCATGCTGATTGGTCGGGAGTTGTTCAGGGAAAGTTCATAGCTCACACTCGATCCACACAACGGCATCAACCACAAATTACAAAACCCATAAAAATGACAGACCCCATCGTTATTGTTTCTTCAGCCAGAACGCCCATGGGCGGGTTTCAGGGGAAATTATCATCGTTGACCGCTGGCGAGCTCGGGGCAGCAGCAATCAAGGGGGTCGTTACCCGCGCATCCAAAAATGGAAGCATGGCTCATGGCGGACTCGAAGGGAGAATAGGCGAAGTTATTATGGGCAATGTATTGTCCGCTGGTCAGGGACAGGCTCCCGCGAGGCAAGCCTCCCTTGGCGCAGGTTTGGGACTTGGGACCCCCTGCACCACTATTAACAAAATGTGCGGTTCAGGAATGAAGTCCACGATGCTAGCCCACGATTTACTCGTTGCTGGAACCATTCAAACCGCAATTGCCGGCGGAATGGAAAGCATGAGTAATGCACCTTACCTGTTGCCCCAAGCGAGAGCGGGGCAACGAATGGGGCATGGGAAAATGCTTGATCATATGTTTTTTGATGGCTTGGAAGATGCCTACGAAAAAGGCACCCTCATGGGCGCATTCGCCGAAAAATGTGCGGATCAATATCAGTTTACCCGTCAACAGCAGGACGATTTCGCGATCTCCTCACTAAAACGGGCTCAGTATGCCATCGAAAATGGGCTTTTTAAGTCGGAAATAGCACCCGTGATGGTCACTGATCGGTCGGGGGAGTATGTTATTGATCAGGACGAACAACCCTTCAAAGCTCGGATAGATAAGATCCCCTCTTTGAAACCGGCGTTTCGCAAAAATGGCACCGTAACTGCGGCGAACTCCAGTTCTATTTCAGATGGTGCTGCAGCGCTCTTACTGATGAAAGAATCCCAAGCCCATCAATTAGGTCTAAGGCCCGAAGCAAGAATTTTGGGGCACAGCACCCATGCTCAGGAACCCGGTTGGTTTACCACCGCACCCGTTAAAGCCGTGGAGAAATTGCTAGCAAAGCTCCAATGGGAAGCTGCTGACGTTGATCTATATGAAATTAACGAAGCCTTCGCGGTGGTCACAATGGCCGCAATGACGTCATTGTCATTGCCTCACGCTAAAGTCAATATCCATGGAGGCGCCTGTGCGTTGGGGCACCCCATTGGGGCATCTGGTGCTCGTATTTTGGTGACACTTCTCTCGGCACTAAAGCAGCATCAACTCAAGCGAGGTGTCGCATCTCTGTGTATTGGCGGTGGAGAAGCCACTGCCATGGCCATTGAAATCCATCACTAATCCGTTTCATAGGTACGTGTAGGTAAATTTTTTATAACTAATGACACTAACTGAAGATCAACGAATTATCCGGGACACCGTCCGATCATTTTCGCAAACAGAGCTCAAGCCTAACTCCGCATTATGGGCGAAGGAATCTCGATTTCCTCATGCGGCATTACAAGAAATGGCGGCCCTTGGCCTCTTTGGCATGACCGTCCCTGAAAAATGGGGAGGAGCGAATGCCGACACCGTTTCATTGGTTTTGGCTTTGGAAGAGGTTGCCGCGGGAGACGGTGCCTGTTCCACCATTTTGTCGGTCAATAACTCTGTGGTTTGCGGCCCTATCCTAAAGTTTGGTAGCGAATACCTCAAGAAAACCTACCTCAATCCACTGGCTCACGGTCAAATGTTGGGATGCTTTTGTCTGACCGAATCCCATGCCGGATCGGATGCTTCTGCGATCCGAACCCGAGCGGAAAAGGACGAAGATGAGTACATCATTAACGGCACCAAACAATTTATCACCTCAGGGCAGAACGCGCAGGTTGCCATCGTTTTCGCGGTGACCGATGCTGCCGCTGGGAAAAAAGGTATTAGCGCCTTTGTTGTACCCACTCAAACAGAAGGCTATCGTGTTGTTAAAATCGAAGACAAAATGGGGCAAAGCGCTTCAGATACCGCGGAAATTGAATTTAGCCAATGCCGCGTTCCAGCCAGTCATCTACTCGGGCAGGAAGGACAAGGCTACAAGATTGCACTCAGCAATCTGGAAGCGGGTCGAATTGGAATTGCCGCTCAATGTGTTGGGATGGCTCGAGCTGCCTATGAGATCGCTAAAACCTATTCCACGGAAAGAATGAGCTTCGGCAAAACCATTATTCAACATCAGGCTGTTGGCTTTCGATTAGCAGACATGGCAACCCAATTACAGGCCGCACATCTCATGACGTTGGAAGCGGCTCGGCTTAAAGATATCGGTGAGCCCTGTCTCCAACAAGCTAGCATGGCAAAATTATTTGCCTCAGAAAGTGCAGAAAAAATTTGTTCTGACGCAATTCAAATTCTGGGTGGGTATGGATATATCCGAGACTTCGGGGTCGAACAAATCGCGAGAGATGTCCGCGTTGCCCAGATATACGAAGGAAGCAGCGATATCCAAAGAATGGTCATCGCCAGAAATATTCAAAGCGAATCCACCGGAAAACGCTAACTTATGCCTATTTTGAAATCCACCATTACACCGGCTTGTGATGAATTTAGTATCAATGCTGCAGCCATGCAGCCCATCGTCGACGATTTTCGAACAAAAGTGGCAACCATCGCATTAGGTGGAAACGAAAAAGCCCGGGCAAAGCACCTTGCGCGGGGCAAATTACTGCCAAGAGATCGCATCAATCAGTTACTGGACGACGGTTCGCCTTTTCTTGAGTTTTCGCAATTCGCCGGATGGGAATTGTATGGTAGCGGAGTTGCCTCTGGAGGAGTGATCACTGGCATCGGACGGGTAAGTGGACTCGAATGTGTCATTGTCGCCAATGACGCCACAGTCAAAGGTGGGACCTATTTTCCAATCACGGTAAAAAAGCACTTACGAGCTCAGGAGATTGCATTTCAAAACAACTTACCTTGTCTGTATCTTGTTGACTCCGGTGGTGCATTTTTACCCCTCCAGGATGAGGTCTTTCCAGATAAAGAGCACTTTGGCCGTATTTTTTACAATCAAGCGAACATGTCCGCAGCAGGAATTCCGCAAATCGCGGTGACAATGGGTAGTTGCACCGCTGGCGGTGCTTATGTTCCTGCCATGTGCGATGAGAGTATTATTGTCAGAGAAACTGGGACTATTTTTCTAGGGGGCCCACCTTTGGTAAAGGCCGCCACCGGTGAAATTGTCAGCGCCCAAGACCTAGGTGGAGCGGAGGTTCATGGTAAAACGTCCGGGGTTGTCGATCATATCGCTAACGATGACCAACATGCCCTTGGTATTGCCCGAAATATCGTCAGCCACCTCAATCGACCTAAACAAACTAATCTGCAAACCAAAGCGCCTGTCGAACCGATTTATCCCGTTGAACAGCTTTATGGAATCATTCCTGCCGACAAGCACAAACCCTTCGTTATCAAAGAGGTCATCGCTCGAATCGTGGATGGTAGCGTGTTTGATGAATTTAAATCTCAGTATGGCACCACGTTAGTCTGTGGCTTTGCACATATTCATGGTTATCCTGTGGGCATCATTGCCAACAATGGAATTCTATTTTCGGAGTCGTCGTTAAAAGGGGCTCATTTTGTTGAACTCTGTGCTCAACGAAAAATCCCTTTGGTTTTCCTACAAAATATCACAGGGTTCATGGTGGGACAAAAGTATGAAGCGGGCGGATTAGCGAAAGACGGAGCCAAAATGGTGACTGCGGTGGCCTGTGCAAAAGTGCCGAAATTCACGGTTGTGATTGGGGGTTCCTTTGGCGCTGGAAACTATGCCATGTGCGGGCGGGCGTTTGGGGCGCGTTTTCTCTGGATATGGCCCAATGCTCGGATTTCGGTGATGGGTGGAGAGCAGGCGGCCAGTGTATTGACTCAGGTTAAAACTGATGCATTGGAAGCAAACGGTGAGCAATGGTCTGAAGCAGAAAAAAGTGCGTTTGAGACACCCATTAGGGAACAATATGAAACCCAGGGGCATCCCTACTATTGCAGTGCCCGATTATGGGATGATGGCATTATCGACCCCGTAGACACACGAAAGGTACTGGGACTCAGCATATCAGCGTCACTCAATGCTCCCATTGATAATACCCAATTTGGGATCTTTCGAATGTGATCCCAGAATGCACCGAGCATCATTCTCTCACCCAAGAACAAACATTTTATTCATAGCGACGGGCTTCCGTGTTTAAAAAAATATTAATTGCCAATCGCGGCGAAATTGCATGTCGCATTGCGCGAACGGCTAGAAAAATGGGCATTGCAACTGTGGCAGTGTACTCTGACGCAGACACTCATGCGCAGCATGTCGAAGAATGCGACGAAGCAATACACATCGGCCCTGCCCAAGCGAATCAAAGCTACCTTTGTATTGAAAAAATCATCGAAGCTGCAGAGACAACCGGCGCTGAAGCCATTCATCCCGGATATGGTTTTTTATCAGAGAATGCGACTTTCGCAGAACGGTGTTTCACCAGAAACATTAAATTCATCGGCCCATCTGCTGACGCCATTCGCTCCATGGGTTCAAAAAGTCGGGCTAGGCAAATCGTCGCTGCCGCTAACGTTCCTGTGCTTCCCGGCTATGATAACGATAATCAGGACACCCAAGTATTAGTCCAAGCCGCTGAGACCGTCGGGTACCCCCTTCTCATTAAAGCCGTATCCGGCGGCGGCGGCAAAGGCATGAGAGTCGTGAATCAGTCAGATAATCTCTTGATTTCATTGGCGGCAGTAAAACGAGAAAGCCAAGGGGCATTTGGAGACGATCATGTTTTACTGGAGCGATATCTTCCAACAGCCAGACACATCGAGATCCAGATATTCGCCGACACCCATGGAAACGTTGTTCACTTGTTCGAGCGTGATTGTTCCATGCAAAGACGTCACCAGAAAGTCATCGAAGAAGCACCTGCTCCCATGATGACTAATTCTCTGAGATTGAAAATGGGACAGGCCGCCGTGGAATGTGCCAAAGCAATTTCCTATGAAGGGGCAGGAACCATTGAGTTTTTACTCGCACCAGATGACCAGTTCTATTTCATGGAAATGAACACTCGATTACAGGTCGAACATCCTGTTACTGAATTAATCACCGGACAAGATCTCGTCGAGTGGCAACTACGCGTTGCCCACGGTGCTCAATTGCCACTTACTCAGTCGTCCCTATCCATTCACGGTCATGCCTTCGAGGCGCGGGTCTATGCAGAAAATCCTGCTTTGGGTTTCTTGCCTGCGACCGGCACGTTGCATTATATGAGTCTGCCTGACTGTAGCTCGAACACCCGGGTTGATACCGGTGTTCGTCAAGGCGATGAGGTCAGCGTCCACTATGACCCCATGATTGCCAAACTCATTGTCTGGGGAGAAGATCGCCCAGCTGCATTGCGGCGATTGCACACCGCCCTTGATCAATATCAGATACTGGGCGTGCAGAACAACATTGCCTTCCTGGGGCAGCTATCTACCCACCCTCTTTTCGAAAAAGGACAGACCGACACTCGATTCATTGAAAGTCACTTTAGTGAATTGTCATCATTGGGGAAAGGGACGAAGGAAACGACACCCTATGATATTGGTATTTTAGCGGCATGCTACGACCAGCTTAAATCCAAGGAGGCTACTCAAAAAAAGCAGCAACAAAGTCAGGACCCATATTCTCCCTGGGGCATATGCGACGATTGGCAAAACCAACTCCATGGCAGCTCTCATCTGCAGTATCAAGTTTCTGATACGGTCAACACGTCCACTCTCCAAATCCAAGGAAGTTGGCGCCAAAAATCCTTACAGCTGTCAATCAACAGCAACTCATCAGGCATATCTGTAAATTTACCTGCCGATACGCCCATCGAATCCAAAATCTTCTGTGAGGCGCGGTTGATTAGCGACAATCATATGATTGTCATTCTAGGTAATCGGAGGTTAAGTGCGACAATGGTAGATACCGGATCTGTATTACTGGTTTGCTATCGGGGACACAATTGGCAGATCCAGCGCTTGGATCCTCGGTCTCAGGAAAACGACTCCAGCACACAGGATGGACAACTCACCGCCCCTATGCCTGGTACGGTTGTCGCTGTCATGGTGCAGGAAGGTGATGATGTTTCTAAAGGTGATCCGTTAATGATCGTAGAGGCCATGAAGATGGAGCATCAAATTAATGCGCCGATTAATGGTACCGTCGGTGGCGTTTACTTCGTCAAAGGAGAGCAGGTTAGTGAAGGCGATACCTTACTCACCCTTGATGAGTTGATATAGCACTGATCAAAACAGAAAGAATATAAAGAAAGCACAGCAAACAAGGTCGCCGATTCAAAACCGTTATGAAAAAAGCATTCACTCCTTCGGATTATCTACCCAAGAAAGTAAAAATCGTTGAAGTGGGACCAAGAGATGGGCTACAAAATGAGACGCATTCTCTTTCAGTCACGACCCGCTTAGCATTGATCAATCGCCTCGCGAACGCCGGACTGAAGCACATCGAAGCAGGGAGTTTCGTTCATCCTAAATGGGTGCCGCAGATGGCAGACAGTGATCAAGTGATCAAAGCATTGTTGAAACCTTCCAAATTCCATACTCAGGCTGATCCCACTGAGGTGCATTACCCAGTGCTTGTGCCCAATCTACAAGGGCTCCAAGGCGCGCTTCAGTCTGGCGCTGAAGAAGTCGCTGTTTTCGCCGCGGCATCAGAATCGTTTACACAAAAGAACATTAATTGCAGCATCGAAGAGAGCATTGAACGCTTCCGTTGGGTGATTGATTCGGCATTACAGGAAGGAGTAAAGGTTCGCGGTTATATTTCCTGTGTCATGGATTGCCCCTATGAAGGCCCTGTTAGCACACCAAAGGTCATCGAACTTGCATCAAAATTGCACGCCATGGGATGTTATGAAATTTCACTTGGTGACACAATTGGAACTGGCACACCGAATAGAGTCACACATTTGATTGAAAGACTCACTCAAAACTTGGACATATCCCAAATCGCTGTTCACTTCCATGATACCTATGGGCAGGCCCTATCCAATATCTATGCCGCCCTGCTGTGCGGAGTGTCCACCGTTGACAGCTCAGTCGCGGGGCTCGGCGGATGCCCTTATGCGAAAGGCGCTAGCGGCAACGTCGCCACTGAAGATGTGGTATACCTATTAGATGGATTGGGCATTGAACATGGGATAGATTTAGACGCCCTTATCGATGCTGGAAGATTTATTTGTCACGAATTGGAAAAACCAGTTATGTCTAAAGTTAACCTTGCGAGAAACCCATAGACGCTGTATTTAAACGACACCTCTCTTAAACACCCGAGATATAAAAAGGCCCACAATTAATGCATGAAACCTAATCCGTATTTCGAGACTACAATTCGCCATAACTTGGCATAATACGCCACCAGCACACTAAGTAAAAAAGTATCATGACCACTAATCTCACACTCGGCTTTGACGTTTACGGAACATTAATTGATACCCATGGAGTGGTAGTCGAACTGGAAAAATACATTGGCGATCTCGCGCCGTGTTTTTCTCAGATCTGGCGGGAAAAACAGCTCGAGTACACCTTTAGGCGCGGTCTGATGGAGCAGTATCAACCCTTTGGCGTTTGTACAAAGGACGCCTTGGAATACACCAACTTGATATTGTCCTGCGGTTTGGACGAGCAGCAAAAATCCACATTGATTCAATGTTATTCCACTTTGCCCGCGTTTGACGACGCCATTGCAGGTCTTGAACAAGCGAAGGCAGCCGGATTTACACTGTTTGCTTTTTCCAATGGACAGGAAGCCGCCGTCAATCAGGTGTTGGAAAACGCGGGAATTAGCAAATACTTTACCGGCACCGTGAGTGTGGACGACCTTAAGACATTCAAACCAAATCCAGCGGTGTATGAATACTTTGTTAAAAAGACCCATGCTGATAAATCATCAGCATGGCTGGTTTCAAGCAATGGCTTTGATGTGATCGGCGCTGTTTCCGCTGGCATGAAGGCTGCGTGGGTACATCGCTCAACATCCGTGGTCTATGACCCTTGGGGAATTCAACCGACTCTTACCGTTAGTAGTTTGGATGGTTTGAGCAAGGTGTTAACGTAATATTAGCAGCCTCCATCTTTCTTCCGATTTTTTTAATCTTGGTCTTAATACCTTTTCATCGATGATCAACGAACCCCAACTCACGAGTGATGACCTAAACCGACAAGATGCTAACAACTTGCCGGGGCGACTCGGTTTAAAATCGACTTATGTGGGAAAAATGGAGGCGATATGTGAAATGGAAATTAGTTCTGACCTGTTAGCGATCAATGGCTATTTACATGCCGGCTGTATTGTGACGCTGGCAGACACCACGGCAGGATATGGTTGTCTGGCAAATCTTCCTCGCGATGCAAACGCCTTCACCACGATCGAACTAAAAACCAATTTAACAGGCACAGCGAGATCAGGAAAATTAGTTAGCACCGCGAAATGTATCCATGCCGGAAGAACGACTCAGGTCTGGGACTCCACTGTTAAGTCTGATAGCGGGAAAACCGTAGCAGAATTTCGCTGTACTCAACTTATTCTCTACCCCGAAACGTCGACCAATTGACTTTTAAGACAGTGCACCACTCTTATTTTTCATCGTTTTTTCTCATACCACATACGCTTGTATATGCCATTACCATTATCCACTAGTAGAAAAAAGCTTCACACTCGAAGCATTCATTGTGAAGGTTTTCAACGAGAAGATGGCCTATGGGACATTGAAGCGACGCTGGTCGATACAAAAAGTCGCACCTACTCAAATCACGACCGGGGAAATATACCTGCCGGTGAACCCATTCATGAGATGCAAATTCGCATTACACTGGATTTGGAACTGTGTATTCGTCATGTCGAGACGAGTATTTCTTATACACCGTTTCGGATTTGCCCGAATGCCGCTGCCAGCATGAAGAAAATAGAAGGGCTCACCATTGGCTCTGGCTGGATGCGTGAAGTTCGCAAACGAATCCCCGCGACAGACAGCTGCACACATTTGATTGAATTACTAGGTCCTCTTTCTACCACTGCTTATCAAACTATGCACATGGCGCTAGAAGAGAAGGCGAAACAATTGGCTGCACAACAAGAGACTAATGGGAAGGGGAAGCAAAGACGTTCAGCCCCGCCCATCCTCGACCAGTGCCATTCTCTTGCAAGCCACAGCTCAGTTGTTAAGGCTGTCTGGCCTGAGTTTTATACTGGCGAGAAATAAACTTTTTGTCGATGACAACTTCTGACAATCACTATCTAACCACCAAGGAACTTGCCGACTTGCTCCGTATCAAGGAACGGAAAGTATATGACCTTGTCGCAAGTGGTAATGTGCCCTATTCCAGAGCGACGGGGAAATTACTGTTTCCACTGACAGAGATTCAGACATGGATATCGAGCCATGGATCTGGTTTTGTCGCAAGCGCGCAAAAAACAATACCAAAGGTTGCACTGGGGAGCCATGATCCTTTGCTAGACTGGGCGATTAGAGAATCTCGGTGTGGGCTTGCCACATACTGTGATGGCAGCGAAGATGGATTAGCGCGATTCTCGGCAGCTGAAGGAATGATAGCGGGCTTACATTTAATCGACCCACCGACGAAACAGTGGAACATTGAGCAGGTAAAGAAGACCAACACACACACGAACTCAGTACTGATTGAGTTTGCTTGGAGGGAAAGAGGGTTCATGCTCTCTAGGGATAGCAATCTGAACACATTATCTTTTACGGACCTACCAACGCTGCGGATCGTTGGGCGACAGCCTGGAGCCGGAGCACAAACCCTTTTTGAATTTGAATTACATCAACAAGATATCGATATCCCAACCATTCAATACAGCCACCTGGCTCGCACTGAAGCCGATGCAGCTCAAGCAATTACAATGGGTAAAGCGGATATTGCATTTGGTGTAGAAGTTCAGACTTGAGCTGACAGTTACCCGTTTATCAGTAGCTGTCTGTCAGATAGAGTTTAGTTTACAAACTTTTCTTTCCA
Source organism: Gammaproteobacteria bacterium (assembly GCA_012103395.1). Classification (GTDB taxonomy): domain Bacteria; phylum Pseudomonadota; class Gammaproteobacteria; order Arenicellales; family Poriferihabitantaceae; genus WLWV01. The sequence goes on from WLWV01000038.1 coordinate 18,092, forward strand.
GATCGCTTTACCGTCGATGAGTGTTTCCATCGGCGTT
>WLWV01000242.1 GCA_012103395.1 Gammaproteobacteria bacterium
TGATGGCTCAACATTCAATACTAAAGCCTGAAAAACCGGCTTTGGCTTCGTTCGCTACGCTCACTTCGCCTAAGCCAAACGAACATCGCTAAAGAAATAAATTACAGACCTCAGGGTACACTACCTGGAAGTGAACGATATCACGTGGGGGATTTGACCATCAAATGTAATGAGAAACACTGTGTTTCTTGGGATTTATCGCGTATTTTTCGAATAAGAAGAAATCAGATGCCCCAGCCGTTAGAGCGAGTTGGAAGCGGGCCTCATAGGAAGTCGATCAAACACCCATAACGCAATGAAAGACGTTTTAAGTCAACCCAATATGGCGCAGCGAGATCAGTTCATTGCTCTTGGGTAAAAACAAATCGCGAACCTTAATAATGGGAGGATAAAATGCATCTCGGCCTCGATCTTGGTACTTCCGGCCTGAAAGGGCTATTGATTGATGATGAACAGGTAATACTCGCGGAGGCGGCGTCGCCGATGGTGGCCACACGTCCTTATGATGGATGGTCTGAACAACGACCACTAGAGTGGATCAGCGCTGCGAAAAATGTGCTAAATATGCTACACCGTAAAGTGGGGTTGTCGTCGCTGCAATCTATCGGCTTAAGTGGTCAGATGCATGGCGCCACGTTGCTTGATAAAAGTGATCGTGTGCTACGCCCTTGTATCTTATGGAATGACACAAGGAGTCATGCCGAGGCGGCTGCAATGGACATTGATCCTGAGTTTCGGATCGTTTCCGGCAACATCGTGTTTCCGGGCTTTACCGCTCCAAAGTTGAGGTGGGTGAAGAAGCATGAACCTCAGGTTTTTGATCAAGTTGCAAAGGTATTGCTACCTAAAGACTTTCTCCGACTGTGGCTAACGGGAGATCATGTGACGGATATGTCGGATGCGGCTGGAACAGGGTGGCTGAACACTGGTCAGCGGAGTTGGTCTGATGGCTTGCTTGCCAAGACGGCACTTCGCCAGGATCAGATGCCGAGGCTTGTGGAAGGCAGTGAAATTTCGGGCTCGCTTCGCCAAAAACTGCGTAATCAGTTCGGTATTACTCAGGAAGTTGTGGTTGCAGGTGGGGGTGGAGATAACGCTGCTTCGGGGATTGGTGCGGGTGTGTCGAAAGCAGGCGATGCATTCGCCTCGCTGGGCACCTCCGGTGTGCTGTTTGCCGCTTGTGATGGTTACTCGCCGGATGCAGCGAGTGCGGTACACACATTTTGTCACGCGATTCCCAATATGTGGCATCAAATGGGGGTGATTTTGTCGGCTACTGATTCACTGAATTGGTATTGTAGACTGGTTGGTAAAGATGTGCTCACGCTGATAGGGCAACTTGGTACGCTACAGGCGCCGGGAAAACCGGTGTTTCTTCCCTACCTTGGTGGTGAGCGCACGCCTCATAACAATGCCAATGCTCGTGGGGCTTTTATTGGTCTTGAACATGTGACCTCCACCACAGCAGGGGCCCGTGCTGTGGTGGAGGGTGTTGTCCATGCTTTTCGGGATAACTTTAACGTGCTGTCATCAACAGGCACGAAGATTGAACGGATCATGGCAGTGGGGGGCGGATCAAACTCCGACTATTGGCTTGAAGCCCTCGCAACATCTCTTAACATGCCAATCGACGTCCCAGTCTCAGGGGATTTTGGTGGGGCGTTTGGCGCGGCTAGACTTGGAATGATGGCCGTTGGGGCGAGTGATGAAATTATTACACGTCCACCGGTTTATAAAACCATACAGCCTAACAAAGACTTAATTCAGGCCTTTATTGATGCCCATGAAGGTTATTGTGAGGCCTATAAAATGGTTAAGAATCTTACCTGAGTAGCTTTAATATTAGGGTGCTTTCTTAATCATTTTTTTAAATCGGAATGGCTAACTAACAAAGCATTTTGAGTTTGTGACGCTTTAGTACTCAAGAATACAAGAGCCGAAAATCAGATGAAATAACAGCGATAAACCGGGCTCTCGGTGAATCGAATGCCCGGCATTACTTCTAATGTGCCTGCTTCCAGTTATCACCTTTTCCCGTATCAACAATCATTGGGACTTTTAGGTCGCTAACGCCGCACATCAACTCTGAGGTGATCTCGGCCATGGCATCTATGTCGCTTGCAGGGACTTCTAATACTAATTCATCGTGAACCTGAAGAATGATCTTGGATGGTGAGTTGTTTTTCTGAATCCAAGCATCCACGCTAAGCATCGCTAGCTTAATCATGTCTGCAGCGGTGCCTTGCATGGGGGCGTTAATGGCGGTTCGTTCTGCGTACTGTCTGCGAACAGCGTTACTTGAGTTGATTTCAGGTAGATTGAGTCGGCGTCCATAGAGTGTTTCGACAAAGCCCTGTTCCCTAGCCATTTCCTTGGTGGTTTCCATATAGGATTTTACGCCGGGATATCTCTCAAAGTAGATTTCGATGTACTTTTTGGCCTCTTTTTGTTCAATTTTTAATTGACGGGCAAGGCCAAAAGCAGACATGCCATAAATCAAACCGAAGTTGATTGCTTTTGCTCGACGCCTTTGCTCTTTGTCTACTGAGGATAATTCCACTTCGAACACTTCAGCTGCCGTGGCGCTGTGGATATCCGCTCCTTTAACAAACGCGTTGACAAGCCCTGAGTCCTCCGACAAATGGGCCATGATCCGTAGTTCTATTTGGGAGTAGTCTGCCGCCAGCAGAATATGGCCTTTTTCGGGAATAAATGCTTCTCTGATCCGGCTTCCTTCCTCGGTACGGATAGGAATATTTTGCAAATTAGGATTGCTGGAAGACAGTCGCCCAGTGGCGGCAACGGCTTGATGGTATGACGTGTGGATGCGTTGGGTTTTCGGATTTACCAGCAAAGGAAGTTTGTCTGTATACGTGCTTTTTAATTTCGCCAGTCCGCGATGATCCAAAATTAGTTGAGGTAACTCGTGATCAACCGCAAGCTCTTGTAGGACGTTTTCTGCGGTGGAGGGTTGTCCTTTTGGCGTCTTGCGAAATACCGGTATTCCTTGTTTTTCGTAGAGGATCTCCTGAATCTGTTTTGGTGAACCAATGTTAAAAGGTTCTCCTGCTACTTCATAGGCGCGGTGTTCAATATCCGAGAGTTTTTTACCGATTTCTGCGCTTTGTTCTAGAAGCTTGTTCGCGTCAACCTTTACCCCATTGGTTTCGATGTTAGCCAGCACTGAAGCCAGCGGCATTTCAATGTTATGGAAAATTTCCATGAGTTTTGGGTGCTGCTCTAGTTCCGACCGTAGTACGTGATAAAGCTGAAGCGTAATATCGGCGTCTTCGGCGGCATATTGGGTTGCTGCTTCAATATCAACCTGATCAAATGTAAGTTGGTTTTTCCCTTTTCCTGCTACTTCCGAAAACTTGATCGTTTGGAGCCCAAGGTGCTTTTGAGCCAGCGTGTCCATATCATGACGGGAATTACCGGCGTCCAATACGTAAGACATCAACATCGTATCGTGGGAGATGCCGCTGAGGTTGATGCCATAGTATTGCAGGACTTCTTTGTCGTATTTGTAGTTTTGTCCGGTCTTTAGGCTTGATGTGCTCTCGAGAATGGGCTTGAGTCGCAAGACGGCGTCTTCCAGTGGAATCTGTGTGGGTACGCCGGTGTATCGATGCCCCACCGGAAGATAGGCAGCCTCTCCTGGATTGATGGAAAAAGAAAACCCAACGAGTTCTGCAAGATGTGCATCAATGGAAGTAGTTTCAGTATCGATAGCAAAAACATCACATTTTTCTAATTTCTCAATCCATTTGTCTAGCGTTGGCAGATCCCAGATTGTTTCGTATTTGGTTTCTGGAGGTGCATCATGATTGGGGTAATCTTCATCAGCCCCGTCTTCAGTGGCGGTGACTTCATTGTTTGTCTCGACATTGGAAACTTCCTTCAGCCACGATTTGAATTCCAGGTCGCTGTAATATGCTGTTAGTGCGCTGTAATCGGGCGCACCAAGTACCAGCTCCTCTGGCTCACAATCAAGCTCAACATCACATTTGATGGTTGTCAGCTTTTTGGACAACGCCAGTTGCTCCAAGTTTTCCCGCAGGTATTCACCCACTTTGCCTTTAATGCTCGAGGCATTTTCCACAATACCATCCAGTGAACCATATTCATTCAACCATTTCACGGCGGTTTTTGGTCCTACTTTGGGTACACCGGGGATATTGTCAGCAGTGTCACCAACCAATGCAAGATATTCGATGATTTGATCTGGCACAACGCCAAACTTATCGAGTACGCCTTGGGGGTCAAGGCGGATATTTTTCATGGTGTCCACCATCTCGACTTTGTTGTTTACCAATTGGGTTAAGTCTTTATCGCTGCTGACGATCATGACTCGAAAACCGTCGGCGATGGCGGTTTTAGAGAGGGTGCCGATGACGTCATCTGCTTCTACACCACAGACCGAGACCAGGGGTAAACCCATGGCGGGGATGATTTTTTTCAAATATTGGAGTTGTTCTCGTAAATCATCTGGCATGGGCGGGCGGTTGGCTTTGTACTGATCGTACATGTCGTGCCTGAAGGTTTTACCTTTGGCATCCATTACTACCGCAATATGACTGGGTTGGCATTCTTTAAGTAAGCTTCTTAACATATTGACCATGCCGAATATGGCTTGGGTCATTCGACCATCAGAAGTCATCAGTGCTTCTCTGCCCATAGCATGATAAGCGCGAAAAAGGAAAGAGGAGCCGTCGATGAGTATAATTTCGCGATCAGGTGACATGGGTTAATAAGGTAGCCAAGATACGTGTATTATCTCACTATTTCCCAGAGATTGGGTTAAACGATGTGATTGTGCAACCCTACGTCTGTAACTTCGGTTTAGTTTGAGTCATTATTGTCGTTCCACACGATATATCGCTTGTCGGCATTGCTCCATTCATCGTCAATCTCAACGAGAATGGCACTGACAA
>WLWV01000039.1 GCA_012103395.1 Gammaproteobacteria bacterium
GATGGCTCAACATTCAACACCTAATCCAGAAAAACCGGCTTTGGCTTCGTTCGCTACGCTCACTTCGCCTAAGCCAAACGAACATCGCTAAAGAAATAAATTACAGACCTCAGGGTACACTACCTGACAGTTTGTCCCCGAGCCATATCCAAGCTAGTAGCAATCCGAATGGAACCTCCAGTTGAACCAGCAGTGATGCGGTAGAAGCATCAATGCCCGACATACCTGTGAATGTTAAACTATATTGGACAGCTGCACTAACAAGTGCAATCCAAAAAAGCGACTTCCACATTCTCATTGGAGGGCGGAAAAACCAAATCAAACACAGCGTGGTCAGCGCAAACCGGAGCGCCATCAGAAAGATAGGAGAGAAATGCGACATACCTGTCTTGGCAACGACAAACCCCATTCCCCATATGATTGCCACTGTAATGGCCATCAACACATCAGTCTTTTTCATCGTCACTGCTTCGAGGAAATTGGCGTGTTAAAAATCCATGGCTATCTTTATGTCAATCGCAGCATCCCAAAAACAGCTAACCATAAAAATTAGTCATAACTAACACCCAGTATTTCATAAACACGCTTTCCACTAGGCGCATTCACCACCACTTCATCCCCAACTTCCTTACCAATCAATGCCTTCCCAATGGGAGAACTAATGGAAATTCTAGATTTTTCTAAATCGGCCTCAAGATTACCAACCAATTGATAGCTGACCTCGCCATCCAGATTTTCATCATACAAATTGACAACTGCACCGAATACCACTCGTCCTTCCACCGCAATGGAAGCAGGACTGATAATTTCAGCGATGGACAAATTCCCTTCCAACTCCGCTATTCGACCTTCGATAAAACCTTGCTGTTCCTTAGCTGCATCATATTCTGCATTTTCAGAAAGATCACCATGAGCTCGGGCCTCTGAGATCGCAGCAATGACATTGGGACGATCAGTGCTTTTGAGTTTTTTCAGCTCGGCTTTTAACGCTTCAGCGCCCCGGCTAGTTAACACCACTCTTTCGTTACTACTCATTCTTCTTAACCATTGTTCTAAAATCCTGCTCTTAATCGATGATATTTCGCAGGAATATTTTTTATTTGCTAGATTGACTTGAATTGACAAGACTCAACTAATAAACCTCTGAGCAAATTTGGTCGAATTAAGTTGAGAGACAAAATGAGCAAGATCGAGGTACGAAACGCACGAAACAGCAATGCCGTTACGGAGTTTCGCAGCGAAGATTTTCTCGTTTTAGACTCAAACTGATCAGTCATGACTTGTTCAAAGATTCCTTAAAGTGCTCATGCAAATCCTGCAATCGATTTACAACAATCTCTTTACTATCTCGATGGGCTTCTACCACCGCCCTCGCGGCGGCGAGTGTCGTATAGTAAGTGATTTTACGTAATAGTGCTTCTCTTCTAATTGTATAGGAATCTTTTATCGTCTGTTTCCCTGACGTGGTATTTATTATTAGTGAAAATTCTTCGTTCTTGATTCGGTCCACAATATGAGGCCGACCCTCGTTAACCTTGTTAACTCTTTCCACTTCTAGGCCCGCAGAACTCAATACAAACTCCGTGCCTTCCGTCGCGAATAGCTCAAAGCCGACTTCACTGAAATAACGTGCCACACTAATCGCGGCCTGCTGGTCTTCGTGCCTAAGACTAAGTAGTACTTTTCCGGATCGAGGGATGTCGTAACCAGAGGCCCATTGAGATTTGTCGAACGCCTCTCCGAAGGTATCGCCAATCCCCATGACCTCACCAGTGCTCTTCATCTCAGGTCCCAAAATGGTATCAACCCCCGGAAATTTGATAAACGGAAAAACGGCTTCTTTCACCGAATAGAATGCCGGCTTCACCTCGTCGACAACCTCCTGTTCAATCAGACTCATTCCAGCCATACACCTAGCGGCAACTTTTGCCAACGGCCTTGCAGTTGCTTTGGAAACGAAAGGCACCGTTCTAGAAGCTCGCGGATTTACCTCCAACACATAAACGTTATCACCTTTCACTGCGAACTGAACATTCATTAACCCGATAACATTTAATGCCAAAGCCATCTCCTTAGTCTGCCTACGTAATTCATCTTGTAGCTCAGTGGATAGACTAAAAGGAGGCAGCGAACAAGCTGAGTCACCAGAATGCACACCAGCTTCCTCGATGTGTTCCATGATTCCTCCAATGACGACTGTCGAACCATCACTCACTGCATCGACGTCAACCTCGATAGCATCATTAAGGAAGCGATCAAGTAAAACCGGTGAATCAAACGACACACTTACCGCGTTGGACATGTAAGTTATCAGGTCATCTGAGTTATAAACAATTTCCATAGCACGCCCACCTAGTACATAAGAAGGTCGGACAACTAATGGATAGCCGATTTCTTCTGCCAATAACAAAGCCTGATCGGAACGTGAGGCGGTTCGATTGGGTGGTTGAAGTAAATTCAGCTCAGACAGCAATTGTTGGAAAAAGAAACGATCCTCAGCTTTATGAATAGAGTCTGGAGAGGTGCCGATTACTGGCGCACCTGCCTTCTCAAGCGCTCTTGCGAGTTTTAAAGGTGTCTGGCCACCATATTGGACAATGATACCTTCAGGCTGTTCTACTCGAACCACTTCCAATACATCCTCCAACGTTAAAGGCTCAAAATACAAACGGTCAGAAGTATCGTAATCCGTCGACACGGTTTCAGGGTTGCAGTTAATCATGATCGTCTCATAACCATCCTCACGAAGCGCCATAGCGGCATGCACACAGCAATAATCAAACTCAATACCCTGTCCAATCCGGTTAGGCCCTCCCCCCAAGACGATGATCTTACGTTCTTTTGTCGGTAGTGCCTCGCACTCATCGTCGTAACTTGAGTACATATATGCCGTGGTAGTGTCAAATTCTGCAGCACATGAATCAACTCTTTTATAAATAGGATGAATTTCATGTTGATTACGATAATCCCTGACCTGCTGCTCAGAACAGGCAAACAGGACAGACAACCTACGATCCGAAAACCCCTTCTGCTTGAAAGAACGCATGTCAATTGGATCAGTTTTTTCCATTTCCATGGATCTAATTCGAGTTTCGATTTCGATCAGCTCTTCGATTTCTGCAAGAAACCATGGATCAATACGACAGCTATCATGTATTCGTTCCAGAGACATACCCTGACGAAAACATTCCGCCACATACCAGATCCGATGCGCGCCGGGTATTCTAAGCTTGCCGGACAAAAAATCTTCCGGTGATTGGTCGTCAGGTAACTCACAGTTGTCTAACCCATCAGAGCCCACTTCCAGCCCGCGCAATGCTTTTTGAAACGATTCTTGAAAGGTACGCCCAATCGCCATCACTTCACCCACCGATTTCATTTGAGTGGTTAAAGTTGCATCAGCTTGGGGAAATTTTTCGAAGTTAAATCGTGGAATTTTCGTTACCACATAGTCAATACTGGGTTCGAATGATGCCGGGGTTGCGCCGCCAGTAATGTCATTTCTCAATTCATCAAGCGTAAAACCGATCGCAAGTTTTGCGGCAATTTTTGCGATCGGAAAACCCGTAGCTTTGGACGCTAGCGCCGAAGATCTCGACACTCTCGGGTTCATTTCTATAATAATCATGGCGCCATCCGCAGGATTAATGGCGAATTGGACATTCGACCCACCCGTGTCAACCCCAATCTCACGCAGTACCGCTATACTAGCATCCCGCATTAGCTGGTACTCTTTATCCGTCAACGTCTGTGCTGGAGCAACAGTTATTGAGTCGCCGGTATGAACTCCCATTGGATCAAGGTTTTCAATAGAGCAAATAATAATACAGTTGTCGTTTCGGTCCCTCACCACTTCCATTTCGTACTCCTTCCAGCCCAGAATACTCTTTTCGATCAGTAACTCAGTGGTTGGGGAAGCATCAAGACCCCGGCGGCAGATCTCATCAAACTCCTCTGAGTTATAGGCGATTCCACCACCACTCCCCCCCAAGGTAAAGGACGGGCGAATAATCGCTGGAAAGCCCACTGTTTCGAGTATTCGATGCGCTTCTTCAAGAGAATGAGCAATGTCACCATTCACCGTGTCTAACCCGATCCTCGACATGGCTTTTCTAAACAAATCACGGTCTTCAGCCATATCGATGGCCTCACTCGTTGCCCCGATCATCTCAACTCCATACTTAGCAAGCACCCCGTGGCGATTAAGGTCCAACGCGCAATTGAGTCCAGTTTGTCCACCCATAGTGGGCAAAATTGCATCCGGGCGCTCCTTCTCGATGACTTTCTCTAGCACACGCCAGTTGATGGGCTCAATATAAGTAGCATCCGCAAAGTCGGGATCAGTCATGATTGTTGCTGGATTCGAGTTTACCAAAACAACTCTGAAACCCTCCTCTTTTAGCGCCTTACATGCCTGCACACCGGAATAGTCAAATTCACATGCCTGGCCGATGATGATAGGACCGGCGCCAATAATCAAAACAGATTTAATATCAGTTCTTTTAGGCATTTGCCGTTCCTTTGTGCGATGTCATAACCGAGATAAATCGATCAAATAACCCGAGTAGATCTCTTGGGCCTGGGCTTGCTTCTGGATGACCTTGAAAGGAAAAAGCGGGTTTATCAATACGCTCCAACCCTTGAATGGTATTATCGAAGAGGGAACGGTGGGTGATTTTCAGATTATCGCCAATCGAGCTTTCATCAACCGTAAATCCATGATTCTGACTCGTGATTAAAACCTGTCCAGTTTCCAAATCCTGCACTGGATGGTTAGCGCCATGATGACCAAATTTCATTTTTTGAGTGCTAGCGCCACTGGCCAAGGATAATAATTGATGCCCAAGACAAATTCCGAAAATCGGTACGTTGTGATCAAGCAGCTTCGATATTGCTGATACGGCATAGTCACAAGGTTCCGGGTCCCCTGGGCCATTAGAAAGAAAAACGCCGTCGGGGCGATGCGACATAATTTCTTCGTAACTCGCTGTGGCAGGCAAAACAGTGACTGCACACCCACGATCAGACAATAATCTGAGAATATTTCGCTTAACACCAAAATCACAAGCAACAACGTTAAATCTCGATGTGGAAGTTACCTTATGGCCCTGTTTCAAATCCCAAACCCCTTCAGCCCATTTATAAGCAGTTGGTGTGGAAACCTCCTTAGCCAGATCCATCCCCCCAAGCCCAGGGAAATCCTTCGCCATTTCGATCGCTTTCTCCACCTCACATAGCTCTCCAGCAACTAGGCAACTTCGAAGCGCGCCATGTAACCGAATATGGCGCGTTAGCTTTCTGGTGTCGATATCACTGATCGCAATGACATTGTTATTTTTCAAATAGGTTGGTAAATCATGTTCACTACGCCAATTACTGTAGCGCCTAGGAACATGCTTTACGATCAAGCCTGAGCAAAAAATATTCCCTGATTCTTCATCTTCGCGATTAATGCCAACATTACCGATATGTGGATAGGTAAGGGTGACCATCTGTTTTGCATAGGACGGATCAGTTAAAATTTCCTGATACCCCGTCATCGACGTGTTAAATACAATTTCCCCGGTGGTCGTTCCATCGGCGCCGATTGACTTTCCATGAAATACGGTTCCATCTTCAAGGACAAGCAAAGCAGATCTATTCAATATATACCCCTTGGGAGCCATGGTCAGCAGCTATCCATCAAGAAAGTTAACGAATAGTTACCCACTGTGAGCAACCCAGAAAATGCGCTTAAAAAAGGGAGAAACCTTGAAATTGGCTTCTCCCCATCCGGATAACTTGGTGGCGCCGATTTTACCTTTTTAGTTCAATTTTATCAATAAATTATGCGCCACAAAATTGTTGTTTTGCGATTAAATTGTCATTGCAAAATGACATTGTGCGTCAGTCTTAGAAACCGTCGAAAACTACTCGAAACACAAAGTTAAACAAAGAACGAGTCGAAATCAAACTAACCCTAATGCATCTTTCATGGTGTAAAACCCAGATTGTTGATCACAAAGCCAAGTAGCTGCCCTTATTGCTCCTTGAGCAAAGATCTTCCGATTGGTCGCCCGATGAGTAATTTCTATCCGCTCATTCTCGCCGATAAACATCACCGTGTGTTCGCCAGCAATATCCCCTCCCCTAATGGTAGAAAAGCCAATGGAGCCTGCGATTCGCTCTCCTGTGTGCCCATATCGCTCAAAGACACCATCTTTAGAAAGATCTTTATTCAACGCTTTCGCCACTGACTCACCAAGCAACAAAGCAGTGCCTGATGGCGCATCGACTTTGTGGCGATGGTGGGCTTCAATAATTTCTATGTCCACAACATCACCCAACACTTTACTCGCCATTTCCACCAGTGATGCACATAAGTTAACGGCAACACTGGTGTTCGCCGCTAGCAGAATTGGAATATGTTTTCCTGCCTTGATGATCGTGTCTTTTTGTTGATCATCAAGGCCCGTTGTACCGACGACCATTGATGCCTTGTTTTCAAGACATAGGGCAACATGTTCCATGGTTGGCTCTGGTCGAGTAAAGTCGATAAGCACATCAAACGATGCATCATTCAAGCTATCCTGAATAAAAATATTTTTCGCTTCGATGCCGGATACAAAACCAACGTCCTTACCCAAAGCTTCACTGTTTTTGTGTTCCAGTGCGGCAGTCAGTGTAAATACTTGATTGGTTTGGAGCTCTCGGACAATAGTCTGTCCCATTCGACCGGCTGCGCCGGCTATCGCTATTCTAGTCATTAATCTACTTAAATCTACTTATACTTAACCCATCGACTTCCAAAGAGCTACGTCAATTCAGTAAAAAGGGGTTTGACAATTGTTCACTTATTTCTAATCACCGTTTTCAACGGGGAAAGGCTAACTTCATCCATGACAGCTCCCTGAGGCATTTCAAAAATGGACATCACCGCATTAGCCACTGTTTCAGCATGCAATCGATTATCTCTCACTTCTCCGGGGGTGAAGTCCAAATGATTAAAAAAGTCCGTGTCAACCATACCGGGATTCACAATCCCTATTCGCACGTTAGCTGAGGCACACTCTGGCCTCAAAGATTGCACGAAACCGCGAAGGCCAAATTTCGTAGCGCAATAAATCGCACCTTTTTTGCCTCCCTTCAGAGAAGACTCCGAGCCGATAAACACTAAATCTCCGCTGCCAGCCGTTTTAAGCACAGGCAATATCAATCGGGCAATCATAATATGGCTAGTCAAATTGGTATTGATCAACCGTGATATACGCTCATTGGAAAACTGTTCCACTGAACCGAAGTCACCATAACCGTGACAAAGAGCTACCCCAATTAGCGGATAGGAGACATCAGCAGAAATTCGTTTGACCTCGGGTTCAAGCAACTCTGATAGTGATTCAAAATCAGACAGATCACATTGGATTGATCTAAAGTTGTCAGTGTCAACGGCATCAACCTCTGCTGCGGTAAAAATAAGTGCTCTCCTAGATACACCAACCACTTTCGCAGAGCGTTGTAGTAACATCATGGTTACTGCGCGGCCGATTCCTGAGCTCGCCCCGGTAACTAGAAAGGTCCTATCCCTGTGTATCTCGCAACTCATTGGTCGTCGATACAAAATAATATCTAAGTCAAACTGCGCAAGGAGAAATTACCAGCGTATCCGCTCAAATTACCAATACCTCAGCAGACGCAAAGATGATCTCAGACAAATTCTGAAGACTGAGATCAGCCGGCATGTTGAATGCAAAGATCATTTCAAACACTCAACTTTCTCACAACCGCCCATGTAAATCTGAAGCGCTTTTGGCACGCTAACTGTGCCGTCAACGTTCTGGTAGTTCTCCAAAACAGCAACCAACGCCCGACCAACTGCGACACCGGATCCATTCAGCGTATGAAGCAGCTCGGGCTTGCCGCTTTCAGGGTTGCGCCATCTTGCCTTCATACGGCGCGCTTGGAATGACTCCACATTGCTACAGGAAGAAATTTCCCGATAAGTGTTTTGACTCGGTATCCATACCTCTAGGTCATAGGTCTTAGCCGCAGAAAATCCCATATCACCGGTGCACAGCGTCAGCACCCGATAGGGCAACTCAAGTTCACGCAAGACCTGCTCCGCACAAGCCGTCATCTTTTCCAATTCATAGTAAGACTGCGATGGTTCGACGATATTGACCATCTCCACCTTCTCAAACTGGTGCTGCCTAATCATCCCTCTGGTATCCCTACCGTATGAGCCTGCCTCCCGTCGAAAGCATGGAGTATGAGCAACGTAGCGAATGGGTAAGCTTTGTGCATCAACAATCTGATTTGAAACCAAGTTTGTTAATGGCACCTCTGCTGTCGGAATCAGGTAAAACGGGGGAGTATCCGCAGTAGAGAATTGGTCATCCTCAAATTTTGGCAGCTGGCCTGTACCATAAAGCGACTCGGGGTTAACCAGTATTGGCACATTCATCTCCGTATAGCCGTGCTTTTCAGTGTGCAAATCCAACATAAACTGCGCCAACGCCCGATGCAGTCTTGCTACTGGCCCCCGAAGAACAACGAATCGTGATCCTGAAAGCTTCGCGGCGGATTCATAATCTGTTCCATTCAACCCTTCCCCAAGATCAACATGATCTTTAACATCGAAATCGAAGTTTCTTGGAGTTCCCCATTGCCTAACCTCTATATTGTCCTCTTCATCCCTTCCTTCAGGGACGGATTCATGCGCAAGATTAGGGATACTACTCATCAACGCCTGCAGAGATTCCTGAATCCGATTCAGTTCGCCCTGGCTTGTTTTTAGCTTATCGCCCAGATCAGCCACGGAATTCATAATGGATTGGACATCCTCTCCTTTTGACTTCGCTACACCAATCTGTTTTGACACACTGTTGCGTTCTGCCTGAAGCGACTCAGTTTCACTTTGTAGTCGTCGTCTTTCACTATCAAGGGTTTGAAACCCTTCCACATCCAATATATAGCCGCGATATTTTAGTTTCTCCGCCACCTGTTCTATATCTTGCCTTATTAGCTGCTGGTCCAGCATTTACTACCTCGTTAGGGATTGATAAAAATACGATTCATGCCCGAATTCCAGTTGTTCCTATTTGATATTCTAACAACTCCCCAAACAATACTGGCGGTGGATAAACCCATCTTAGCAGCAGTATATCCAAAGAACCTCTAGCTTCTGCAAAGGTTCTTCAAGTTACAAAAATGAATAGAGTGCTCTACAAATAGTGCAATCGAACAGTCGAAAACTGAAGAAATTCGAAGAGGTGGATTGTAACTTTGATTAGGGGTTAAAGTCATGAAAAGCAACTGAAAAACTTCCTTGAATCTTACGAGTGAGCAAACAGGAGAATAGCTTTTGGAAAATGGGACCATATAACCCAAGATTAGAGGCATCGAGCTACTTATCCAATAGATCTAGATCAAAAAGCCTCTCATGTTCAGTAACAAAACAGGAATTGGCGCACTTAGGAATACAGCCCAGTCAGCCAATCTGTGCATAGCAATCCTGCGATAGTAGCAGTTAAACAAATAGAAACATTCATCGCAATGTTTAGCACGGCCTTTATTATCAAGCCAGAATGCAAAAGCTGAACTGTGTCGAGGGAAAAGGCAGAGAACGTCGTGAATCCACCTAACAATCCAACCATCAACAGAGACCTAACCAGCATATCGCTCTGAAAGCGTTGTTGAATAAGCACCACACAAACACCAATCAAAAAAGACCCGAGCACATTTACACTCAATGTGCCCCAAGGGAAACCAGTTCCGAAACGCAGATTCACTACACTGACCATCCAATAACGCATTAACGCACCCAAAGCACCGCCCAGCGCCACTAAAACTGCATTCAGCATACCAAATAGAGCCAGTTAGACATGGTTTTATTCTGACTGTTTATCCAATGATCGTAACCACGCTAACTTGGAAGATATCTTTTTTTCCAGTCCATTTTCTGTTGGCTGATAGAAAACCTGTCCCACTAACCGGTCAGGCAGATAGACTTGTCCAGCACTATAAGTATCAGGCTCGTTATGAGAGTAACGATATTCCTTCCCATGCCCCATCTGCTTCGCTAAGCGAGTCGGTGCATTTCTTAGATGAGCGGGAACTTCTTCATCCGGGTATTCGTTCACCGTTCGAACCGCTAGATTGTGAGCGGAATACACCGCATTACTTTTAGGCGCCACCGACAAATACATCACAGCATGACTCAACGCCAAGTCTCCCTCTGGCACACCCAAGCGGTCATACGCATTCCAAGCATCCATCGCCAAGCTTAGCGCCCGAGGATCAGCGTTGCCAATATCTTCACTGGCGATCCGAACCAGCCGACGAAACAAATAGTGCGGATCGCATCCTCCTTTCAGCATTCGATTTGCCCAATAAACCGCTGCATCGGGGCTTGATCCACGAATCGACTTATGTAACGCAGAAATTTGATCATAAAAAAGATCACCTTTCTTGTCGTATCTTACAAGACGTTCGGATAACACTTCGGTGATATGATGAATGCTGATGTTGTTTCTTCGATCAGTAACATTATCACTCCCCATGTCCGCAGTAACATCGTCATCATGATGAGTAACCAAATCAGCGACGGTTTCAAGCAATCCCAATGCACGCCTGACATCCCCCTGCGCCTGGAAGCAAAGCTGTTCCATCGCTTCAGAATCAATATCCAAACCCCATTCACCGAGTCCTCTTTGCACATCACCGAGTGCCTGACGTACCACGGTTTGAATATCTTGGGCTTCCAGCGCCTTCAGCAAATAGACCCTAGCACGAGATAACAGCGCATTATTTAGTTCAAAAGACGGATTTTCAGTGGTCGCGCCTATAAACACGATAGTGCCGTCCTCTATATGAGGCAAAAAGGCGTCCTGCTGGGATTTGTTAAATCGATGTACCTCATCAACAAACAATAGTGTTTTCCCCCCTTCTCCCTGTATTTTCTTGGCTTGGTCTATCGCCTTACGGATATCCTGGATACCACTTGTCACAGCAGAAATCGAGATAAACTGTGCCTGGGTTTTCGCTGCAACCAACCGAGCAAGAGTGGTTTTTCCTGTACCTGGCGGTCCCCAGAAAATCATGGAATGTAAATGGCCGCCTAAGTTTTCATCACCACTAAGCAAACGATTTAGAGGTTTACTAGTTCCTAACAAATGAGTTTGCCCAACCACTTCATGTAAATGGCGAGGTCGCATTCGCTCCGCAAGAGGAACATTCCAGTTCACCGACATTATATCTTCCGAATCACGAATTGCCCCTATCGAGGCAGGTTACTGAACTGGCTAAACCCGACACGGCCTCCGATATAGACGCCATGTCCATTAGTGTAGTGAGGGCATATCGGTGGTATTCAGCATGAACAAAAAGGGCGGGGCTTCATTATCCCCCCGCAGCATCAATAACATCCACTCCATCTGGTGCAATAAAATCAAAGATAGTGGATGGAATAAATACGTTTTCCTTCAGGTCAATGAAACTAATTCGCGTTTTCTGTCCAAGGCTGTCGATCAACTCCATTAACCGCAAGCGGTTATCTTCAAATCCTATTCGCACCTCCTCAAAACTACTTTCCTGCTCACGAGGAATCAGATTTACCCAATCAAATCGACCCTGTGTGCCAATATCTTCAATGATGTAGTTATCGCCCAGATTACCGGCACCAGCTAACAGAATCGCAGGTGTATTGCCTAAGGCATCCTGCTGATCGCGCACAGTGACCTGCTCTAGTTCAACATCATGAATCCAGACATTAACACCATCACCGACAATTTCCTGAGCGTCCGGGGCTTCATAATCCCAGCGGAAAAGGCCTGGCCGACTGATCCATACCTTTCCTTGTCCATCATCCACCTCTTCGAGGGAATCATTTAGCACAATCTGCCCAAAGCGAGCTTCAAAGGTCCTAATCTCGGTAAAAAAGTGATTCAGGGAGTCCAACCCTGAGCTGGCTTCCGCGATTCGAGGGAGCCCAGCTCCCGTCAGCAAAAACAACGAAAAAACAATGTGATATAGTGCTCTTTGAATATCAATTTGAGTATGTACCATTTGAATCGTAGATCTGAACCTCGTCTGCATAATTTTATTTTTCATAATTACCTATCCCTACTCTTCGTCTGGAGACGAAGGCTGAAATACTTTATCTGATCATTCGGGTTTATTCCGGTGGCGGTGGCGCCAACACTTCTCTTTTACCGTTATCCGCAGAGGAGACAACACCACCTTCCTCCATTGTCTCCACCATTCGCGCAGCGCGGTTGTAACCCACTCTCAATGCTCTTTGTACAGCAGAAATCGATGCTTTTCGACTTTTTGTAACGAAACTCACGGCATCATCGTATAAAGGATCAGATTCCCCTCCACCCTCTGAAAACGCTTCGCCCTTAGAGTTCCCCTCAAAGTTTCCAGTAGTAATTTCATCGAGATAATTTGGTTTCCCCATACCCTTTAGCTGGGCAACCACGTTAGCAACTTCATCATCAGACACAAACGATCCGTGTACTCGTTGAGTAAAACCTGACCCCGGTGGCAAGAACAACATGTCTCCTTGTCCCAACAGCTGTTCCGCACCCATTTGATCAAGCACGGTTCTAGAATCAACCCGGGAAGATACCTGAAACGCAATTCGGGTTGGTACGTTAGCCTTAATCAATCCAGTAACAACATCCACTGATGGGCGTTGGGTCGCCAGTACAAGATGGATTCCAGCGGCTCGTGCCCTTTGTGCTATTCGAATAATGATTTCTTCTATTTTCTTGCCAACAACCATCATTAAATCAGCTAGTTCATCAACCACAACAACGATGTATGGCAATCTATCCAATGGCTCCGGCACTTGACCGGGTTCTAATTCAGCGGTGGGGTCAAATAAAGGAGCGCCCGTCTTTTTGCCATTATCAACTTTTTTATTGAAGCCTGCGATGTTCCGGACTCCCGTGGCCGCCATCACACGAAATCGACGATCCATCTCAACGATACACCATCGAAGCGCATTTGCCGCCATATTCATATCGGTAACAACCGGGGTTAGTAGATGGGGAATTCCATCATAAATTGAGAGTTCCAGAAATTTGGGGTCGACCATGATCATTCTCACCTGTTCCGGTGTCGACTTATAAACCAAACTCAATATCAACGCACTGATGCACACCGACTTCCCCGAACCCGTGGTACCTGCAATGAGCACATGGGGCATTTTGACCAAGTCCGTAATCACGGCATTACCTGCGATATCTTTTCCCAAAACCAGCGTTAAAGGTGAGGCGCTTTTTTCATATTCATCCGAAGACAACCCTTCCACTAGTCTCACTATTTCCCGAGTCTGGTTAGGAATTTCAATGCCAATCACGGTTTTCCCCGGAATATTTTCTACCACTCGAACACTCACCACAGACAAAGATCGAGCGAGGTCTCGGGATAACCCAACGATTTGACTGGCCTTAACTCCAGGAGCTGGGTCAATTTCAAAGCGTGTAATTACAGGCCCCGGCTGGACAGCTTCAACGGTAATATCCACATTGAAGTCCTTTAACTTCTTAATCAACAACTGTGACATCGATTCCAATTCCTCCCTGGAATACCCCGAACCTCCGTCATCAGGCGGATCCAATAAAGATAGGTCTGGTAAAACACCATTCGCCGACTGACCAGTGAATAAGCTCACCTGATGCTCCTTCTGCTTACGAACGCTTTCCACAGGCGCCTCTATTTTGGGCTCTATTCTAGGGGGCTTTTTCTCCACAATCTCGGATCGAATTTTTTTAACCGTCACCTCTCGCTTTTTTCGAACCTTCGCACCCTGATTTCTGTCCAAACGATCTTGGATCAAACGATTCACCTGCTCAACCACGGAAAAAATAGCATATCCGATCCGATCCATCAGATTTAGCCATGCAACCTGACCAAGGAGTGTGACACCAGCGATAAAGAACACCAAAAAAATAATCGCACTGCCCACCACACCGAAGCGAACCACGAAAGCCCCGGCCAGGTTGTAGCCAATAATCCCACCAGCGAATAAATTGGTATTCGGATTTTGTAAAGGAAAATAAATTTGCTCCAAACCACAAATACCAACCATAGACAAAACCAAGCCCGACACAGTGAGTAGCGTCAACCGCCCAGTGGACATTTTGATGATTCGGTTTTTATAGATTCGCCAACCAATGATGCTAATAAAAAATAAAAGCAAATAGGCTGATCGACCAAACAAGGTGAATAAGAGATCGGCAATCCATGCACCAGCGTGTCCGCCCATATTCATCAGCTCACTATTGCTGCCGGTGTGAGTGGGACCAGGATCATTCTCTGAATAAGTTGTAAGACACAACAGAAGATAGGCAATAAGTCCAACAAGCAAGACTAGTCCTGCTTCCGTGAAGATCGTGGAGAACTTAACGGAAAGCGTACTATTTTCCGCTGAATGCTTAGCGGGTTGCTTTTTTGCCTGAATCACTAATATTTACTATTGAACAAGACGAATGATATTCTAACATGGACACTGGGAATCTGGTTGTCTTTGCTCCCATCAACCTCACTGGCCTAGACCAACGATCTATAACCAGAATTTGACTATAGCCACTCTTCTTGCATTAAAAAACAATGAGCTAGCTTTAGCTTATCGAAATAACAAAGCCTGAAATAACAAAGCCTGTTCACTTGCCCATACAACCCTCCTAGCCCACCAATCAGAATTCATCAACGCCCACTGTATACTTTCGTCAGCGTTTCCATTTGTCACTGACTCTGGCAGTACCAAGTTCGAAGTTTTCGAATGCAGTGCGTTAATCGGATCCTTTTCTTCTGATAGCGGTTGGCCTGGATAAATGGGCAGCAGCGGACACAAGAAGAACAATAACAATAGGCTACCGGGCTCATAATCTGATCCACCAAAAACATCGTGGGTTAAAACCTCAGTCCAATTCTCGGACAAGGCTTTCATGGCACTTAAAGATCTAGTTTCCGTTCCTTGGAACACATTCCAATTGGTAAAGAACTGCTCGCGGACAAAGCTGTCTATTTCGCGACAACAAACGTCAAGAGATCTCACCGGCAAAGGAAGTTTATAGCTATCAAATAAAATTCGAATATCCGTTCGATCCACCAACACTCTCCCACCATTTTGCCAATTGTGCACACTAGACTTCACTAACCCACCATAGAAAGAGGATAGTAACCCTTGGTCACTGGATCTCGCATCTTCCCCATGAGAGAAGTACGGGCTAGGCTGACTCCATCTTGATAAGGCGAGCTCAACGGCATCCTCTCTAGGGAGACGATCCCTAGGAATGCTAAGAATTGATAACTCTTCAGATGATCTTAATGCCATTTACCTCTCAAGTATGGTCGTAGGAAGGTATTAAGAAAACACAACATGCCCACAAACTTCAAAAATTTTGTAAAAAGGTTTGAGTCCATCATAATCTCAAACAGCAACCATGACGTTGTCATCCTCGATGTGAATGACTAACGAAACCAGAAATTGATTGATGCAGGGGCCTCGTACACAACCTCCAGTTACCGGATCAAACAACGCGCCATGAGTAGCACAGGAAAGAAACGTCTTCTGTTCATCAAAAACAACTCCGGGAACCCAATCCAATTCCGTTCCCACGTGCGGGCAACGGTTGAGATATGCATAGGGCTTTCCATTAAATAGCACCACAAAGCCATTGAGAAACTGCTCGGCATCAACTTCGAACCCAATGGCAGATCCTTTTTCAGTTAGATCTTTAGTGGAACAGACACGCTTAAATTCTTTTTCCATTCTTTAGTAAAACATGGTGCGCAAAAAACCACAGCATCGCACTTTCCTAAAACCCAACTGAAAGTAGCAGTAACCCGATAAATTCTGCTTCAAACTTTGCACTAAATGAGTCATGCAAAAAAGCCCCTTACTTCATCAAAATCTCGGGCAATGCCATCAAACTCAGCATGACAAACAGAATCTGAAACCAGCGGCAGAAGATTAGACCGATGGTGATAGCCGTAGCCCACGGCAAATCGATCAATGCCTGCATTTTTTGCCATTTCGAGATCAAATGTAGTATCACCAATCATTACAGCCTGAGATACGTCAAGCCCCGTGAAATCAAGTATATCCAATACCATTTGTGGATGAGGTTTAGATCTCGATTCATCGGCGCACCGAGTATACACAAAATGATCAAACAACCTGATCTCGGCCATTGCTCGATCGAGTCCAGCACGAGACTTTCCCGTCGCCACCGACAACCAATATCCCTGGGCAACAAGCTCTGTCAATCCCTGCTTGACACCATCAAACAACGGCATCGGGGTATCATCCAAATAAATCCAATGAACGCGATACTGGACAATCAAGTTAGCAATTCGGACGCTATCTAGATAAGGATATAAAAGCTGCCATGCTTCGGGCAAACTAATGCCAATATAGCTTCGAACTTGGTCACGATCCGGCAGTGGAAGACCTAAATCCTTAGCTGTGGCACAAAAGCAATTCGTTATCCGCTCCCCTGAATCCATCAAGGTTCCATCCCAATCAAATATCAGTAATTTGTACCTCACCTTCACCTCCGATAAAAATCTCTTCTAGCAAGGGTGAGTCAGCTACCCTATTCAGTAGAGTCACGACAGATACAGGCCAAGTTTAGAACTGAGTCAAGACTGGCTTTAGGTCAATGTCGGTCGATATAAAAGCTATTTTTCGCCCCTCTCAAACTGGCAAGACGAAGCGATTACTAGTTGCAATGTCACTTTACAATGCTTTTAGGAAATTAGACATTTGGCCAGGCAATGGCGCTTCGATGTTAAGTGTCATCTCTGTCATAGGATGCGCCATTTCAATTCGACAGGCATGAAGAAACAGTCGACCAAGACCCAATTTCTTCATCTGCTTATTAAATGCATCATCTCCATAGACCCGATCTCCGGCAATGGGAAAATGCGAACTGGCACAATGCACTCGAGCTTGATGCATTCGCCCGGTTTTTAGTTCGATACTTAACAATGTCGAATTTTCAAAGTGACGGTGCGGCCTTATAACAGAGATAGCTATTTGGCCGTCTCGATCCACTACCATACGAGTCTGCCCGTCATTTGATACCTGTTTTCTTAGTGTTAGCCGAATGGTTCTTGGTTTCTTTCCCCATTCTCCTTTCACCAAAGCCAAGTAGTATTTTCCAATAGAGCGATCATTCCCCAATTTCTCATGCAACTTTAATAAGGCTTGGCGACTTTTCGCTAACATCAAACACCCGGAAGTTTCTCGATCTAATCGATGAACCAATTCCAGATAACGAAGTTCGGGGCGTAGCTCCCGAAACGCTTCAATCAGTCCATACCGTACCCCAGTTCCACCATGCACTGCGAGGCCTGACGGCTTGTTTACTACTAAAAGATGCTCATCTTCATAAAGAATGGGAACATGGTCAAGAAGCCTAGGCGGAATATTAAGATCGCCCTTAGCCATCGCATAACGAATGGGCGGAACCCTTACTTTATCACCGATAACTAAGTTGTATAACGCTTTCTTTCTCGAACCATTAACCCGAACCTCCCCCTTTCTTAGTGCTTTATATATTCGAGTTCTAGGAACCCCTTTCAGCATTTTGATCAAGTAGTTATCGATTCTTTGTCCATCCGATTCATCACCAATTTCCACAATACGAGCTTTAGCTGCTTCGGGCATATCCACGGACCTAGGCATGGGTTCGGACATGGACTGGGGTTGGGTATCATTCTCATCTCCTTTACTCTTATTGCCCTTATGGGGAATATCCTTCTTCATTAAAATCAGTTGACTCGATTGATGAGTGGGTAACAAGCACTCGAATTTAGAAATAATCTTTAAGCTTATAGTAACTCATGGCCGCAACCAGGAAACCGCTTATGTGGTATTTTTTCGAAACAAGCGATTTCTTTTCTATCCACGGTAATCGCTTCACTGAGCAGCTTACCCACGTATCCAGTGAGCGCCATGCCGTGATTGTGCAACCCTACGTCTGTAACTTCGGTTTAGTTTGAGTCATTATTGTCGTTCCACACGATATATCGCTTGTCGGCATTGCTCCATTCATCGTCAATCTCAACGAGAATGGCACTGACAAG
>WLWV01000243.1 GCA_012103395.1 Gammaproteobacteria bacterium
GCTTGTCAGTGCCATTCTCGTTGAGATTGACGATGAATGGAGCAATGCCGACAAGCGATATATCGTGTGGAACGACAATAATGACTCAAACTAAACCGAAGTTACAGACGTAGGGTTGCACAATCTAGAAGAAAGTCGTCGCAAAAAATCTCGAACGATGGGGACTAATGCGTGTCCTGCTTCGGTCAGTACCAGACGCTTTCCTCTTCGTTCAAAAAGACGAAACCCTAACAACTCTTCAGCGTGTTTGATCTGGTGACTGATTGCACTTTGTGTAACAAACAGCTCTTCTGCCGCACGGGTATAGCTAAGGTGTCTAGCTGCGGCTTCAAGGGCCCTTAACGCTGAGATAGGAGGGTAGTGAATCGCCATAATGCATACATGAGGAAATGTTCATGCATTATATGAAAATCTATCGTTTGTTCTCAAGGGCCTAGAGGCCTATATTACACCCATGGCAAACGCGGAACGAAATTGGCCACCGCGCAACATAAGCGGCAGAGAAATCTGCTAAAACCTAAGAGAGTACAAAATGGCGAACAAAATTATCATTGAAGTAGGAGCCGCTTACATAGGTGCTCTGACTTTATTGACCATTATTTTAACTGTTCTTAACTGTTCTTAACTGAGGGCTAATCATGAATAATACCGTTAATAATGAGAACAAATCAAACGTTTTTCAAGGACGTTTCCGCAAAAGTTTTGTCGAGCGTATGTTCGATCAATTCAAAGAGTGGAATAACCGCAGACAAGCTATTCAACAGCTGAATATGATGTCTGACAGTTTCTTGAGAGACATCGGCATCGAACGTTACCAAATCTCTGATGTGGTAAACCAAAAAGGTGCTTTTGCAGAGCTGAACATATCTCATAATAAAGCGGCAAAGACTGCTTCCGAGATAAAGCGAGCTGCATAGAAAAGTTTCATTCCTCCATTGGTGTTTATTCGGGCGTTTTCTTAAACGCCCTTTTTTTTGCCTTGATTTTTTTAATTCAGAGTTTTGGTGAATATCTACAATATTCGATTTATTTGGATGGTTATCTAATTGGTGTTACCGTTTGAATGCTAATTTCTGTGAGAGAGATCTTAGGCCGGGCATTCAGATTCTGTCTATTGATGGATCAGAACTTGCTAGTCTATAATGGGAAATTAGTTTATAACCAACTCAAATTAATAAGAGAGCCGAATATGAAAATTACTACCGCGATCAAGCATACAGCCGCTGCATTGGTGCTTGCAGTTGGAATGCAGGCCGCCAGTGCTGGGGGCATTGATTCGATTCATTTTCTAATCCCCGGGGGAGCCGGAGGAGGATGGGATGGTACGGCGAGAGGTACGGGGGAAGCGTTGACTAAGTCGGGAATTATCGAAAATGCGACTTTTGAGAATATGTCGGGCGGTGGTGGAGGAAAAGCCATCGGCTATCTTATCGAGAATTCCGAATCCAATCATGGAACACTGATGGTGAACTCAACACCCATTGTGATTCGTTCATTAACTGGTCGATTTCCCCAAAGTTTCCGTGACTTAACCATGGTTGCCGGAACCATTGGGGATTATGCGGCGTTCGTTGTAAGCAAGAACAGCGAGCTGAAATCGTTTAATGATCTGGTTTCTGCTTTCGAGGTTGACTCCTCTAAAGTGGCGATTGGGGGTGGCTCCGTACCAGGCAGCATGGACCATTTAGTCGCTGCAATGGCCATGGAGGCCGCAGGCCAGGATCCAGTTAAAGTGAAATACATCCCCTATGACGCAGGTGGAAAGGCAATGGCGGGTCTGTTGTCGGGTGAAATTTCAGCACTATCAACCGGTTTTTCCGAAGCAGTGGAACTCGCTAAATCTGGAGAAGTAAGAATCATCGGCGTTACTTCCTCTGAACGAGTGGACGCCTATGCCGACGCACCGACTCTCAAAGAGCAGGGTATCGATACTGAATTTGTAAACTGGAGAGGCTTTTTTGCGGCGCCTGGGCTATCTTCAGAGCAAAGATCAGAATACATCTCGGTTCTTTCAAAGATGTATGACACACCAGAATGGGAAGAAGTTCGCGCGCGCAACGGTTGGGTGAATATCTATAACCCTGGTGATGAATTCACGGCTTTTCTTGAGCAGCAGGAATCAGTTATTTCTACTTTGATGAAGAAGTTAGGTTTTCTATAACCCCCTATCAACGGGTGAGTTGGAGAAATAGATGAGGCGTTCTGCGCCTCGTCTTTCAAATAATGTCTAATTACGTCTGAGCCAACTATGCGTCTGGATCGTTGTGTTGCCTTGCTCTTTCTGGTCGTTTCGATTGTTTATGGTTTAGCGGCTTACCATTTTCCTATTTTGCCATTCGAGCGAAATATGGCTTTTCTCCCCAATACTCTACCCAAGGTGTTAAGTATTGCTGGTGCACTTTTGTCTCTTTTTATTCTGCTGTCGCCATCTGACTCGATGGAATCGACCGACATCGATTTCAGGAAATTCAGATTGGGTCAAGCTTCAGGACTAATACTGGGTATGGTTTGCTATGCTGTTTTGCTAAGACCTGTGGGTTTTATCACCGCGACCATTCTGTTTATCCTCGGATCCAGTATGGTACTTGGAGAGCGAAAGCTTTATCGGCTGTTGCTGATTGCATTTATTGCGGCTTTTTCAATTTGGTACCTTGTTCAGGAGACATTAGGCATCTACTTGAGCCCGTGGCCAAGGTTTTTGAGTTGAGTAATACCCAGGTGAACATGGTTTCACGACGAGGCTAATAACATGTTAGACGGTTTACTATTAGGGTTAAGCACCGCGTTTTCACTGAAAAACTTGTTAATGGTGATTGCGGGTTGTTTGGTTGGAACCTTCATTGGAATGTTACCCGGCTTAGGCCCAATGTCGATCATTGCCATTATGATTCCTGTGGCCATTAGCCTCGGAGATCCATCCACTGCATTGATTCTGTTGGCCGGCGTGTATTATGGCGCAATTTTTGGTGGTTCAACTTCTTCGATCCTGATCAATGCACCGGGAGTGGCAGGAACCGTCGCAACTTCGTTTGATGGTTATCCTCTGGCACAAAAAGGGCAGGCTGGTAAGGCATTGGCAATTGCTGCGGTTTGCTCGTTTTGTGGTGGAACCATTGGTGCACTACTGTTGGTCGGTTTCGCTCCTGCGCTGGCGAGCGTCGCGCTCCTGTTTCATTCTGCTGAGTACTTTGCGCTCATGATGGTCGGTCTGTCAGCTATTGCGGCTTTTGCGGGCAAAGGCAAGGTTGCCAAGGCGTTGTTGATGACGATTCTGGGCCTAATGCTATCCACGATCGGTGAATCTGCGTTGTTCAATGCGCCACGGTTTACGATGGGAGTGCAGGATTTACAATCGGGGGTGAGCTTTATTACACTAGCCATGGCAATGTTTGCGCTGCCTGAAGTGTTCCATATGGTGCTAGACCCAAGCCGTGGATTGCAAGGAGAAAGCAATAAGCAAATAAAGAACCTGAGTGTCACTAAGAACGAAGTAAAAAAGATTGCTCCGGTGGTCGCCCGGCAATCTCTGCAAGGGTTTTTTATTGGTGTTATGCCCGGCGCAGGTGCAACGATTGCTTCTTTCCTAGGCTATGCAGTGGAGCGAAATATCGCTCGCCCTGAAGAGCAAAAGGAGTTTGGTAAAGGTTCAATCAAGGGCCTCGCTGCGCCAGAAACCGCCAACAACGCCGCTTGTACGGGCTCTTTTGTGCCATTGTTGACATTGGGTATTCCGGGATCGGGGACCACTGCTATCCTGCTTGGAGCGCTGATTGCGCTAAATGTTTCGCCAGGGCCTCGATTAATGATAGACAGCCCCGAGGTGTTTTGGTCCGTTATCGTCTCCATGTATATCGGAAATTTGGTGCTGCTTTTGCTGAACTTGCCTCTGATACCCTACATCGCCAAGGTCTTATCCGTCCCCAGAAACTATCTGGTTCCATTTATTCTCTTTTTTACGTTAATGGGAGCATACATTGGTCAGAACAATGCGACGGAATTGTTACTTCTTGTCGGATTGGGTATTTGCGCCACTGTCTTACGATTTGCTGACTATCCTTTAGCTCCTCTATTAATTGGTTTTATTCTTGGTGGAATGATGGAGGATAATTTTGCTAGGGCCATGAATATTACCGATGGCGTGTCGTTTATGTGGGAAAGACCGGGAACCTTGGTGCTGCTGATTATTGGAATGGCGCTTATTGCCATTCCGGCTTATCGGAATCGTGGAAGATAACGATGGTTAATGGATTGCCTTTTGGCTTCGTTGTTTTGATATTTATCTGGCTCGTGAAACTATCAACAATAACGCAGACATCAAAAGGTCTGCCTGTGGGCCTAAACCAGAGGATGCGCTGAGAACCCCGCGAGATATCAGTGAGATGACAAAAGCGCTAGTGAGGTTTGCGAGTGTGTCTTATTTGTTTTCCCATTTGACTCGATATCTTCGAAGGAGATATTCCGAGTTCCAATGCGGCATCTTTTTGGATGCCATTTGCGCGGGCGATGGCTTCAAAAATCAGGATGTCTTCGAGCTCTTTCATCTGAGGTTTCAGCTTCGCAGAGCTGTCTTTTTCCTTAAGTAAATTAATTATGAACTTTCGTTTTTGGTTTTCTTTTGAAAAAGGCAGAAAAACGAGGGGATTGAGGAGGCTGGTTGCATTGAAAGTATGCGCTAACGTCCATAGAAAAAAGGTGATTGGTATTGGCATCAGGGTTCCTGCGCTTAACGTTCCGCCGAGATGCTGAGAAATAATGACAGATTGTGCAACCCTACGTCTGTAACTTTGATTTAGGTTGAGTCATTATCGTCGTTCCACACGATATATCGCTTGTCGGCATTGCTCCATTCATCGTCAATCTCGACGAGGATGGCACTGACAA
>WLWV01000244.1 GCA_012103395.1 Gammaproteobacteria bacterium
TACCTCGTTGTGTTTTGATATTGTTTGGTAACTACATCAAAACGGGTAACTCTCATTAAATCAACCCTCGCTTCGCTCGGATTGATTTAATACGGTGTCAGATTTGGTCTAAACTTCTACAATTTATGGGTCCTGTATGCTTGACTCTCGCATCTCATGGGCTACTCATTGCGTTTTGCGTACTTGTTTGGGAACCGTACTGGTCGACAGGAGCATAGGTGCTTTCAGTAGTTTTTTGTTGATGAGTTCGGTTAGGTTTTCTTTCAGTTGCTTATTGTCAGCTCCTTTTTTTCTCATTCTTTCAAATATTCTGTCAAACTCCTTCCTATCATCGTTGAATAGCGTTTTCGTGATGTTTTGGTCCTCTGTGAGATGTATCGGAGTGCGTTGCGCATGGGTTCGCTTCTCTATTGTCATGTGGTGGAAAATGGCTCTTCCCAAGATGATATAAGGGAATTGAATGTTTTTTATTGGGCCGACAGTTAGTTGTTTTTCTCCCGCGCTGTTCTTAGCCGTTGAGGACTTAGCCAATTTTTCTCCACCGAGCCATGCAGTGAGGCTACCGATTACAGCGCCAATTCCTGTTCCGAGCAACAGTGTTGATCCACTGGTAAATAGATCGACTGTGCTACCCGTGGCAGCGCCTCCTATTGCGCCCGCTGCCAGAAGTTGATCACTAGTCAGTCCGAATAGTTTCCAGCTATCCTCAGAAAACAGATCGCCATCTATAATCGATAGTTCGTCCTCTTGTCGCTCAAGATTTTGGTGTCGATACAGTTGTTCAATTTTCAGTCGGTGTAGCTGCTCTATCTCCCTGAGTTCCTGCTTTAATTCATCGTGTAACTGATCAGATTCGAAAAGGGATGCTTCCCCCGAAATATTGCGTCTTACGCTTAGCGCTAGCATTTGACTGATCATCTCCATAATGATCATCGAGCTTTCTGATCTTCTTTCTACTCGCTGGTTTTCCAGAATTGATACTGCTCGAATAAGTGGCTGATGCCAGCTTTCCTTGAGCTCCGAGAAGCCGCTTAGTAGTTGTATCTGTTTCTGAAAGTCCGCAGTTTGAGCATTAAACGTTCGCACGATTCTAAAATATTGAGATAAGGTTTGTTCCCATTCCTCGATATAGTCTCCGTCACCAATCTGATTGATGAGTGCCATGCTGGGTTGCCCTGTCCACCTCAGTATATCCATCTCAAAGACATACTCTTTTCCGTATGGAATGGCGCCATCTACCACGTAGATGATCCCAGAGCCTTCAATAATTGGCTGAAGCAGCCGACATTCTGCGGAGAAAGTGTGAGAGTCCTGATGAAGATTAACGAAGTCCCGAATAGCTTCAGCCCGATCAGTGGGAGATGATGATCTTTCCTTCAGCCATTGCATCGCAGAACGTGACCGTTGGAAGCCAGGTGTATCGACTAGTTCATAAAGTAGCTCACCGTCTATTCGCATTGGATAAACTTGATTGCGTTCAGTGGTTCCAGACATCAAGGAAATAGCGATGTTCTCATCTTGGGAAAGTGTTGAAACCAGACTGCTTTTTCCCTTGTTGGGATGCCCCACTATTGCGAAGCGTGGGATAGATGATCGTTGATTCATTGGATTCGCTCAATGTAAAGATTTCCATCAAGCCTGTCGGAGAGTAAGGTCTCCCAGCTTTCTATGTTCGCGGTGGAAAGCGTGCTATGTGGCAGAGGTGTCAGCAAGACAGCAATGGGAAAGGGTTCCGGTAGGTGAATTCTTACGTGATCCAAAAAGTCAGAGAAATCCAGCATAGGGGCTTCCCAACCCTTAACTACGATGAAGGTGGCTGAAGGTTTATGTGCCTTAATGCTATTGATTGTATTTTGTTCTTCTGCGGTTGTCAGGGCACCACCAGCTTGTAAAAAATGCCTAGATACAATGCCTAGTTGATCTACCTGATAGTCCGACAACACGGCATCAGCCCAATTAACAAATACTGAATTCAGGCTGGTAAAAAATTGTTTTTCAATGGAGTTCCTTTTATTTAACCTCCTTATTCGGGGTATGTCATTGGATATGGCATGAGTTGTGACATAAGGCTGGTTAATACGTGCCAATAACAACATCACCGCTGATTGTGCCATCATTTCTCGTTGAGCAGACTTGGTCAACCTAAGATTCATTAATACCAACGTAATCACTCTTGGCATTAGTCCATAAAGTAGTGTGCTCAGAAATAGGAACAACCACCATTGCCCGAGTTGTTGAGCCAGTTGGGTATGTTCGTTGCTGAAAACATGTATCCCATTTTCTAATCGATAGTATCTGCTGATTCTGATCAAGTCTTCAGATGGAACACCCAATGGAAACGCGGATTGCCATGGAAAACTGATGATGTTTGTTACTGCATGAAGTTGTTCGGTACTAAAGTTTAGCGTTGTATTCCATCCAAATGCTAGGTCGGTAGAGAACGCAAGATAAAACAACGAGATTACAATTCCCATGTTCAGCCAAAAGGCAAAGCTCTGGGACATGGCTGATAACAAATTTATCCATAAGTCACCACTAATGTGATTCTTCATTAACGCTAACGGTGATTTTTGCTGTTGTGAATCATTTTTCACCTTTTCGACTACTTTTTCGATGGTTTGCATGGCCCAAAAGCCGGGGTTAAAAACCAGCGTAGCCTCCTTCAACTTTCGATTGAACGGAGATGGTATTGTGCAGATGGCTAAAAGTAATAGGATCGATATTTGGGTGCCTACCAATGTGAGCATTGCGTTTATGATGTTAACTGGTTGATTTCCAGTGTAATGAAGCACGGTTTGACACAACCCCCAACCACTGAAAAACCCCAGGATAGATAGAATTATGACGGCAACGTTAATCCTCTTCTGGCAAATCGCACCGTCAGTCGTTGTGCCTGCTCTTGTTTGTTCCGTTAACCAATACTGTATGGTTTTGAGATCCGTTAAACCCTTGGATTGATATTTGATGCCTATGTTTCTGTCGCGTGCCCTGATCTTCTCTGCGTCTATTGTTGTATCTTTTTCAAGAGCAATATGCAGATCGATGAGTTGGCCAATTGGAGATTGATTTCTCACGGTTCTATTTTTGAAGAATTTTATGGGGCGTATCTGATGGGTTGGCAGCCCGGATAATCGAGCAGAGTATTCAGTGATTTAGCGTCTACGGTCTATGCAACAAATATTGGATCTAATCAGATTGAGCCTCAAGGAGCACTGCGCTTTAGGTAAGAAATGATGGATAAATATTTCGTTCGTACTATACTTGCTTAGTGATTTCCTATGCGGCGAGAGACCCCATTTTTCTGGACGAAGAGTATAACTAATTTCAAAGAAGGAGTTGGTTTTCATCTGGAGCTCTCGACCCCCAGTTCTTTGCGTTAAACCAAAGTTAGGAGATCGTCAGTTGTTAGAGCATATCAGCAAAGTTTAATATCTAAGATAAGGTATTCAAAGCAGGAAATTAATGAACAAAATTAAGATTGGTATTATTGGTGGAACTGGTTATACAGGGGTGGAGTTGCTTCGATTGCTTGCTAGTCACCGTAACGCAGAACTGGTCTGCATCACTTCACGAGCAGAAGAGGGAATTCACGTGGCGTCATTGTTTCCGTCGCTGCGGAATCATTATGATCTATCGTTTGAAGATCCGAGCAAAGCAGATTTAACGAAGTGTGACGTAATTTTCTGCGCCACACCGAACGGTATTGCGATGAAGCATTCACCGAATTTGATCGATGCAGGGGTGAAAGTGATTGATCTTTCTGCGGACTTTCGAATTAGTGATGTGGATATTTGGGAGGCATGGTACGGTATGGAACATGCTTGTCCTGAGAGGCTGTCTGATGCCGTGTATGGGTTGCCGGAAGTAAATCGTGAGGCGATCAGAAAAGCGACACTGATCGCGAATCCTGGCTGTTATCCCACGGCAATTCAATTGGGCTTTCTTCCGTTAGTGGAGAATGGGTTGATCGATGCATCTAGCCTCATTGCAGACGCAAAATCCGGGGTTTCAGGTGCTGGTAGAAAAGCTGCAATTGGTACCGCCTTGTGTGAAGTCGGTGATTCCTTTAAGGCCTACTCGGTGTCGGGGCATCGACATCTCCCTGAGATCAAACAAGGGCTGCAGTTATTGACAAAGCAGGTGGTTGATTTAGTTTTTACCCCCCATCTATTACCCATGATAAGAGGCATTCACGCCACACTTTATGGAAAACTGGTCGGTAAAGGTTTGGAAATGAGCGAATCTGAACTTCGTCAGATTTTCGTTGAACGATTCGATTCGGAGCCTTTCGTGGATATTATGCCTTTGGGGTCCCACCCAGATACTCGAAGTGTAAGAGGTAGCAATCATTGCCGAATATCCATCCACAGACCTCAGGGGGGTGATACGGTTGTAATACTTGCTGTTGAGGATAATTTGGTCAAAGGCGCAGCGGGGCAAGCCATTCAAAACATGAATTTGATGTGTGGATTGGATGAGACCAGTGGTATCAACAACGTGGCGCTTATACCTTAAGGATTAGTTTTTTATAACGGCAGTTTTTCGTGTCACCTGGTCCGACTGGCGCTAGATTACGTGCCTTGGTTTCCTGAATTTGCTTTGAAGCTGAATGGCCATAACGTTTACAGTGAATGACGGCGCAACGCTGGGTGGACGTATTAATCGAATAACAGAATCGTGGTGTGATGGTGCCAAGGTTTTTCTCATAGGTAGTGTAATCTGAGGTCTGTAATTTAGCTTTCTATTGCAGCTTCGCTATTGGCTTTGGCGGAGTGAACGTAGAGAGCGAAGCCAAAGCCGGTTTTTCAGGCTTTAGTATTGAATGTTGAGCC
>WLWV01000040.1 GCA_012103395.1 Gammaproteobacteria bacterium
GGCTTGTCAGTGCCATTCTCGTTGAGATTGACGATGAATGGAGCAATGCCGACAAGCGATATATCGTGTGGAACGACAATAATGACTCAAACTAAACCGAAGTTACAGACGTAGGGTTGCACAATCGGTAAATTCAGAAAACCAATGAATTTCCTTTAAGTAAGTACCATTCGAGTCTGACCCTAATGGCATTCAACAATCAGGCTCAAACGAGTTTACTGTAAACTGTGGGACAGCACTGAGGTTATATTTAACCTTGATTTTCAAACAATCGGACCAAGTCTGAGAATTTAGTTGATCAATAGTTGAGTTGTGAAATTAATTAATATATATTTGCGAGATCAACTACTAATCAACAATATTGAAAATGCCAGAACAAAAGCAAAGGGAAGCAGAATTAGTGATGGATGTCATTCGTCTGCATAACCAAATCCTTAAACGTGCGGGTGGTGCGCTTTCTGTACACGGCTTAGGGCTTTCCGAATACCTTGTCTTAAATCAGCTATCCAAGGCATCGAATCAAAGTATGCGTAGAATAGATCTCGCTGAGCAAATTGGTCTGAGCCCTTCTGGGGTAACGCGTTTGTTAAATCCGATGGTAAAAGTGGGGCTAATAGAGAAGCAAAATAACCCCCGGGATGCCAGAGTCAGTTTGGTTGCACTTTCGGCGACAGGAAAACGAGTATATGAAGAAGCACGGGTTTCGTTTCAATATGCATCAGTGAGCCTTTTCACTGCCCTCGATGAAAAACGATTGCAAACATTTTCTGAACTCGTGAATGAGATCGTGTAGTGTGTCGTATAGACGATGAAATGGCGTCCGTATTAGACTGATGTCGACTACCCAAAGTGGAGTGATATTGGCCAATTTGAAGTAAGCTTTGACAGCCTGGGGTGTCCTTACCAGCCCTACCGCTTAGGGTTGGTATTTGATGAATGATAGTTGATAATGGATAGTATCTGGAATCTTAGTTTCAGTAATCGGTCATCGTAAAAGGTGCTCTGGCCTACAGTCGGACCAGCGTTGCGATGACATCGCTTAATTCTTGGAGAACCCAATATGAAGTTAACCAAAACGCTTTTAATCGCAGCACTTGGCAGTACGCTGATGACCGGAGTCAGTTCAGCCCAGGAGATGACATTCTTCCGTATCGGAACGGGTGGTGCGGGTGGTACTTACTTTCCTATCGGTGGAATTATCGCCAATGCAATTTCTAACCCACCAGGCTCAAGAGCGTGTGATAAAGGTGGTAACTGTGGCGTTCCTGGGCTGGTTGCCATGGCGCAATCAACCAACGCGTCAGCGCACAACGTAAACGCAATTCAAGAGAAAAATATGGAGGCGGGTTTGTCGGGTGCCGCTACTTTGCACTTTGCTTATCACGGTATTGGCAAATTCGAGGGTAATGCAAAACCGGACTTACGTATCATTGCCAACCTGTACCCGGAAGACCTGCACCTCGTCTTACCCAAAGGTGCTAGCTTGGGTGGGTTAGGTGATTTGGAAGGTAAACGAGTGGGGATTGCGCAAGCAGGGTCTGGGACGCAAATCGCCGTTGAGTTGATTATTGGTGATCATGGCATTAATCGAGACAACATTGACGAAGCTGAGTTAAATAACTCCCAAAGTGCTGAGCGATTAGCAGATGGTCAGCTGGATGCCTATTTTTATGCTGCCGGCACGCCGGTCGCGGCCATGATCCAGTTGGATAATACCAAAGGCATGGAACTTTACTCTTTTACTGACGAAGAAGTGAAACAGGGTAATGCATCCGTACCGTACTACATCCAATCCACGATTCCAGCCGGAACCTATCCGGGAGTGACTTATGACGTTAACACATTAGCGGTAAGCGGAATTCTCGTGACCAATGCGAATCAAAGCGAAGAGCTAATTTACGAAGTGACCAAAGCACTGTGGTCTGATACGGCACGTAAACTGCTAGACAATGGACACGCCAAAGGTAAAGTCATCACGCTTGAAACAGCGCTTGACGGTGTTGAGGGTATCAATGTCCCTTTGCACCCGGGTGCTGTTCGGTTCTATAAAGAAGCGGGAATGATGTAATCGTTAACTATCGCAATAAGAGATATGTCGCTGTTCGTCGTGTCTCTTTGATATGAGTTTTTAGTGTATGTATTAGAGGCGGTTAACGACCAGTTAACCGCCTTGTTTTTTATTTGGGTGATGTGATGACAGATCAGGCGGCACTCGACGCGAAGGCGTTAGAAGACCTCGAGAAAAAATACGATACCTCTTTGAATACCAGAGACAACGGCCCTACCTTGTCTCGGTTTCTCTATTGGGCCTCTATCAGTTTCGCGTTTTATCATTTATGGACTGCGGGGTTTGGTACACCAGTGGATTACGTTCACATGGGTGTCCATTTATCTGGGTTATTTCTTTTTATCTTTATTGGGTTTCCGCTGATCAAGACGGCAAATTCACTTAAATATCGATCATCGAATTTTATACGGTGGGGCAATGTTCCCATCTATGACTGGATCATTATGATTCTCGCCATGGCCGCCTCATTATTCCTTTGGTTAAGTTGGCGCGGTTTATCATCAATGGGGTTGGATATCCCTGAACAGATGTTGAGGCAAGGAAACCCAACGGGATTAGATGTTTTTTTTGGTTCGGTGTTAGTGATTGCTGCGCTTGAAATTGCGCGCAGGACCATTGGCTATATTTTGCCGTTAATCATTATGGTCTTTATCATCTTTGCGCTCTTCGGACCTTATATGCCAGCGCAAATACTGGTGCATCCCGGTGTGGATTGGCGGCAGTTCATTAATAATATGTATTTTCCCTTTGAGGGAATCTTCGGCATCACACTCTGGGTAGTATCCACCGTGGTATTTCATTTCGTTCTGTTTGGTGTCGTCGCCCAGAGAATGGGGTTGGGCCAGTTTTTTGTTGATAACGCCATGATGGCCGCAGGTCGCTATACCGGTGGCCCCGCGAAAGTGAGTGTTGTGTCCTCAGCTTTCTTTGGCACCATTTCCGGCTCGTCCATTGCTAATACCGTGTCTACCGGATCCCTCACGATTCCCAATATGAAACGCATGGGGTACCCGGGACACTTCGCAGGAGGGGTCGAAGCGGCGGCCAGTGCTGGGGGACAGATCACCCCTCCCATTATGGGGGCCGCCAGTTTTCTGATGGCGGAATATCTGGAAGTACCCTATACCACCATCGTCATCGCTGCCACCGTTCCTGCCGCGATGCATTACATTGGTGTGCTATCCATTGTGCATTTCACGGCTAAAAAACTGAATCTGAGATCTTATAGCCGAGTAGAGTTGCCGAACTTTCTCGAAGTCTGGCGAAAAGGCTGGTTTACGATTATCCCTCTAGTGGCGTTGTTGGTGGTATTGTTCTCCGGCTATTCTCCTAACATGGCAGCTTTCTTGGGCATTAGTTTGTGTGTTGTGGTGGGGTTCTCATCCTTTCAGCGGCCTCTTTCGTTGTCCATTCCGTTTGCTTTACTGGCCTTTATTTTCTGGAAGGCATCGCCATTGAGTGGCGAAGGCTTCTCGCCTTCCATGGCGGGTGTATTGTCGGCCTGTGTGGTTGTCGGGTTAATGCACCGAGGTGAAAGAAAAGAGTTTCGGGAGCTATTTGATAGTTTTCACGTGGGCGTCCAGTACGCCTTGGCAGTGGGAGCAGCATCAGCGGCGGTGGGCATTGTGGTTGGTGTTATCAATACCACCGGTGTTGGTTTCAGGTTAGGTTTTATGGTCACTAGCGGTGCTGCGGATATGGCAGACAGCCTGTATAGTATGTTGCATTGGATTCCGTTAGACGCTTTTTCCCAGCCGTCTATTCAACAATTCTTGTCTTTGGTAATGATCGCCATTGCCTGCATCTTAATGGGGGCTGGTTTACCGACTACGGCATTGTACATCATGCTAGTGGCGGTCGCGCAACCGGCGTTGGCGAATCTCGGCGTTCCTGCATTAGCAACTCACATGTTTGTGCTCTATTACGGTGTGATTTCAGAGATTACGCCCCCGGTGTGTGCATCAGCATACGCCGCAGCGGGTATCGCGAATGCTAATCCATTTCGAACCGGGGTGAATGCTTTTACGTTAGGGATTGGGAAATTGATGGTTCCGATGGTGTTTGTTTATGCTCCTACTATCCTCATTGTGCTGCCGGAATACTTCACCTTAACGTCATTTTTGCAAGTTTCACTAACTTGTGCATTTGGTGTATTTGTCATTGCAACAGCAGTGGCAGGTTTTTTTATGACATCACTTAATGGGCTATTGCGCTTGGGAATGGCGGTTTCAGGCTTGTTATTAGTTGCCCCCGGCACAGGCAGCGATCTGGTGGCTTTGTTTATTGTTGGGCCAATTTTTGCTCAACAGTATTTTGCTAATCGCAAGCAGATTCCTGAGAAATCAGCCAGCTAAAAATGAGTTTCTCATGAGTCAGGACAGGTTTGGGTTGATGAAAAGGGCGGCGAAGGGATGTACCAAAGTACGTCGATGAAGTCAGAAAGAATGACAAAAGTTGCCGTGCTAGGTGGGGGAATCGTCGGGGTTTGCTCAGCATTAGCTCTGGCTGAGTCTGGCGTTAACGTTTGTTTAATTGATGCCAATAAACCTGGCCAAGGCGCCTCTCGTGGGAATGCCGGAGTGGTGTCACCTTGGTCGGTGGTTCCCCAATCAACACCTGGGTTGTGGAAAAAAATCCCCGGATGGTTGCTAAAAGAAGATGGCCCCGTGTCTGTACGACCAGCGTACTCACCTCGGTTGTTACCTTGGGCGATACGCTTTTTTAAACAGGGAAAGTTGAGTCGTGTGTATGAAATTGCAGATGCTATGTCGGCGATTAATGCCTCCAATGTCGATCTTTACAAACACTTGCTGGGTTCATTGGGCCACGCGAAACTGATCCAAGACAGTCATTATGTCCATGGGTTTAGATCAGTAAATGGGGCTAGTTTAAAAACATTGGATTATGAAATTCGCCGGCAGAAGAACGCTGACCTTGAGCTCATTGATGCTGAGACTTTGAGTCGGTTGGAACCTGATCTATCCCCCGAGTTTCGATCTGCGGTGTTGATTAAAGGGCAGGCTAGAATTCTTTCTCCTGGTAGAGTGTGTGAGGTTCTGGTGGAACGATTTCAATCTTTGGGTGGCGAAGTTCGACAGTCGAGGATAGATAGCCTTACTCCCGGGGATAGCAACGCGGGATTGTGGGAGGTGCAGACTTCTCAGGGAAGCATTTCGGCAGATCAGGTAGTGATTGCTTTAGGTGTTTGGTCTGGAAACCTGTTGAAAAAGCTGGGTGTCAGTGTCTCTCTGGAAGCAGAACATGGATATCATGTTGAATTTCCTGAGCCCTCTGTGCAACTGAATCATTCAGTCATGGACATGGACTTAAAGATGGTCGCCAGTTCAATGGAGGGTGGACTAAGGGTGGCTGGCACCGCTGAGTTTTCCGGACTGGATTACCCCATGACTGAGAAACGGTTGGTCAGTTTGATTCACGGGGCTAGAAAAATGATTCCCGGCTTAAGGGATATCGAGCCGAATGTGTGGATGGGGACTCGCCCGTCCATGCCCGATTCACTCCCTTGTATAGGAAGTATCCCGGGCCACAATGGGTTAATCGCCGCTTTCGGCCACAGTCACTTTGGATTAATGATGGCGCCAAGAACAGCAGAAATCGTGAAATCGTTGGTACTTGGACAGTCGGTGGATATCGATCTGAATCCCTTTCGAATAGATCGTTTTTAACTCGGCTTCACTGCGCTGGAAAACGGATTTGGCTGGGTAGTGTTGATTTCGCTTTCGTGGTTTTTCATTTAGACTTCATTCTTTTTTAGGCCGTGGTTGCTACCCTGTTAGGTAATTCATGTTAATCAAATTAGGTATTCCCTTGGTATTTATCGTGCTGTGGAGCACGGGTTTCATAGGGGCTAAGTTTGGATTGCCGAGTGCTGAGCCGTTTACTTTTTTGAGTGTCAGGATGGCACTTAATCTTGTTGTGCTCGTAATGATAATCCCATTTTTCAAGGTGACCTGGCCGACCACTCGATGGGGGTATTTACATCTGTCCGTGGTAGGCGTCTTGATTCACGGGGTGTACCTTGGCGGCGTGTTCGCAGGAATTCATCATGGTCTACCCGCTTCCATTGCCGCCATTATTGTTGGCTTACAGCCACTAATTACTGCCCTTTTTGCGACGATTTGGCTCAGTGAATCTTTTTCCAAATTAAAGGGTTTGGGGTTGGTGGTCGGATTTGTGGGAATTTTCCTTGTGGTAGGGGAGCAGGGTGCAGTGGATGCTCACTTTAACTTTGTCGGGGTTTCATTTTGTATCGCATCGCTGTTTGGTATCTCGATTGGCACGATTTACCAAAAAAAGTTCTGTGTCAGTTTTGACTTATTGCCCGGAGTGTTCATTCAATATGCGGCGAATTGCGTGTTCATGACAGCGTTAGCGTTGACCTTGGAAACAGGGGTGATTGATTGGAATCTACAATTTGTTCTGACGTTAGGTTGGTTGGTTGTGGTGCTATCCATTGGTGCGGTGTTATTGCTAATGTGGTTAATTCGTCAGGGTGAATCCGGTGGTGTGGCCAGTTTGTTTTATCTTGTGCCGCCGATGGTTGCGCTGGAAACCTGGCTTCTGTTTGATGAAACGTTTGGTCTAACGGCGCTGGTTGGCATGTTTTTATGCATGGCAGGAGTTGCCATGGTACTAAAATCGCCGACGAAAGAAGATACTACTGGAAATCAGACTGTC
Source organism: Gammaproteobacteria bacterium (assembly GCA_012103395.1). GTDB lineage: Bacteria > Pseudomonadota > Gammaproteobacteria > Arenicellales > Poriferihabitantaceae > WLWV01. The sequence goes on from WLWV01000040.1 coordinate 6,767, forward strand.
TAGAAAACGAAGTATTATTCCCATTCTCTCGGGCCCCATGGGAGTGTATGACCCACTTGGCTGACTTCTCCAGTGAGTTTTTAGCCCGTTTCAAAAATACCCATTGATGAGGGTGTCTATATTTACATGTTTGGGCTCGGTCTGAGTATGCAGATCGGCGTTTTTTGCAATTGATTTTATAATGATCTTGGCCTTAAACTGAGGCTAATGCGATTGAGGAACATGCCTAATAAGTAGTCCAAGTCTTGTCCAATGTCTGACCGGGCATTGATCAAGTACTGACCAAACATTAGAAAACGCCATTAGAATTATCGTATCGATCATCATTACCCAAGGAGTGCGGCAGCAATTCTGAATCGAAAAACCTCAATAGATACGGTTGTTGACCTATATCTCTGATAGAGGCTCGATTGATGATGTTAACTGATGGATATTGGCAATTAGTATCGATCAAACTGACTTTTAACAAAATGACCTTGATGAAAAAATCTAAAGATAATGACGTTGATCAGTTGACCGCCCAGGACTTCGTCGATGAGGCTTATCGGCTGTCGGATGAGGAAGATATGCTGGTTTTCTATCGCAAATGGGCGGAAGAATATGACGCGAAAATGATGGATGGACTGGGATATTGTTCGCCTCGCCTCATTGCGGAACGATTGCATGCGTATTTACCAGACAAAGAAGCGAAGATATTGGATATCGGCTGTGGTACGGGTTTGACTGCCAAATATCTTCACGATGTGGGGTTCAGTGCGTTGCACGGTCTCGATCTTTCCCCAGACATGGTCGATGTCGCAGGAAAAAGAGGGATTTATGATGGGCTCAAAGTGGTAGATGTCAATCTCCCTTTACCCTATTTGGACCATGAATTTAGTGGGATTATTTCATCAGGAACGTTTACCCATGGGCATGTTGGTCCAGAGCCCTTTCATGAAATCACAAGAATTATTCGCCCGAGAGGGTTTCTTGCTTGCACGATTCACAGTGAGCTTTGGCAAAAAGAAGGCTTCGAGCAGACGCTGTCAGCACTGGAACAGTCAAACACTCTCAAGTGTGTCTACCGAGAAATGGGCCGATTTTTTGATGACGGAGAGCTGGAAGGATGGTTTTGTGTCTATCAGAAACTCGGTTGAGCGGATGCAAGCCTGAGTAGGTTCGGAAAGTACAGATAGTTCCAGTCAAAGACTCTGAAAAGAACGAGGATAAATCGGCGCCCACACAGTCATAGCCGGGGTAAATCAAAGGAAAATAGACGAAGATCTTATTTCCCTTTGTTATCCAGTGGGTTAAACGTCGATCAGGCTTTGGATTTTTTTCTTCGGTGAAACTAAACTAAGCCGATCATCGATATCGATATTGTCTCTAAAACTTAACGAAGATTAAGCTACCCATCCAGCATTTGCTTCCAATCCTGAATAAGGTCATTGATGTCCTCGATACCAACGGAGATTCGAATTAGGTTTTCTGGTGTTTTCGTGCTTTCGGATTCGCTTGTCTTGCGATGTTCGAGCAGACTTTCTACACCGCCCAAGGAAGTGGCGCGTTTAAATACTCGAGCTTTACAAGCCACTGCAATGGCCTCTTCTCTGCCGCCTGGTATCAGCACCGACAACATTCCACCATAACCACCGGACATCTGCTTTTTTGCTATCTCGTGACCAGGGTTACTTTCTAGGCCGGGATAACAAACGTATTCAACTTTTCGATGTGATTCTAGGTAAGATGCTAGCGCCATGGCGTTTTCACATTGTTTTCTTACTCGCAGAAAAAGCGTCCTCATCCCTCGAACCAGCAAATGCGCCTCCAGTGAAGCCAGTGTAGGGCCGGCCATAAGGCGGTGTTGTTTAATGCGTTGCCAAAACGGCGTGTCTTTCGCAGTTACCAACATTCCTGCTAATACATCTGAATGTCCATTCAGGTATTTAGTAGCGGAATGGCAGACCAAATCAGCTCCCCATTCAATGGGTCGGCAAAGCACAGGAGTTGCGCAGGTGGAATCCACAGCGACAATGACCTCGTGTTGATGGGCAATTTCACTGATTGCGGCGATATCTGCGATGTTCCATGTCGGATTAGCAGGGGTTTCAAACCAGACCAGTTTGGTGGGTGTGTGGGCGATGAGATTCGCAAATTCGTCGAGATTACTTGCATTAAACAGTGTGTATTTCAGACCGCGAGCTTCTGCGAAGTGTTCCAGCCAACTCAGTACACCGTGATAAATTGTGTCAGAAACCGCAATGTGATCACCTTGATGTAGGGCATGGAAAGCGGCGGTGCAGGCTGCGATTCCAGAAGAAAAAGACAATGCTTGAGCGCCACCTTCCAGCTCACACAACATGGCTTCGGGTAATGATTGTGCCAGTCCGTGGTCGCGGATATATGATCGATCATCCGGCAATGAGTAGTCGTCGAGGCGGGCGTAGGTGGTTGACACATGGATGGGCGAAACCACAGCGCCGGTGGTAGTATCTTCGTGTCCCAAGGCTTGGCTGATTCGTGTTTCGGTGGATAGAGACTGATCGTCGTGAATTGTCATTTTTAGTGAGCCACAGAGAAATAAAAAGAAGAGCTAAAAAAGTGGATATTTAACAAAGTAATGTTGAACAAAGCAATGCTAAAAAGGCAATGCTAAAAAAAGCAAGGTCATGATTCAGTCAATGTGATGACTATCGCGTCGGACCGTGGGTTATCAGTTTTTGGGTAAAAAGGTGGTCCTACCGAGCTCTTGAGCCTGATCCAGATAAGACTGCCGTACCGGTAATGGCGTGTTATCGTGGAGTTCGTAAAAAAAATGTGTCGTGACATCTCGAAAGCCACAATAATCCCAAGTGCCGACATTTAACTGGGTATGTAATGCCTCGTCGTATTTTCGTTTGGCCAATGCTGCTTGGCTGGCTCCCGCAGTGGCAAGTACCAAGATTTTCCTTTCTTGTAACAGTCCACTTTTGGGGTCCAAGGGGTCGGTCCAAGCCCAGCCATAACTCACTACGCGATCGATCCAACCTTTGAGCATTCCGGGAACCGACCACCACCATATAGGAAAAATAAAGACCAAACCATCGGACCATTCAACCCGCTTTTGAAAATCCCGGACATCTTCTGGCATGGGTTGATTCTTAAATTGTGCAAAGTCGGCTTCCGTCATCGCGCTTTGAAACCCTTCGGCATAAAGATCGCAGACATCAACAACACACTTGGTCTGTTCGAGGCCAGCGACCACTTGCTTTAGTAAAGCATGATTAAAACTGGTTTGAATGGGATGGGTGATGATCGTCAATATGTTCATGTTGTTTGTTTCGTGTCTTCTATTTGGTGTCCGCTTATCTCATGCTTATCATTGCTTTTTTATCGTTTCATCAACATAACAAAGGGAATCGGGACGAGGGAGCATATTACTAGTGCGAAAAACACATTTCCATAGCCCAATGTATAGGCCTGTAGCGTCATTTCATGCTCAATCAATAACAAACTCGTCAGACTGTCAAAATGCCAATAGTCAAAGCCATTTTCGAAATGAAAAACTTTTCTTAGAGGGACCATGAGCGCGCCAATTTCTTCATGATTTATCTGCATGGAGCGACTGAGAATGGTCACCGCTAATGCAACGCCTAAGCTGCTGGACAAGCTGTAGGTTAATGAAAGTAAGGTCGCGGCATAGGTTCGCAAGAGGGGGTCGATGGTGGCATAGATCAGCGCCAGCAGCGGAATCCAGATAAAGGCGAGGGACAATCCCTGGGACACAGTGGGCCAGAAAATATCCCAGACGCCGATGTTCATGTTGTAATGTGCCATGTACCAGCTGGACGCTGAAAAAACCACTAGCCCGCTGATCAACAAATACCTAGGGTCGATTCGATTCACCAGTAGTCCTGCAAAAATGAGACCAATGATTTGCGCTACTCCTCTTGGAATAGACAACACACCGAGAGTTATCACTTCCACTCCACGTAACTGCGTTAGCATCATCGGCAAAAGCACCATGGGTATCAGCCCGATAGCGGCATAGATGAGGGTAATACATAACCCTATCACTAGATTTCGGTCGCGAAAGACCGCCCAGTTCAAGAAAGGCGTTCGACAGTGCAGCGTATGAATAACGTATAAATAAAACGCGGCTAACCCGACAACACTGAAAGTGATGATGGTGGTAGAGTGAAACCAGTCTAAGCGATGGCCGCGATTAACGAGCAGTTGTATCATGGTTAATGCGATCACTAGGGTAAGAAAACCTGTCCAGTCAAATCGAGCCGGACGCTGGGCCAGGGAAGGTGTCATAAAGATGCTGCAAAAGAAGAATGCGATGAACCCGAAGGGAACAATGCTAAAGAACGCTAATCGCCAGCTCACAAGATCGGCAAGCCACGCACCAACCGCGGGTGAGAATACCCATCCGGAGGTGATGCCGATGGACCATAGGGAGAACGCTAAACTGCGTTTACTGACCTCGAAGGTTTCGAGAATGACGGATTGGGATAAAGCCAGAATCGGTGCGCCCGCGAAGGCTGCTATGACCCTCCAGATAATCAGTTCCTCAAAAGTAGACACGGTACCCACCATGGCAGAGGCGGTTGAAAACGTACCGAGGGTTGCCATCATCAGCCTCTTAGCGCCAAATCGTTGACTCAGCCAAGGTGTCAAAGGAATGCCAATGGCCCCGGCAACGACACTCGCGGTGACAGCCCAAGAAACTTCATCCATGCTAACGGAAAGGCCGCCTTGAATTTGTGGCAATACCGCGTTTGGTAGAGTCCAAGCGGAGGCATAGACTGCTGAGGCCAGTACCACGGCAATGAAGCTCAACCACTGGCTCAATGTGGTGTGTGAACGCTGAACTTCTCCCTTCATTATTCTGGAGTGTGGTGAACGAACAACCCAAGGTGTTGGCGAATCCAGGTTGCCATTTTGGTCTCAACCTCCGTGTCAATGGCGATGGTGGTTGTCATACCTGCTCGTGGCTTTAAATCATGTTTACGCAAACCATGTTTAGGTAAATCATCAATGCTGATATGCACCGGGACGCGCTGTACCACTTTGATCCAATTTCCCGTGGCATTCTGGGGCGGAAGCACCATGAATTCGCTCCCCATCGCAGCGCTAATGTGTTGAACCGTTCCATGCCACTTTACTGATGGATAGGCATCAATGTGGATTTCAACGGATTGCCCGAGGTTGACGTGGGTGAGCCGTGTCTCTTTCAAATTAGCCTCAATCCACCACTTTTGGTTGCTCACTAGACTAAAAACAGGGCGGCCTTCCTGTACCCATTCACCAATTTGTAAACTCAGTCGTGTCACGAGACCGTCTGCTGGAGCCACAATTTTCGTGTCCTGCTGTGACAGCAGAGCGTTGTTTCGGGCCGCGATTTCCTCCAAATACAGGGGGTGCTGTTCGATGGGCTGATTAATGTCTCCACCAAGCTCGGTCAAAATTTGCTGCGCCTTTTCCTGACTAATGAGTAGATTTTGTTTCGCGATATCGAGCCGGTGTGTGGTGGTTTCCAGTGTGACGACTGATCCCACATTGCGCTCAAACAAGTCCTGTTGGCGCTCAAATTGTTTTTGCCTGAACTCGATTTGCTTCTGCGCATGATCAAGTTCAGCCATTGCTCGCCGATAGCGCGAGTGTAGAGATTGAATATGGAGTAAGACCGACGCTAATTTCGCATTTGCCCGCGCGACAGCGATGTGATGAGTTCGGTCGTCGAGACTGAATAGAACCTGGCCTTTGCGGACCAACTGATTGTCTTCAACATAGATGGAAGTGACTCGACCGTCGATGTTTGGGCTAATCGACGTAACGTCAGTTTTGACATAGGCATTGTCCGTGCTCACAAAACGGGCTTCCATCCCATACCAAGTGACTCCGGCCGCAATGGCAATCAAAGGAACGCAAAGCATTAAGACGATTCGTCTAAAGACGGACATGGTTGTTTATGAGCAACGTGGGCTAGTTTAGGGTTGTTCGGAATGGTGAGATGTCGCTAGCCATTAGGTCAGCAGTGCTTTGAGGGTTCGCTCATAACACTCAGACAATAAATCGAGATCTGCGATGGATATCTGTTCATCGATTTGGTGAATAGTGGCGTTAATGGGGCCGAGCTCCACCACTTGCGCTCCGGTGGGTGCAATAAATCTGCCATCAGACGTGCCGCCGGATGTTGATAGCTCTGTGGTATTGCCAGTGACAGCGTGAATACCGCTAACCACAGCCTCTACCAGCCTCCCCCGTTTGGTTTCGAACGGCTGGCCGCTCAGGTTCCAGATAATGTCGTAATTTAGGTTATGTTTCTCTAACACCGATTCCGTTGTCTTCATCAGAGATTCTGCGGTGGTTTCGGGTGAGAAACGAAAATTAAACACAATGTCCATTTCACCAGGAATGACGTTCGTTGCCCCGGTACCGCTATTGATATTGGAGAGTTGTAAGCTGGTGGGCTGAAAGTTTTCATTACCTTGATCCCATTGGATAGCAATCAATTCGTTCAGTGCGGGGATACTACGATGCATGGGATTATCCGCTTGGTGAGGATAGGCGATATGGCCCTGTTTACCTTTTATCTTGAGTCTCGCCCCGAGTGAACCTCGTCGCCCGACCTTCACAACATCGCCGAGTTTGGCTGTGCTGGTGGGTTCGCCCACAATGCACATGTCGATATCGATTTCGCGTTCCCCCAATACTTCCATCACCGCCCGTGTGCCATGAACCGCGGGACCTTCTTCATCGCTAGTGATTAATAACCCAATGGTACCTTGGTGATCAGGGTGTGATTTAACAAATCGTTCACAGGCGGTGACAAAACAAGCAATACTGCCTTTCATGTCTGCAGCGCCTCGTCCATGTAACATACCATCCACGATTTTTCCGTCAAAAGGTGGAATCCCCCATTGATCAAGGGGACCGGTGGGTACCACATCTGTGTGCCCGGCAAAGACCATCAGCGGCTTCGCCGAACCTCGTGTGGCCCATAAGTTGGTCACATCACCGAAAGTCATGGTTTCAATACTAAACCCCATCGCGGATAATCGAGCCCCTAGCATTGCCTGACAGTCGGCATCTTGGGGGGTGACCGAGGGTTCCTGAATTAGCTGCTGTGCAAGATGAACGGTGGGAGAATACGAAGGCGACGGTTCGGTCATCGTTGATTTTCTGAGATTAAAGATTTAAGGTCCGAGATTGTAGCAACGAATACCAGCCAGTCGTAGAATTTTAGAGCACCATAGGCCTGAGGTTTAGACTTGAGGTTTAGACTTGAGGCTTGGACTTGAGGCTTATGCCATGCTTCGTGCCATATCCCGTGTCAGGTATCATATTGCATCGATCTAGAACATCTATTTCGAATCACAGAGTGTCATTAGGCTTGAGTTTATGTCTTCTTTAAGTGCCCAAAGTTCGATCAACGATTGGTTTTCAACCTCGTTGGGTAGGGCGCTATTAGACGAGGAAAGGCGCCGTTGTTTGAAATTGCTTCCATCTGGATATTATCCGAGCAGTTTGCAAATCGGGTTGTCTCAACGCAATTTTCTGGAGCAAGTTGAGACTCGATTTCGGTGTTTCGTGGATGATCATTCCATAAAGAAACCGTCGGGCAGCTTAGCCCGAAGGGGAAACCCAAACGGTGTGGCCATAGCGAATCCTGAAGCGTTGCCGTTTGGCGAAAAAACCCATGATTTAGTGATACTGCCCCATACGCTAGACTTTTCCCATGATCCCCATGAAGTGTTAAGGCAGGTTGATCAGGTTCTTAATCCAGAAGGATATGTGGTGATTATTGGTTTTAACCTGTTCAGTTTCTATGGTTTGATCTGTGGATTTTATAAAAGCAGCGGGTCCACCCCGTGGAACGGAAATTATTACAGTGTTAGACGGGTCCAGGATTGGCTGTCTCTCTTGGGGTTCGATCTTGTTGGAGCTGGAATGATGTCCTATGGTCCACCGATACAAAATCCGATTTATCGCGAAAAGCTAGCTTTTATGGAAAGCGCGGGAGATCGATGGTGGCCGGGTTTGGGTGGCGTTTACGTTATCGCCGGGAGAAAAAAGGAAATGTCGATGAACGCAGTTTCTTCCCGAGGAAGACGTTGGCGTCAGCTATTGCCGAGTATCGCGAAACCAGCGGCTCAACCGGCAGTTCAATCTGCGAATCGGCGCACAACGAAATCGGGTGTCAAATTGGTGGTGGATAATAAGCCCATTGGATAGGACTATTCAACAAGGCCCATTGGACAAACACGGTGGGTGTATAGATAGAAAGTAGCGTTGTGACTTTAATGCTATCGCAAGCTTTAAGGTCTCTTTTCAGAACGCTTTGCAGAGCTGTATATCGGCCTTAACTTTAGGAGCGCAGGCCTTTAGGATCAAGATTTTGAAGATCGAAGCCTGACGAAACCAGAAAAACTAGACACTAATTTAGGAAACTATGTCGCTTCAACAAGTAACAATCTATACCGATGGCGCTTGCCGTGGAAACCCCGGCCCGGGAGGGTGGGGCGTCTTATTGATGTTTAATGAAAACGAAAAAGTACTTTGTGGTGGAGAGAAAGACACCACCAACAACCGGATGGAACTCACCGCCGCTATCCAAGCTCTGATAGCGCTGAAAGTCCCCTGTTCGGTAGATTTGTACACGGACTCCCAATATGTCAGGAAAGGGATTTTGGAATGGATGGCTAATTGGAAAAAAAGAAACTGGATGACGGCGGCTAAAAAGCCTGTTAAAAATCAGGACCTATGGCAGGCGCTGGATGAACAGACTGTGAGGCACAACATTCAATGGCACTGGGTAAAGGGCCATGCAGGTGATCCGGGTAATGAACGCGCCGACCAATTGGCGAATCAGGGCATTGACGAGTTGGTCTAGTGTCTTGGTCTGACATTTAGCGATTCAATCCGTTCGAAAACCTCCCTTAAGTCCGCCACAATAAAGGCGTCAAAAAATAGTGAAAAACTCATGAGACAAATCATTCTCGATACCGAGACCACCGGCCTCGAAACCTCCCAAGGTCACCGAATCATCGAAGTAGGTGCCATTGAAATGATTGATCGGCGACTGACCAACAATCGTTTTCACCATTACATTAATCCGCAACGGGAAATCGATGAAGCTGCAGAAGAGGTGCATGGTATCTCGCTGGAAAGCTTAGCGGATAAGCCCTTGTTCGGCGATTTGGCGAATGAACTGTTAACTTTTCTCAAAGGTGCTGAGCTCATTATTCACAACGCGCCTTTTGATGTTGGGTTTTTGAACCATGAATTTAAGCTGGCTGGACTTGGCGAAAATCTGATCGACGATCATTGCACCATTTTGGATTCTCTGGTGATGGCGAGAAGCAAACACCCCGGCCAAAAGAACAACCTGAATGCACTGTGTCGACGTTATGATGTGGACAATACCCAACGGACGCTCCACGGTGCATTGTTGGATGCTGAAATTCTGGCGGACGTTTACCTGATGATGACTGGTGGGCAGGCGACGCTTTTGGGTGAAAACGAAGATCTGACTGACCATAATCGAGAACGCGTCAAGGCGGTTTACCAAGGTGATGCCCACATCAGTACTCCGGTTATTCACGCCACGGATGAAGACATGCTGGGCCATGAAAAATGGATGCAACTAATCGAAGAAAGCACGGGAGAAAAAGCGATTTGGAGTCAGTTGACTGCGGAGCTAAATGAGTCTGAATCGAGTGAACTTTCTGCCTGAGTGTGCGTTTTCAATGACTTCATTTTGTCTCTGATTCGACTCCTTTCGGATACCGGCGGTTAGGCAGCTTTTATCCATGCAAGACGTCTTATTCGATCTTAGTCTCGCCGCGCTGAATACCGGTTGCCCCGTCGAAAAGACAACGCTGGTAAATCGCCTCTGCGACCGTTGGTCCACGGGGGAACTCAGTATGGAGACCGATGAGCCTATTTTGAGAATCGAAAATCCAGGCCACCCAGAAAAGCTACGACTCGTTTCTCCTCGAGATTTAAAAAAACGAAAACTTTCCACGCCGTTAGGACAAAGCATCTTCATTCACGCACTGGCCCACATTGAATTTAATGCAATCAATCTCGCGCTAGATGCGGTTTATCGGTTTCGGGATATGCCTGGGCAGTTTTACACCGATTGGCTATCCGTCGCGAAAGAAGAAGCAAATCACCACTACCTGCTTTCCCAGCGACTGAACGACTTTGGTCGTGACTATGGCGATTTCCCAGCCCACAACGGACTCTGGGACATGGCCCTGCAAACGGATCAGGATCTTCTGCAACGAATGGCCTTGATCCCCTGCGTGTTTGAAGCCCGAGGGCTGGACGTCACTCCGCCGATGATTAAACGTCTTGAGATAATGGAAGACGAAAAAACCGCTGACATCCTTCGATTGATATTGAAGGAAGAAGTGAGACACGTCGCCGTTGGTCAAAAATGGTTCAAATACGAATGCCAGACTCGACACCTGGACGCGGAAACGACGTTAGTTGAACTCATCCAAGAACATCTACCCAACCGCAAACAGGGCCCGTTCAATTTCGAAGCCCGTATTAAAGCAGGTTTCTCAGAATTCCAGCTAACGAGAATGGAACAGTTCACTTAATCTTCCACACCACTTTTCTTGTGAAACCACTCCCGCAAATACATTTCCACGTATTTAACCTTTGTTCGAAATAAGTAAACCGTCCCTGAGTCTTATTGTTCTTTGTGATGGTTTATAGACTGTTTTTTTGAACGAGGTAACGTAATCTGCTTCCATGTTAGAAAACCAGATAAGGGCTAAAGCGGTATGACCATGAATAACGTGTATGTTTCTTATTCAAGGCGATCAAACTATTCATTTGTCTCGAAGTTAGTGGCGGCGGCGAAGGGATTGTGCAACCCTACGTCTGTAACTTTGATTTAGGTTGAGTCATTATCGTCGTTCCACACGATATATCGCTTGTCGGCATTGCTCCATTCATCGTCAATCTCGACGAGGATGGCACTGACAA
>WLWV01000041.1 GCA_012103395.1 Gammaproteobacteria bacterium
CTTGTCAGTGCCATCCTCGTCGAGATTGACGATGAATGGAGCAATGCCGACAAGCGATATATCGTGTGGAACGACGATAATGACTCAACCTAAATCAAAGTTACAGACGTAGGGTTGCACAATCAGTGGATGTTGGCTTGGACGAAATTATTATCAATAAAAGTGCGAAAGAAATCTATGCCGGTGGTGCCATCACTCTAAATCAGCTAAACCAAGCGCTTAGTGACGAACTCGACCCCAGCTTTAAAGTCATGGGAGCTGACCTCACAAGCTACGCTTATGCCCAGGTCGGTGCGACATTCATGACAGGTGGGATGGGGCCCCAGAGGCGCTACTTTAGCGACAGCGTTATGGAAATCTCTCTCCACAATGGTAACGGCGTGGTCGCCATTGAGGGTGCTACGCTCGACAATTACGCGGGCACTTATGGTTGGACCGGCTTAGTTACTGCGGTGAAATGTAGATTTCATCAGCTGCCATCAACGGAAGTTGCCTTTGCTATCCCAGTGAACAACACGGCCTCGAGTTTGGCTAAATTGTTGCAACATTTCTCTACTAATGCCTATCTTGAACTTCGGGATACGACAGTGAAAACCATTCATGGTGAAACAGATTTAATTCTTGGACTAGAGCACGTCACCACTTCATCAATGCAGCCCCTATTTTCTCAATCAGGCGATAATTCGATCACAAAAAGAGCAAAACAGTTGGTTGAAAAGTGCAATTCATCTCACTCCGACGGGCTGATTTTCGTCAATGGTTACAGCAATCAGCCCGTAGAGGAGTTTCTACTGGCGCTGGTTGACGATGACTCAGCAGAAGTAATGACTATCGCTGAAGTCAATCTGGAGCACACTGAAATTTTCAATGACCCAGAACAAATGCGTGCTTTACGAGAAGCCATTCCCTTTGCGGCAAGAACGCAGAAGACCAAAGGAAAGTACGCGCATAAAGGGCATACCGATGCGAACATTTGGATAAATCCAACAAGCGTTGAAGCGACCATGAAGGCACTTTGGGAAACTAACATTGAATATGTAGAGTCAATCACAGAGTATTTCACTCATACGCCGCTAGTGAATGGAGAAATTTTAGTCTATGGGCATCTTAACCCCTCAGGCGTGGATCCCCACAATCGAATCACGTTTTCAAGCGACAATGAGAGTACTTACAAACAGACGTTGGAATTTCTACGGGGTCAAAAGAGCAAATTCCTCAAACAAATCGCTGAACTGTGCAACCAGTCTGGATCCGTGTTCATTGGTGGAGAAAAAAGTGCCGGGTCAGAACATGAAATGCTGCCCTTGTTTGAATCACTTGAGTCATCCCCGCCAATGCTTTCCAAGAAATTCCAACGCCAATATCAAGCAATCCAAGACGCTCCACCCATGTATAACTGGAGGGCTCTGCCACCCTATTTCCCCCACCCCTTGCAATAATACTGTGAGCACTTTTGCGGTGCCTGAACACACCCAGAGAAAATGTTTATTGCACTCCCCTGCCAAGCTTGATATATTCGGCGGGTCGAGAGATGGTAAACCTATTTTTTACTTCTGGCCTCACTTGGAAATAGCTAACCTAGTGATCACCAGCCTTTAAGTGTGACAAAGTCGGGGTTATTCATAACAAATACAAAAGTTATGGAAAAGCCATGGCTAGCACTTTCTTTAGTGTTCTTTCTTAAACCTCGACAGAAGAAAAGTTTTCGAAGCCATGGTTTAAATTCAAGGCTTCATCTGGGTGGAGAACGCCCAAACCTAAAAGATAATTGGTCATTAGAATGGCCATTGATACGATAATAAGGTAGTCCATTAATTGGATAAGATTTAGTTTTGTAATAGCACAAGCGACCGCAAAACACTGTGACATAGAACAATCTATATGTATCTGTTGCATGTAAATAAGCTTTTAGCATTATTTCTGATTGGCAAGCCGAATAACTTAAGGTAGCCAGAACCAAATATGTCACAAGCGCTAAATGGGGCGCATGCTTTTACAATTAACGAGTTAGCGAGTTACTGGCCCGGATTTTCGGTCACGCTCCAAGAATGAGCAAGTCAATAAACTGGATCTTGTTCTTAAGGAATTGATGGAGGATGTCCATCGGCATTTGGAAGATGACCGTGCCATAAAATATGTCGCTTCTGATTGTTCCAAGGGTAGGGGTTTGAGCCCATTGCTTTTTCATTATCTAGGTATTATAAAAACTTGGTCAATGGAAATTTAAGCCAACTTCTTGGATTCGCTAACTTAAGTCATTATTTTATAGTGATTTTCTTACTACCGGCTTTAAACATTGCATTAAAAGGATGGTCTCTAATTTGTGTTTTATAGACAAATGGAGAAGGAAGTTTAAGTGTTTAAAACTGCGTTGAATCAGGAAAGCCTACCTGATCCATTATCTTCTCGGCCCAAGCGTTCCCCTAATTATTTGTTGGATATTTTGCTCGACTCACGAGCTCTAAGGAATATCCCTTAAAACTGCGTCCAGACTGATGAGACAATTGTTGCTCACATGACCGGCGCGAGGGAAATGTAATGAAAAGAATGTTATTTAATGCGACACATGCTGAAGAGCTGCGTGTTGCCATAGTTGATGGACAAAAACTGGTCGACTTAGATATCGAGTCAGCAATCAGATCAGAGAAAAAAGGAAATATTTATAAAGCCGTTGTCACCAAGGTTGAGCCGAGCCTTGAAGCCTGCTTCGTTGATTATGGTGCTGACAAGCATGGTTTTTTACCGCTTAAAGAAATCTATCGCTCCTACTTCGCTAACTATGATTCAAAAACCTCTATTTCCAACATTAAGATTGAGTCTGTCATCAAGGAAGGACAAGAGATGTTGGTGCAAGTCGACAAGGACGAGCGAGGAACAAAAGGTGCGGCACTCACTACTTTTGTCAGTCTAGCCGGTCGATTTTTGGTTCTGATGCCCAACAACCCTAAGGGTGGTGGCATCTCTCGCCGTATCTCTGGAGAAGAAAGAGCCGAGCTTAAACAAGCCCTAGACGGACTTGAAGTCAGTAGAGAACATGCATTAATCGCTCGCACCGCAGGTATTGGCAGAACACAGGAAGAGCTTCAATGGGATCTCGACTTTCTTCTGAAGTTGTGGGAAACCATCAGTGGCGCTTCGGAAGAGCTGAAAGCACCCTATCTTGTATATCAAGAAAGTAATCTGATTGTTCGCTCAATCAGGGATCACTTGGCAACTGACATCTCCGAAATCATCATCGATGATGATGAGATATTTGAAAGAGCAAGGCGTTTCATGACACAGGTCATGCCTCATAATATCTCAAAATTAAAACACTATAAGGATAATGTTCCTCTGTTCTCAAGGTATCAGATTGAACACCAGATTGAGTCCGCTTTTAACCGCGAAGTAAATCTTCCGTCCGGCGGCTCTCTTGTTATCGATCACACAGAAGCGCTCATATCCATTGATGTCAACTCCGCTCGTGCTACCAAGGGAAGTGACATAGAGGAAACGGCGTTACAGACAAACCTAGAGGCAGCGGATGAAGTTGCCCGACAACTCCGCATCCGAGATTTGGGAGGGCTTGTCGTCATTGATTTAATCGACATGACCGTTGGCCGCAATCAGCGTCTTGTCGAAAGCAGGCTGAAAGATGCATTGAAACCTGACAGGGCCAGAGTACAAATAGGACAGATATCTCGATTTGGATTACTTGAAATGTCCCGCCAACGGCTCAGGTCCTCAATCAGCGACGCTAACTACCATAGCTGCCCGCGATGTGATGGCATGGGCACAATTCGAAGTGTTGTTTCTTCCGCGTTAAATCTTTTACGTGTCATCGAAGAAGAAGCACTTAAGGAAAACACTGAGGCAATTCAAGCGATATTACCATTGGATATTGCTACTTATTTAACCAATGAGAAGCGTCACGAACTTACCCAACTCGAAGCGCGCCTGGCCTCAAGGGTGATCATTATTCCGTCAGCGGAGCTATTGAATCCTCATTATCAAATCAATCGCCTACGTAGCGAAGAACTTGATCAATTGAGTGGCATTGCCAGCTATAAGCAAAAAGCAGAAACCGATACGCCAAAAGAAGACGTGATGAAGCACCTCAAGTCTGCGAAAGCTGAGAAGCCCAAGATCCGGCTGGACGAGATTACTCATAGCGCACCACCAGCGCGTGCAAAAGCAAAACCAGTAGAGACAGTAAAACCGGATTCCGGGAAAAGCTTATGGGCAAAACTAAAAGCATTCCTGTTTAGGGAATCCAGCACAGACACAAAGAAAGCGAAAACATCGAAACACAGAAATCACACAGGAAACGGAAGAAACTCGCAGTCTAGCGGCCAAGGGAACAATAACAATCAACGCAATCAAAACAACAATCGAGGAAGAAATCGTAATAGAAGTGGTCAACAGCAACGCCGTGGGGGTCAGCAATCTAATCAAGCGAATACGAATCAAAACAGGCCCCAGGGTCAAAATAGCAACAGACAGCAAGGCCAAAATAGCAAAGGAACTCAACAACCGTCATCTAATGCTAATCGAAACCAGCCTCAGAGATCTAATCAATCAGTGTCCAAAGATTCTCCACAAGGAGAAAATCAAGGAAACAATTCGTCAAGAAAACCGAATCCGCCCAAACGTAGCAGACAAGTTTCTGAATTGTCTTCCATGAATAACAATCGACCGGTGAAACAACCTGACAACCATACTGCTGCGAGCCCAGACAAGGCTCCTCAATCACAATCCGCTAATTCTCAAAACAGAAACTCAGATAACAATCAACCTAGGCCACCCTCGAATAAAGAACAGGTAAATACTCGACCTCCTCGTAGGCCGAGGAACTCGAATAGCGGTGCCGATACTGGTCAAAAATCAGCCCAAAACAAACCTGAAAGTAGCAATGTTAATGGCAATGAAAGAGCAAGAGAAACTTCATCTAACTCGCAAAACCCATCTCAGCCAGATAATATTGGTAATTTAAAAAACTAGTTTTTAGTCACCGCTATTTTGTGACAATCGACAAATATACTACCTACCGAAAGGGGAGTCGAAAATACGATTCCCCTTTTTTGTTTCGTGTTTTATATCACGTTATATCTATTCCTATCCCATAATTTGTTCTAAGGAGTCATTCACTTATCGAAAGGTTTGCAAGCTATTTTTCGATTCTACGAAAAACAGCCATGGACTCCACATGGGAGGTATGTGGAAACATATCGATAGCACCTGCCTTCTCCAGAACATATCCATTTTTATGCACCATGATCTCAGGGTACACTACCTGAAATTGGTATTAAAGGAGGTCGGATATCCATCTCCAAGAGAGAAGCAACCAGGCTTTGAAACTCTACTGCAGATTATGGTTTCTCAGCAATTGTCTACCAAGGCTGCCGCAGCGATCTGGAAAAAGTTGGTAGCATGTTTCACAGAAGGGATAACGGCAAAAAACATTCAGCAAGCTACGGCAGAGTCGTTACGATCTTGCGGCTTTTCACGCCGAAAAGTTGAATATGCCAAAGATTTGTCGGATAGAGTCGTTAACGATAATTTCGATTTATTGTTCACGAATCAAAAGGACACAGACGAAGTGATTAAGGACTTATGCAAAATTCGAGGGGTAGGGCGCTGGACAGCGGAAGTTTATGCCATGTTCGCACTTGGACGATTGGACATTTATCCTGCAAAAGATTTGGCACTGCAGGTTGCAATACAGCGATATGCAGGAATGAAAGATAGACCTACTGAAAAAGAGGTCCAAAGAATATCCTTGAAATGGTCTCCTTACCAAACCGCTGCTGCGCTATTGATGTGGAAATATTATGGTTCAACAACGCTTGATTGAATCGAAAGCTGGTGGTTCTCATTGCTGTGATCGAACAGCCTACTCGCCAGTTGATGTGAACTACATGTTAGATATATGACCTGTCGAGCCTGATTTTCATATGCTGGACAGGTCAAATTTTTAGGTCAGGCCATTGAAAGGTTAGTGATTCAAGATCTGGCTCAAAAACAATTTAGTTCTTTCGTGTTGCGGATTGTCGAAGAATTCCTGAGGAACGTTCTCTTCAATGATTTCTCCACCATCCATGAATATGACACGGTCAGCCACGGTTTTCGCGAACCCCATTTCGTGGGTAACGCAAAGCATTGTTATACCTTCACTGGCAAGCTCTATCATTACATCCAATACTTCTTTAATCATTTCTGGATCTAATGCTGAAGTAGGTTCGTCGAACAGCATAATACGTGGCTTCATGCATAAGCTGCGGGCAATAGCAACACGTTGCTGTTGACCACCTGATAACTGTCCGGGGAATTTATTGGCTTGGTCTGGGATCTTGACGCGCTCTAGATATTGCATAGCAATTTCTTCGGCTTCCAATCGAGGTGTTTTCCTGACCCAAATAGGTGCCAAAGTACAATTTTCCAAAACCGTAAGATGAGGAAACAGATTGAAATGCTGAAACACCATTCCCACTTCTCTGCGTACCGCTTCGATGTTCTTCAAATCGTTGGTTAACTCAGTACCATCAACAATGATGTCGCCTTTTTGGTGTTCCTCAAGTCGATTGATACAACGTATCATGGTTGATTTCCCCGAGCCAGAGGGGCCACAAATAACGATTTTTTCTCCTCTAGTGACGTCTAGATTTATGTCTTTTAAAACATGGAACTGTCCGTACCATTTGTGCATTTGGTTTATGCGTATGACGATATTATCTTGATCAGTGTTCATTTGCTCTGTACCGATTTGTGTGCTATTTGACATAGTTTTTCTTTCTGTTCTATCTTCTGTGTTCGGTTTGGAGTTTGTTCTCTAGATACAAGGAGTACCTTGACATCGCGAAGCAGGAGACAAAGAAGAATAAAGCAACGAATAGATAGACTTCATTTGATAGCCCTGTCCATTTGGTATCGGAAAGCGAAGCTCTGCCGATGCCCAGAGGGTCGAGTAGGCCGATGATAATGACCAACGTCGTATCTTTGTATAATCCTATAAAGGTATTAACAATGCCTGGAATGGAGATCTTCAACGCCTGAGGCAAGACAATTAGTCTCATCGATGGCCAGTATTTCAACCCCATGGCGTCTGACGCTTCAAATTGTCCTTTGGGTATTGCCTGTAAGCCACCGCGAATGACCTCTGCCATATAGCCAGCAGAAAAGAGGGTCACCATGATTAACACACGTAGTAATAAATCAAAATTGGTTCCTGGCGGTAAAAAGTAACTTAACATTGTTGATGCAACAAATAGTAAGGTAATCAGTGGTACTCCCCGGATAAATTCAATGAAACTCACGCAAAATACTTTGATAATGGGTAAATTCGATTGTCTTCCTAGAGCAAGCAGAATACCCAAGGGAAGGGAGAATGCAATGCCAGTAATGCCGACAACGAGGGTCAACATGAATCCGCCAAACTTTTCAGTTGGAACTGGATCAAGTCCGAAACCACCGACCAATAACCAGCCAGCGATAAATGGGAATACCATGGCGAACCACAGACCGTATTTTCTAAACGGTGTCTTGTCGAACAGAATTGGAATCACTGCGATGACTAGCAAAACGAAAGAAAGATCAACTCTCCAGCGATTCTCAATGGGATAAAAGCCATAGGTAAATAGCTTAAACCGCTCACTGATAAACGCCCAGCAGGCACCATCAGCCACTGCCCGACAGGCATTACGATCTTCTCCAACAAATGCGGCATCAAAGAACATCCAGTCAAGAGAAGGCGGAAGAATCTTGTAGAGAAAAAAGATAGATAGAATCGTCATCACAATATTGGCGGGTGAGGACAGAAGATTGTCCCGTATCCATGCGATTGGTCCTATTGTATTCGAAGGAGGTGGCAGATCAGGGTGTTCCCCTATCACATAATCAGGTTTCATGGTTGAGCCCGTTGCCGATAAATTATTTTTTTCCATTGTTTCGCCCCTATCGCTCAGTCAGTTTGATTCGTTTGTTATACCAATTCATGAACGCTGAAATTAGTAGCGAGAACGTTAGGTAGAGTAACAACACAATAGTCATACACTCCATCTCTCTACCCGTCTGATTGAGTGAGATACCGCCAATAGTGGCTACGATATCCATGTAGCCAATGGCGATAGCGAGGGATGAGTTTTTAGTGATGTTGAGATATTGACTGGTTAACGGTGGAATAATGATACGGAGGGCTTGGGGAATAACCACAAGACTTAAGGTTCGTCCACGGCTCACTCCAAGAGCTGAGGCAGCTTCAGTTTGCCCCCAGCTTACGGCGGTAATGCCAGATCTAACTATTTCACCAATAAAGGCCGCTGTGTAGCAGGATAAGGCTATCCACAGGGCAATAAACTCCGGACGTATAACCATTCCGCCTTTGTAATTAAAACCTTTCAATTCGGGGATTTGCCAATCAATAGGGCTGCCCAGCAGAAAATACATGATGAGGGGGAAGCCCATAATAGCACTCAAGCTAATCCAGAAGACGGGATAGTATTTTCCCGTTTCATCTTGCACTCTTTTGGCATAACTTCTGAACCAAATACTAAATATGATGCCCATAACAAATAGTGCTAGAACGAACCAGAACAACGGTTGGATTTCAGGGCTTGGCAGGAAGAAACCACGGTTAGTCAGAAAAGCGGCATCGCTTACATTTATCGCATTTTTTGGTAGCGGTAAGGCATGGACGATTAAACCGTGAATAAGTAGTATATGTAACAACACAGGAACATTGCGTGTGTATTCGATGTATACGTAAGCCAGCTTGTTTGTCACCCAATTCTTGGATAGACGCAACACACCGAGTAAAAAGCCAAGAACGGTGGATAAAAGGATTCCGAATACGGCAATCAGTAGTGTGTTAATGATGCCCACGATCATGGCCGTGAAATGACTTGACCTTGAGGTGTATTCAACTAGGGACTGACTAATGTCATAGCTCGCTGGTTGCCAAAGGAAGTCGAAACTAATGTCCTTCCCTATGGCTTCTAGGTTGATCACCGCATTTCGTACCATGTAAAAGAAAAGCGCGAAAATGGCAGCGAATGCAATAATCTGTATGATTATCGATCGTGTTTCTTTGTCGTTCCACAATCTGGAAACGATATTTCTTTGTGGTTGAGAGAGGGTGGTTTCACTCATAGGTTTTACTCACTTTCCGTTGGGTTGATAACAGCTAACCATCGGATATATTGGTGTTAAACCAAATCAATATTGTTCCCTTACGCGATGCTGATAGATATTTCTATTTGGCGGCTTTTTACGTTCGAAAAGACTATCTGGCAACGGGAAGATCTAAAATTATTGGTCTATAACTATGGCACTCGTGAAGCTTGAGGGGCCAATAGCAATTGGGGCGCTTGAAGCGCCCCAATCAATGGAATTATTCGACTAGCGAATAGGTGCAGCGTATAAGATACCGCCATCTTTCCATGAAGCATTTAAACCACGAGCAAGTCCGATTGGAGTATCAGGACCGATGTTTCTGTCGAAAGATTCAGCGTAGTTACCAACCGCAGAGATCGCACGAGCAGCCCAGTCTTTATCAAGACCGATCATAGCACCCATGTCACCTTCGGTGCCTAAAAGACGGTTGATGCTTGGATTGTCACCAGCAGCGGCAGCGTGCTCCGCAACATTTGCAGCAGTTACACCCAGCTCTTCAGCGATGATGATTGCGTTAACAACCCATTTGCTGATGTCAGCCCATTGGTCGTCGCCATGACGAACAGCACCACCTAAAGGCTCTTTCGAAATGATCTCAGGAAGAATGATGTGAGCAGAAGGATCGTCTAGTGCTGCACGAGTAGAAGCTAAACCTGAAGCATCAGTAGTGTAAACGTCACAACGGTTAGCGCTGTAGTTTGTGATACCTTCTTCGTTGGTTTCAATGGCAACTGGTTCGTAAGACATTCCGTTTACACGGAAGAAGTCAGCTAGATTAAGCTCAGTTGTGGTACCTGTTTGAATACAGATAGACGCACCGTCAAGATCCTTAGCAGAATTAATGCCTAGCTCTTTACGAATTAGGAAACCCTGTCCATCATAGTAGTTAACAGGAAGGAAAGTTAGTTTAAGATCTGCATCACGACTCATGGTCTCGGTGGTGTTACGGAACAGAATGTCACCTTCACCAGAGTTCAATACGGTAAAACGGGTTTTACCAGTGGTAGGAACGAATTTTACTTTCTCGCCATCGCCCAAAACAGCCGCAGCAACGGCGCGACAGAAGTCAACGTCGAAGCCAGTCCATTTTCCGTTTTCATCAGGGGCAGCAAAACCAGCAACACCAGTGGTTACGACGCAGTTCAACTCTCCACGAGCTTGCACATCTTCCAATGTACCTGCTTGTGCAGTCATCGCGGTTAGCGATAGCGCAGCGCCAAGGGCTGCAAATTGAGTAACTCTCATTAGATTTCTCCTCTATTTTTTTGAGTTATGATTAAGATACTCCGGTTGATCTAAGCTGTGGCTCTGACGTTTTAAAAACAGGCCTTAACCCAAACCGGAATAAGGGAATTGTATCGCATTAGCTCAGGTATTTATATCAACAAACGACGCTAATGCGACTGAGTTGAATTGCTTTAGTCGCATCTTTTTCCACAATTTATCGTGCTAGGAAAAGCTCATGAGACATGAAAATGGTTAAGTTTCAATACAGTAAAGACTTTTCCAAGATATTAGTTAATAGCTTTACGCCTTTGCTTGCAAATCAGCGTGATAAGAAGACCGAACCATTGGTGCCGAGGCAACATTCGTAAATCCCATGGAATCACCAATTTCCCCCAATTCTGCGAACTCTTCAGGCGTCCAATAGCGTTCTACGGCAAGATGGTGTTCGCTGGGTTGAAGATACTGGCCAAGGGTGAGCATGTCCACTTGGTGATCTCTAAGATCAAGCATGACTTGCTCCACTTCTTCCTTGGTTTCTCCTAATCCAAGCATTAATCCTGATTTGGTTGGTACACTTGGACTCGATACTTTGGATTGCTTTAGTAGCTCCAAGGAATACTGGTAATCCGATCCCGGCCTTACCTTTTTATACAAACGTGGCACTGTTTCAAGGTTGTGATTGAAGACATCTGCTGGTGCGGTTCGCAGTATTTCCATTGCGATGTCCATACGTCCTCTAAAGTCGGGGGTTAGTATCTCAATTTTCGTGGATGGGCAGCGCTGCCTAACGGCGCTGATGCAATCAGAAAAGTGTTTGGCGCCACCATCTCTCAGATCATCGCGGTCCACAGAAGTAATTACCACATATTTAAGTTTCATCGCTTCGATGGTTTCGGCCAGGTGCTTTGGCTCTTTAACATCAAGAGGGTTAGGGCGACCATGAGCAACATCACAAAATGGACATCGGCGAGTGCAGATATCTCCCATTATCAGAAATGTTGCTGTTCCTTTTGAAAAACATTCACCAATATTCGGACAAGCAGCTTCCTCGCATACTGTGAATAGCCCCTTTGACCGCAAGATCTTCTTAAGGTTTGTCACTTCTTTTTTGCCCGAGAATTCGGCGCGTATCCATTTGGGTTTTCGAAGACGTTGTGACTTGGGCTGAGGGATTACTTTTACTGGTATACGTGCAGTTTTATCGGCTCCTCTTAGTTTTTCGCCGGTTACGACAGTTTTAGGCCTAGGTGCTTTTTGTTCCATAGTTTGAGTGAGTTGAGGATTATCGTCAGGCTATTATTTGTGTGAATACTGGCTGTTTCTGGCACTTGAACTTTAGTGTTTCAGAACGCTCATCGTTGTTTTTTATTCACCCAAGAGAAAACAAAGGGAAATCAGATCCATAGCCTTAGATTACTATTTAAGGCTATAAACGGCTCGGTGGATCTATTCGTAGTCTGACATGGGGGGACAACTGCAAACAAGGTTCTTGTCTCCATAAACGTTATCCACACGACCAACTGGTGGCCAGTATTTGTTATCACGGGCTTCCTTCGTGGGGAAAAATGCACGTTTCCGAGAATACGGAGCGTCCCAATCATCGCTTATTAGTAGATGATAACTATGGGGCGCGTTAGTCAGTAGGCTGTTTTCCAGCTTCGCGTTACCGTTTTCGATTTCTCTAATTTCTTCGCGAATCGAGATCATAGCTTCACAAAACCGATCTAACTCATCGAGGGATTCACTTTCGGTGGGTTCGATCATTAGTGAGTCAGGCACAGGCCAAGACATTGTTGGGGCATGAAATCCGTAGTCAATTAGTCGCTTGGCCACATCTTCCACAGTAACGCCAGAGTCCTCCTTGATTTTTGCAAGACTAATGACGCATTCATGGGCGACCCGACCATTTTTCCCCCTGTAAACCACTGGATAGTGAGCGTCTAGTCGATGTGCCACGTAGTTAGCATGAAGAATGGCAACTTGGGTCGACCGCTTTAGTCCGTGTTTGCCAAGTAATCGCATGTAGGCCCATGAAATGGGCAATATTAACGGTGACCCCCATGGTGCGGCGGACACCGTACCAAGAGGGCTTGATCCGCCTCGGTTACAGCTCACCACAGGATGATCTGGCAAGAAGGGAAGCAGATGTTTTCTGACGCCGATAGGCCCCATACCCGGGCCGCCGCCACCGTGGGGGATAGCGAACGTTTTATGTAAATTCAAGTGCATGACATCGGCGCCAATTTCAGCAGGGCGGCAAATACCAACCATGGCATTCATGTTTGCTCCGTCCATGTAAACTTGCCCACCGTTGTCGTGGACAATTTCACAAATCTCACGAATAGATTCCTCAAAAACACCATGTGTCGATGGATAGGTAACCATAGTGGCAGCCAAAGCGTCTCTATGTTTCTCTGCTTTTTCGCGGAAGTCAGAGATATCGATGTTTCCATCCGTATCACATTTAACCACCACCACTGACATACCGGCCATAATTGCACTGGCAGGGTTAGTACCATGAGCAGAAGATGGAATTAGACAAATGTTGCGTTGTCGGTCATTCCTAGATTTGTGCCAAGCTCGGATACTCAACAACCCCGCATATTCTCCCTGAGAACCTGCGTTTGGCTGAAAGCTGAAGCCGGCGAAACCGGTTAAATCCGATAACATAGAGTCAAGTCGATTAATGATTCGGTGATAGCCTTTAGCATGTTTAGTTGGTGCGAAGGGGTGGATATGCGCGAAAAGGGGGTTGGAAATTGGTTCCATTTCACTGGCTGCATTCAGTTTCATGGTGCACGAGCCAAGGGGAATCATGGATCGTGCTAATGTAATATCTTTACTGGCTGTTCGTCTTAGATATCTCATGAACTCGGTTTCAGAGCGATATCGATGAAAAATCGGATGTTGCAAATACTGACTGGTTCTTTGAAGATGTTCAGGTATGGATAGGTCTAAGTCTTTGTTGAATACTTCTCCATTAACCTGTTCGGCGGTGTTCCCAGCGAAAACGTGTAGAAGCTCTTCGACTTTTTCACGGGAACTGGTCTCATCTAGGCTAATACCAAGGTGGTCCTTGTCGATAAAACGCAGGTTATAGCGTGCTTGCTCGGCTTTCTCCAATATTTTTTGTGCACCATTTGGGGTGTAAACAATCACTGTGTCAAAAAAGTTACCATGGACAATCTTATACCCCAGCTCTTTCAGGCTGTCCGCTAGAGCCCTTGTCAATCTATTCACACCGCCGGCTATTCTGAGTAAGCCTTCTGGCCCATGATACATTGCGTAAACTGTAGCAATTACTGCAAGTAAGACCTGGGATGTGCAAATGTTGCTGGTCGCTTTATCCCGACGAATGTGTTGTTCACGTGTCTGTAATGCCATTCGATAGGCAAGGTTGCCATTGGAGTCAATGGTTGTGCCAATCAGTCTTCCTGGGATCGAACGCTTGAATTTTTCATGGGTGGCGAAATATGCTGCATGTGGGCCACCAAAACCCATGGGGACACCAAAGCGTTGCGTGCTACCGACGGCGATATCTGCGCCTAACTCACCGGGAGGCTTGAGCAATGTAAGTGATAATAGATTCGCAGCCATGACAACCAAAGCATTTTGAGCCTTAAGTCTCTCAATAGTTTCTGCATAGTCCTTTATATTTCCCGAAGCACCTGGGTATTGAACAAGTCCGGCAAAGTATTCGCCGTTATAGATTTCTTTCTCACTATCGCCAACCACCACCTCTATACCTATGGGTTCTGCACGAGTTTTCACCACAGCAATGGTTTGTGGTAGACAATCTTCATCAACCAAGAAACGATTGGATTTATTCTTGCTCACTCGATGGGCCATCATCATAGCTTCTGCTGCTGCGGTGGCTTCGTCGAGTAGGGATGCGTTCGCCAATTCCATTCGAGTGAGATCGATGATCATCTGTTGGAAAGTGATTAGAATCTCAAGTCTTGCCTGGCTAACTTCGGGTTGATAAGGTGTGTACGCGGTATACCAATCTGGGTTCTCCATTACATTGCGCCTTATTACCGGAGGTGTAACTGTGCCGTAGTAACCCAAACCAATCATAGACACTGCGGCTATGTTGTCCGCGGCGATTTGTCGACTCAGTTTGTTCAGTCGGTTTTCGTCTAGGGCTGCGGGCAGGGAAAACACTTTTTCACTGCGAATGGATGCTGGAATGGTTTCGTCGATTAACTCATCAAGTGAGGTCAAACCTAACTCACTAAGCATTTTAGCGATATGAGTGGGATTTGAACCGATGTGTCTGGTAGTGAAATCGTCTGAGCGTGGCATGGTCTATCTCTGTCGGTTATTGTGGCAGAACGGATTCCAATCTACATGGAATGGATAAATCAAACGGATGGCTAATTTGTTAAAACCCCTGCTCATTTTTTGGTTTGGCTTCAAAAAATGAGCAGGCAGGAATCAGCGACATGAAGGTGAAGTGAAAAAGCGGTTATCAGGAGAGGCTTTCAAGAAAATCCGCATAGGCTTCAGCATCCATCAATTGGTCAAAGTCAGTGTTTCCAGACGGCTTCACCTTATAAAACCATCCGTCACCTTCTGGGCTGTCATTCACTTTC
Organism: Gammaproteobacteria bacterium; assembly: GCA_012103395.1. Classification (GTDB taxonomy): domain Bacteria; phylum Pseudomonadota; class Gammaproteobacteria; order Arenicellales; family Poriferihabitantaceae; genus WLWV01. The sequence goes on from WLWV01000041.1 coordinate 14,970, forward strand.
TCGGGTTCGTCTTCAAGTGCGCTGTTGATCTCAGCGACAACGCCGGACACGGGTGATTTCACCTCCCCTGCTGCTTTGACTGATTCAATAACGGCGGCTTCTGTTCCTAGACTAAGTTCTTGTTCGACCTCAGGTAATTCAACAAACACGATATCGCCTAGTTCATTTTGGGCATAATCCGTAATGCCAACAACAATGAGGTCACCGTCTTGTCTTGCCCATTCATGGTCTTCGGTATATTTGGTTGTCATGTTTTTTTTCTCTTGATGGTTCGTTAAAGCGTTTATAGGTTGTGGGGGTTGTTCTGATCTTGGCAATAGGGCAATAAGATTTATGGTCAAAAATGCCTTATCCCAACAAATATTCAGCGGTGATAACGATGGGGCACAAATGTTGATTTAGCTACGTTTACTGGTAAAGGCTTGTTTCTTACCATTGCCAACAATTCGGTGCCTACGGTGGCATAGTCAATATCAACGTATCCCATACTAATGGGGTAGCCTAAGCTTGGGCTGAATCCGCCACTGGTGATTTCACCAACCACGTTGCCATCTTTGTCCGTTATCGTTACACCTTCGCGTACTGGTGCTTTACTCTGAGGCAGCAGCCCAACTAAAAGCCGGGACACGTTTTTGGGCATCTGAGACAAAATGATATCCGAACCTGGAAATCCGCCAGCTCTTTCGCCAGAAGAGCGGCGCTTAGGTGAGATAGCCCAGTTGAGATTTGCTTCTATTGGCGTTGTGTCTTGACTTAGATCATGACCATATAGGCATAAACCCGCTTCCAGACGTAAGGAGTCACGGGCACCAAGTCCGATTAGCTCTACTTCCGACTCCGCGAGTAACATGCGGGCTAGGTCTGTTACGTATTCATTTGCCACAGAGATCTCAAAACCATCCTCTCCTGTGTAACCAGAGCGCGATACCAAACAGGTTATGCCTTGAAAACTGATTTCTCTGACATTCATAAACTTCATGTCCGACAAATCTTCCCCGGACACCCTCTCTGCGACTGTACCCGCCATAGGTCCTTGCAATGCTAGTAGTGCTTTGTCGTCAAGTTTCCGTATGGAAAGTTTGTCTCCCAAATGGGTTTGTAGATAATCGAAGTCGGCTGTTTTGCATGCGGCATTTACCACAAGAATGATTTCATCGCCCCGATTAATGATCATCAGATCATCAAGTATGCCGCCTTTCTCATTAAGAAATAGGCCATATTTTTGACGACCCACTGATAAGGATTGAATATCGACGGGAATGAGGTTCTCCAATAAGCTTGCAGCATTATTACCTTGTATTGAAATTTGACCCATGTGGGAAACGTCGAAGAGTCCTGCCTTTTCGCGAGTATGTAGATGCTCTTTTATGATGCCTAATTCGTAGTTCACTGGCATCGCGTACCCTGCGAATGGAACGATTTTTGCGTTTGCCGATTTATGAAGATCGAGAAGAGGAGTGTGCTTCAGCGATTCGGTGTCGTTCATTTGTTAAGAATCCAAAGAGAAGGGTGCGTGCTTTGGATAAGCATAAATGAAATTGATGTATATTAAAAATTAATTCATTAAATTTATGTATTTGTTTTCCAAATAGTGGGCGTAGACCATCACTCCCAAACTTTAGAGGTCAAGTATATGGGGAAAGTAGTTGCTTGGTGTGCTGATGGTATTTTTCGCAGTGAGACAAATACCGTTCGGTGCTAACCGGCATTGGAACCCGAACATTGGCGATCCACGAGATAATGTCCTTTCCTGAACGTAATAAGAGCACTCCCCGCTTGATATGCCGCTCCAGTTCAATGCTAGCATCTGAAGGTACGTCGGCGATAAATTCAGTAATTTTCTCACCATCTGCTACGAATTCGGGCCAAATAGAGAAATAGTCCGGGTCGCTTCGGAGTACTTCACACTCATTCTTAGAAATACTAATAAAGTCATCAATCAAATCTGCTGCTTGGGAAAACCAAGGCTCATTGCATAAGGTTTTGTGAATGGATTGTCCAATGTTATCAATTTCCCTCATTGCCATAGCGATTTTTCGGTATCGACTAGAATAGTAGTCTGATATTGACATAGTGAACACTTTTACTGGTTCCCCCCACAACTCATCAACACCTTCTTCTCCACTGTGGTGTTTGACGTTTTGGCTCAGTGATAAAGCTTCTGAAAAGCAGTCTGAGCATTGCCGCATTAATTCATCTTGCCTAGTGATATGAATACCGCTTTGTTCGAGGTCCACAATGGTAGTAAAAATATCGGTAGCACGATTGAATAGCGCACCGGCTAGCATGGCGGCGTTGATGCGTTTACGCTTCGGGTTCTTTTCGCTGTCAAAAGCGCTCCTGGCTTCTTCGAGCTTTCTTCCTGGTGTATTAATACCTGGCTCGGTGTGATGAAAAGTGCGCCTGGTTAGCGCGTCCAGTAGCTTTTTTTTCTCGGAGAGTGTCTCTTCAGGAGGTTCATAGTAGCGAATCCAATAGTTATCATAAAAGATATGTTGGATCTCATTGAACTCTTCAATGGTGCCGTTTTCTATTTCATTGGTAGTGTAATCTGAGGTCTGTAATTTAGCTTTCTATTGCAGCTTCGCTATTGGCTTTGGCGGAGTGAACGTAGAGAGCGAAGCCAAAGCCGGTTTTTCTGGATTAGGTGTTGAATGTTGAGCCA
>WLWV01000245.1 GCA_012103395.1 Gammaproteobacteria bacterium
GGCTTGTCAGTGCCATTCTCGTTGAGATTGACGATGAATGGAGCAATGCCGACAAGCGATATATCGTGTGGAACGACGATAATGACTCAAACTAAACCGAAGTTACAGACGTAGGGTTGCACAATCTCATTTCCACTGGTCTTAATACCCTGTTAAATCCGCGCTTGCTTAGCTTCGTGAATACCTTTCGTTTTCCGCACTCTTACCCACAACTCACACAGTGTGAGTTGAGTGGTGTCATGAGTAGATATTCTGGCTACCGAACTGTGGTAGTGGTTGGTTTCCTATGTCTATCAATGCTGTTTTTCTCATTCTCCGCGCACCCTATTCAAAATAGATCTGTGTCCGAGCTTTCGGTGTTGAAACAGAAGATCAGTAGTTTGCAAAAACAGATAAAAAACGAACGAGAAAATGAGTCTGAAGTGATAACGCAGCTGGATACTATTGAGCAGGAAATTGCGACACTCAGTAAGGAACAAAGTAAATTGAAAAACAGTATTGAGAGTATTGAAAAGAAGAAGGCGTTATTGAATGGTGAACGAGGTATTTTGCAGCGGGAGAATACAGAGGCGAATGATGGGTTGAGGCGGCTCCTTCGGTCGAGTTACATGCTCAAGCGCCAGGGAAGCATGAAATTATTCTTCAATCAGCAGGATCCGGCCTCGATTTCTCAATCCTTGGCGCTTTATCGGTATCTTATTGACTTCAAAAATCAGTATTTGCAAGAGATCAGCACTCGCCATAAAGAGATCGATAAAATTGATGGTGCATTGGTTAGTCAGGAAAAAGAAGCCAAATTGTTATTACAGGACTTAGAAGAAAATCAGCGAGTACTTACGGGCAAAGAAACATCCAGGAAGAACCAGCTATTGCTGATTCAAGCTAAACTATTAGATGACACGACTACCGCCGATCTTTATGACAAAAAGGAGGAGGAGTTGCTTCGGTTGCTGGGTGAGCTGGGTAGTGAAAGACATTCGGGAGCGAATGCGAACGCTACATCGAGTGAGATGGACGCTTCCGTTAATCGTCCTTTTCGGAGTTACAAGGGAGAATTAGACATGCCGTTAAGGGCGCCGATTCGGTATCGGTTTGGTCAAAAACAAAAGGAGAGTGACCTAATTTGGGATGGACTAACGCTTGCCGCTAAAGAGGGGCAGCAAGTGACCTCAATTTATGCGGCTCAGGTTGTTTATGCTGACTGGTTTCGGGGATATGGACAGCTGATTATTCTCGATCATGGGGATGGTTTTATGAGTTTGTATGGCCACAATCAATTATTGTACGTGGCGCTTGGTGACACAGTTAAAGCTGGGGGCCTCATTGCTAAGGCAGGGACAACAGGTGGTCTAAGGGAACCTGGATTGTATTTTGAGATCAGAGACAATGGAGTGCCTGTTGATCCGTTGATATGGTGTAAACGATAAAATTAAGTGGGCTGCCATGATTTTGGGGAGAGCCACCAGTTCGTGCTATCCTGATACTCCAATCAGTGGGCTTTTTAGTATGTACTGGGTGTCGATGGACGGTCGGATAATGATAAAGAAATGAATATCAGTATGAACAAAATGAAGATTCGGAATTACCTTGTTGTGCTAGCCTTTGCCATGTCCGCGTTTTCTGTCTCCGGCCAGGCGCAAGAAGCGACCCAACCAGCGGAGCCTTCAGATGACGCAAGCACTTCAGTTGTGACATCGAAATCTTCTCCCAAAGCCGGATTGCCCTTGAGTGAAATCAAGATGTTTTCTGAGGTTTTCGAACGTATCAGGACTGAATATGTTGATGAAGTCGATGAAGCAACGCTCATTAAAAATGCCATAAGAGGGATGTTGGATGGGCTAGACCCACATTCCAGTTTTCTGGCACCAGAGGATTATGACGACCTGGTTGATACTTCTGAGGGTAAGTTTGGTGGTTTGGGAGTTGAGATTATGATGGAAGGTGAGTTACTCAAAGTGATTTCTCCCATTGACGACACACCGGCGTCTCTCGCGGGCATTGAACCCGGCGATGTGATTGTGATGATCGATGGAGAACCGGTTCAGGGGTTGGATCTTAGACAAAGTGTGGATCGGATGCGGGGAGAGCCCGGAACAGAAGTCGAACTTACAATTTTCCGTGAGGGAGAAGAAGCCCCGTTAAAAATGACGTTAATTCGAGCGAACATCAAAATGTCTAGCGTGAAGAGTGAGTTCTTAGCGCCAGGTTTCGCCTATGCTCGTGTCTCTAGTTTTCAGCAAAACAGTGCACAGAATTTGAGATTTAAGGTCAAAAAAATGGCCTCTGATGGTAAAGTGGAACTCAAGGGATTGGTGCTTGATTTGCGCAACAATCCCGGCGGCAATCTGGATAGCGCCATCGAAATCAGCGATATGTTTCTAAGGTCTGGGGAGATCGTTTCTACTCGAGGTAGAAAACCCGATTCAGTTTCGAGTTTCCAGGCAAAACCTGATGATATTCTCAATGGATTGCCCATGGTAGTGCTGGTTAATAGTGGCTCCGCGTCGGCATCAGAAATTGTGGCGGGGGCGCTGCAGGATCATTCCCGGGCGCTTATCGTGGGTAACAAAACATTTGGCAAAGGATCTGTGCAGGTCGGAGTGAGAATGGCCAACGGTGCAGGCTTAAAACTGACAACTGCTCGATATTACACCCCTTCAGGTCGCTCCATACAAGCGACTGGAATTACTCCTGATGTTGTGGTTCGCGCGGTTGAGTATCTGGAATCTGATGATGCCGGAAGAAGAATGGGTGAAAAGGATTTGGTGGGGCATCTCGAAAATGACAGCAATGTCAATGACAGCAATGCCGATGATGTAGAACCCTCAGAAGGGAAACCAACAAACCAATCATCGGTGTTGCTTGAAAGAGATCATGGGTTGAATGTGGCGCTTAATATCCTTAAAGGCATGAGTTTAGTGACGGTGGGCGAGGAAGAATGATAAATATCCTTGTTTCTATTGAGGCTAGCAATAGGAAACGCCAGAAAACAGCGCACAAACCAATGGCATAAACTTCTACATATATACGCACATCGGGTTATTACCGCTAGTGTTAAGCTAGCGCCAACTTTTTGATCGTGCGATGGCTTTTTTGAATATCTCGATGTAGAGCTGGGACATAGGTTGATCACCGCTTGGTTGATAAATCGTCTGATTCTGATTGCCCTGTTTGCTTATGCCTTTGTGTGTTTCGCTGATCAGTTGGTAAGTGTTTTCAAGGTACGAGCCCGCTAGCTGAGCTGTCCCAAGTGCAGTTAGCTCAGAAAACCGTTGGACCACAATGGTGCGGTTTAAGATGTCGGCGAGAAACTGGCAAAAGTAAGGATTGGTTGAGACACCGCCGTCGATGGAAATCTCACCATCAACAGGTGATAGCTGGGTCATGGCAGCGATGACCTCAGCAGCACGAAAAGCGACTCCTTCTAGTAGCGCCTGCACCATATCCATCGGTTTCGTGTCCAAAGACAAACCGATCCAAAGGCCTGCTGCACTGCGGTCCCAATGAGGGCAGGCTAATCCCGATAAAGCGGGAACAAAGGCGAGGTGGCGCTGTATCGCGGGCGGAGTTGGGAAATGATTGATTTCATTAAAGGATTGAAATAACCCCAGAGACTTTGCCCAATTTATGGCTGACCCAGCGCAATAGACTCCCCCCTCTAGCGCATAGGCAGGCGACTGTTGGTCGCGTTGCCAAGCGATAGTGGGTAGTAAACCCTCATCAGGCGATTTTAGTGGTTGCTCCCCTGTGAGCGAAAGCGCGAAAGCGCCAGTGCCAAAGGTGATTTTAACGTCTCCCGGTTGGCGGCAGCCGTGTCCATAAAGTGACGCCTGTTGGTCCACAATGCTCGCAGTAACTGGGATCTGCTCCCCGTTAGATTTTTCAATGCGACCAAAATCTCCGGTAGTTGGTACTATTCGAGGTAGTGTCTCGATTGGAACATTAAAGAGTTGGCATAGTTTGCTGTCCCATTTTCCGGTATTGATGTCCATCAGTGATGTCCTTGACGCTGTGGTGATATCGGTGACGAATTGGCCGGTTAACCGGTCTAAGAAAAATGCGTCAGTGGTTCCAAGACGAAGTTTCCCCTTATTCAATAGTATGCTTGCTTGAGGTATGTTTTCGATTATCCAGGCTAATTTTGATGCAGAAAAATAGGAATCAAGAGGGAGCCCAGTTTTTTCCATAATGTATTTTTCTGTGTCATTATGTTTCAACTTTTCAATGGTTTTATGAGTTCGGTTATCCTGCCAGACAATCACTGGAGAAATGGCTTCTTTTGTGTCCGCATCCCAAGCAAGACAGCTTTCCCCCTGATTATCGATTCCTAGGGCGGCAACCTTTGGACTGTTATTAATGCACTTTCGGATGTTGGTGATTAACTCTTCTGGATCATGCTCCACCCAGCCCGGATGGGGATAGATTTGTCGATGCTCAATGGTATGAACAATGGAGGCATGCCCATCTGCTTTTAGGAGCAAAGCCCGAGTACTGGTGGTTCCCTGATCTATGGCAAGTATCGACATTGTGTTTCTGTATCAAGTGTTAAAACCTAAAATTAAAGACGATGTGGTGATGTATTTCTTGGTTAACTAGAAGAATGCTTGGAAAACCGGTAGTGTACCCTGAGGTCTGTAATTTATTTCTTTAGCGATGTTCGTTTGGCTTAGGCGAAGTGAGCGTAGCGAACGAAGCCAAAGCCGGTTTTTCTGGATTAGGTGTTGAATGTTGAGCCATCA
>WLWV01000246.1 GCA_012103395.1 Gammaproteobacteria bacterium
ATGGCTCAACATTCAACACCTAATCCAGAAAAACCGGCTTTGGCTTCGTTCGCTACGCTCACTTCGCCTAAGCCAAACGAACATCGCTAAAGAAATAAATTACAGACCTCAGGGTACACTACCTGTGAAGGCTAAATTATAAAGACATGATATGACAGATTTATGACAACTTTCGTAGAAAAAGAGGCGCTAGGATCGAACACAGACAAATGGAATAAAAGAGTAATAGTTTATCAATTCTTAAAGCACAATCGAGAACTAGAAGTGCTTTTTTCCTGTATTCGAAGTATTGTTAATCCGCCTCATTTACCGCAGCTATCTCAAATGGAACTGACAAGTTCGAAAGGATCTATTCCTTAAATTTTTGTGCACTATCAACTCTCCTATCCATTTTATATCAACCATCGTTTACCTAAACCCACCGCCACCTAGGGGAATACATAGGAGCAACAGAAGCGTGAAAACTCGCATTGAATTAACAAAACTTGCAGGGGACGCATTGGAAAGAAGATAGTGTGACGCGCCTAATACCGATAGCGCGGTTTACACCCGCTTGAGAGAGCCACCAAAAAACAAGCTGCTTGACCCCATTGACGGAGGCGGAAAAGACAACCCTATTTCTGGTCCTCACGATTCAGATAGCAGTCTCGAGACAGAGTATAATTCATAACCTAACGCCATTAATGCAAAAGTAAGGTAACCTGATCATTATCACGCCTAATTCGGGACAACGGGAAGTGAACGCTAAAACGACTGCCCTTCCCTACTTTGCTGTTAATAGTCAATGTTGCATCATGCCGCATGGCAATGTGATTCACGATCGCTAAGCCGAGCCCAGTGCCACCGGTATCTTTCGAACGAGCTGGATCTGTGCGGTAGAAGCGTTCGGTAATCCGAGGTATTTCCTGAGCCTCAATCCCGATTCCTGTGTCAATCACGGATAATGTTGCTCCGGCTAAGTCCACTTCCCATTCTACTGTTATCTTTCCTTTGTTGGGGGTGTATCTCACTGCGTTCGATAATAGATTAGTGATAAGGCTTTCCACTTCCTGCACATTGCCATAGAGGTACCCAGGTTCAATTCTGACCACAAAGGTATGAGACTTGAGAGCATTAATCATTGTTGCATGGCCACAATGTGATTCTAACGTTCCGGCCATATCAAAATATTGGTGGTTTGATGATAGCTCCGTTTCTTCTAGGCGAGAGAGAATCATCATGTCATCCACAATTTGTTTCATTCTCTTCGTTTGAGAACACATCTGATCAATCGCTGTGGACCAACTGGCGTCGATAGTTTGTCCGCCATCTTCCTGCATCATTTCTAGATAACCGTGAAGTAAACTCAGTGGCGTTCTTAATTCATGGGAAGCATTGGATACAAAATCTCTGCGGATTTGTTCCAATTGCTTTATTCGCGTGATGTCTCTAGCCTGAAGTAGACACATACCGTCACGATACGGAACGATCCGAATTCTTAGACTTATTTTCTCTTCTCCTGGTGCCTGGCAATCGAAGAAGCTATTGTATTTCCGCTGACTGATATGCTCCGAGAGCTCATCATTTTCAACTGATGTAAGAAATTGCTGCCCTTCTACTGGGCGAGTGATGATGTTGAACCACTGCAGTGCCGTATCGTTACCCCATTCTATTTCGAAGTTTGCACGCAGAACGATCACGGCATCCGGTAAAGCGGCAATGCTCTCATGTAAATCTCGGGAGAAATCCTCTTCGATGGCTGAGTCCGAGTGATTCCTCTGGTCTGTGGGCGATAACGCTGTGATGCTTTCTATGCTAGGCGAGTGTCTTCGTTTCATGAGCAAAAAACCCATGAAAATCACAAGAGAGACGAGCAGGCCGATCAATATTGGCATGTAATATCCTCCCTCCGTCACCGATTACACACTCCCATTCAAGCGATAGCCAACTCCACGAATAGTTGATATAAGGCCATCATAACCGTGTTGCTCAAGACCTGATCGAAGCCGGCGAATATAGACATCCACGGTACGTTCGTCCACATAGGCGTCCTTACCCCAAACCTGATCCAATAACTGCGTACGCTCGTAAACACGGGTCGGTTGTCTCAGAAAAAGATATAATAGGTCGAACTCCTTTTGACCAATAGCCACAATCGTATCAGCGATGGTTATGCTACGGCTCTCGGGGTCGATAGTGATATCTTGATACTGAATCTGTGGGCCAATCCGTTGTGGGCGCGTTCGCCTGAGCGCAGATCTAATCCTAGCCAACAGTTCATTATTGGAAAACGGCTTTGTCACATAATCATCCGCACCGCAGTCCAAACCCAAAACCTTGTCTTCTTCCTCAGACCTTGCGGTTAACATAATCAGACCGATATCCGTGGTCAAGGGATGAGTTTTTAACTGTTTCGCATAGTCAATCCCGCTGGTGCCAGGTAACATCCAATCGAGAAGAATCACATCAGGGATTTTTAATGAAACATGCGCCTCAGCCTGCTTTACGTTCAACGCCGTTAAAACCGTGTAGCCATGTCGTTCAAGAAGAAAACAGAGCATTTCATTCAGACTATTGTCATCTTCAACAATTAAAATTGTGTTCTTTCCCATGAAGCAGATTAAAATTAAGTGTTATAGCAATGAGATAACAACCCAGTCCAAAATGGTTTTATTACGTAGTAGAGCACGTGTTGCATCATAAAATACCAGATCATAAGGCCTTTAGTTCAATGAGGTTTGATCAATGGGGGGGCCTGATCATTACTTGGTGAATCAATCATAGCATTTCAGGCACCATCATCCTTAAACTACGCCATCAATTCCCCTTAATTCAACTAAGACGCCCATGACACTGGCCCTTCATCACGATACCTACCCTCAGACCAATACAGAAGAGCCGTCTGGAGACCCCATGGTAATTCTTCACGGGCTTTTTGGCTCAAACAGTAATTGGCGATCCATCGCTCGCAGGCTTTCAACAAATCGCGCGGTTACTTGCCTAGACTTGAGAAATCACGGCCAATCACCTTGGCATGATGACATGGATTACCCATCCATGGCGTCTGACGTCGCGCGTTTTATTGAGGACCATAAGCTCATGAACTCCATTTTAGTTGGGCACAGTATGGGTGGAAAGACGGTGATGTCTTTGTTGCTAGATAATCTCGTTCCAGTCAGTAAGTCAATTATCGTGGATATCGCTCCGGTGAGCTATTCACACGACCATCTCGAATTGCTAACGGCGATGAAGTCAATGGCGCTCAATAGCGCTCAAAATCGTGATGACATAGACAAAATGCTGTCGGCTCATATCAAAGATACGGCCCTTCGTACTTTCCTATTACAAAATGCTGTCCGGGATGAAAACGGCTATCGATGGCGTATCAATATTGAAAGCATTTACAAGAACATGAGTCATCTCATCGACTTTCAGGTTCGCCAACGTCGGTCGACAACCCCGACATTGTTTGTGGCCGGAGGAAATTCTGACTATGTGCTACCCAAAGACCACCCACAGATCAACGCCGCATTTCCCTGCGCTCAGATAGAAATCGTTGAAAATGCGGGGCATTGGCTCCATGCGGAAAAACCATCTGCGCTGTTGAATCTCATTACTAGGCTCACTAGCGAGGCATAAGCACGCAACGTTTATCTGAGTCCGGTATCGGAATCCTCTAGTGACACAATCTGGCCCAAGTTCTGATCCCCGGCTTCGGGTCCGAGATCACTAACGAGTGTTTTATTCCTCGGTACGTGGGGAAATACACTGAAACTATACTCCACTGACTTATATCAGCTCTGGGACTCGCCACGATTTTTGTCTAGAACCTGTCTGATCTCAGTCAACAGCGCCAAGCTTTTTTCTAATACCTCAAAATCAATTCTCTCCGATAAAAATTGTAAATCACCAGCAAGTTCCCTGATAGCGAGATTTCGGTTTTTTTCGCCTTTCTCAGTTAGATAAACCAGTTTCCCTCGCCCGTCCTTGGGATTGGGTTTGATCTCGACCATCTTCTTCTCGGCCAATGATGACAGCGTATGAGTCATTCCGGCTTTAGTCACCTGGAAAGCTTCGGCCAAAGACAGTGGTGACTTACCATCACCAAGTCTCACCATATGATTAGGCACAGAAAACTGCATCACTCTTAATCCCGCTGGCAACACCCGATTGAACCGAGTAGACGTTAACTGATGAATGATTCCAACTTCATTAAAAAAGGTAAACAGGTCTTCTTCTATCTTTTGAGACAATGGTTAAGCAGATATTATTTTGTGATTGATTGACCATCGTGGTGATGGCGGAATAGTCGAAGCATAGCCCAATCGGCCTAACATTTGGACAGTTCCACCATTCGGTGCTAGTCGTTGATGAATAAGCTGATAAATTTCCGCCATTTCCGGATACTCCTGTAATGCCTGACTAATTGGATGAAGAGCTAGTCCCATTTTCGTCGCAGCAAGGTTTGTTCGAACCCAAGACCGGCCCGCTTGGATTTGATCTTCGCGCCGATTCATATCAGTGATCAACCAGATATATCCTTGGGACGAGAACAATATCTCGCGGTACATATCTAGCCCCTGTTCATAGGCCGCTGAGCCGACAGTGGCAATCTGCCTGGTAGTGTAATCTGAGGTCTGTAATTTAGCTTTCTATTGCAGCTTCGCTATTGGCTTTGGCGGAGTGAACGTAGAGAGCGAAGCCAAAGCCGGTTTTTCAGGCTTTAGTATTGAATGTTGAGCCA
>WLWV01000247.1 GCA_012103395.1 Gammaproteobacteria bacterium
GCTTGTCAGTGCCATCCTCGTCGAGATTGACGATGAATGGAGCAATGCCGACAAGCGATATATCGTGTGGAACGACGATAATGACTCAACCTAAATCAAAGTTACAGACGTAGGGTTGCACAATCCAGACAGCTACTGATAAACGGGTAACTGTCAGCTCAAGTCTGAACTTCTACACTTTAGTTCTATCTTAAAACTTACTGATGACAGGTTTTCTCCTCCGTACGTATAGGAACACCGAGTTCCCCACCCCACCTGGGCCACTATGCGTATTTGTTTCGGATTTCATCCAAGCCTGTTTTCAGATCTGAAATAATATCACCTACGTATTCGAGTCCCACAGACACACGAATCAATCCGTCAGAAATTCGTGCTTCATCCCTTTGCGCTTGAGATATTCGCCCATGTGTCGTGGTTGCTGGATGAGTAATGGTTGTTTTCACGTCTCCCAAATTAGCAGTAATCGATAAAAATGAGGTGGAGTCAATTACGTTCCATGCTCCCTGTTTTCCCCCTAACACATCAAATGAAACCACTCCACCCAATCCCTCAACCCCTTGGTCGTCATTCTCTTGAATGACATCGTTTCGCTGACTTTTGGCCAATTCATGCTGTGGATGACTTGAAAGACCCGGATAGTTGACGGTATTTACAACATCTTGGTCTTGCAACCATTTAGCTAGTTCCAATGCATTTTTACTGTGTTGCATCATCCTTAATGCCAGAGTTTCTAGTCCTTTACTAAACGTCCACGCATTAAAGGGGCTTAAACAGGGACCGCTTGTTCGCATTATTGCAATGAGTTCCTGATAGATGCTTTTATGATTAGTCACTACCGCTCCACCGACACACCGTCCTTGACCATCTAGATATTTAGTTGCGCTGTGGACAACAATGTCAGCCCCAAGCTTAAGCGGTTGCTGCAAGGCGGGGGTGCAAAAAGCATTATCGACCGTCAGAAGAATATCTGAGGTATGGGCAATTTCAGCGATTACACGGATATCCGCTATCTCGCACAAAGGATTGGAAGGAGATTCCAGAAAGAATAGTCGAGTGTTCTTTTTGATCGCATTTCGCCATTGCTCTGGACTAGCAAGATCAACAAAAGTTGTCTCAACACCGAATCGATTAAAAATTTTACAAAACAATGAGACGCTGGTACCGAAAAGGCTGGATGAACAAACAACATGATCTCCCGCATTAAGCAATGTAAGAACTAGGCTTGAGATAGCTGCCATACCAGAAGCCATCGCAACGCAATACTCCCCCTCTTCCATGGCGCCAAGACGATGTTCAAAATTGGTGACGGTGGGATTGGTAAATCGGGAATAGACATTACCCTCTTCCGTGCCACTAAATCTGCCTGCGGCTTGGGCGGCATTATCGAAAACAAAACTGGATGTCGCGAATATGGCTTCGGTGTGCTCTTGCTGGAAGGTACGTTCATGACCATGGCGGATAGCCACGGTTTGAGGGTGGTATGACTTGGTTAGATCTAACATTGGTTTGTTCTGCAAGATAGTAAATCGTGTTAGCTAAAGTCGATATCTCGCGGGCAAAAAAAATCCCGTTACCGACTATCAAAATAAATATGTCTATCGAGATAGTGAAAACAGGATTTTCTCCGCGTCTCTTTAGCCGCATTTATTAGAGCGCCCGCAAGCTGAATGTCAAATCGGCGCTGTGGATATAGTACCAAACCCAACGTTCATGTCAACCAGAAAACCACTTAGAACCACCCTAAGGTAGCCTACCCATCCCTAGTTTTTATCCCGCACTTCTATTTTCCACGGCAAACCCAATAAAGCTCTGACTTGGAAAAGCGTTCCTTGTATAATCGCCTTAGCAAATTAATCAATAGTCACTATGAATAAACCAGACCAATCTTCTGTTCCAGAATCTTATCGTTCAGGCCCGGATGAGAACGGACATTTCGGCATTTTTGGAGGTCGGTTTGTCGCAGAAACATTGATGCCTCTCATTCTTGAAGTGGAAAATGCGTACAACAAATACAAGGATGACCCAGAGTTTAAATCTGAATTATCTTATTTCTCAAAAGACTATGTCGGCAGACCAAGCCCACTTTATCTCGCTCAGCGCCTAACTGACCAGCTAGGCGGCGCAAAGGTCTATTTCAAACGGGATGAACTGAATCATACCGGTGCCCATAAAATCAATAATACGCTGGGACAAATTTTACTCGCCAAACGTATGGGTAAGAAACGAATCATTGCTGAAACTGGTGCTGGGCAACACGGTGTGGCCACAGCCACCGTTTGCGCTCTATTTAATTTGCCCTGTGTGGTGTACATGGGGGCTAAGGACATTGAAAGGCAAGCGCCGAACGTTTTTCGTATGAAATTGTTAGGCGCTGAAATTATTCCAGTTATCAGCGGAACCGCCACACTAAAAGACGCAATGAATGATGCGTTGAGGGACTGGGTAACCAATGTGGAAGACACTTTCTACATTATTGGCACCGCGGCTGGTCCCCACCCTTATCCAGAAATGGTGCGTGACTTTCAAAGCATTATCGGCATAGAAGCTCGCGCACAAATCTTGGAGCAAGAAAACCGTCTGCCTGACACCATCATCGCATGCATCGGTGGTGGCTCTAATGCAATTGGTCTTTTTCACCCCTTTCTCGATGATAGCAGCGTGAACATCATTGGCGTAGAAGCGGCGGGATTCGGCATTGAATCCGGTCAACATGCTGCTTCGCTAACCGGTGGGAAACCAGGTGTACTTCACGGCAATCGGACCTTTTTGTTACAGGATGGCGATGGCCAAATTATTGACGCACATTCAATTTCCGCTGGGTTAGATTATCCGGGCATCGGGCCCGAGCATTCATGGTTACATGATGTCGGCCGGGTGGAGTACGTTTCTGTGACTGATGATGAAGCGCTGGAAGGATTTCAACTTTGCTGTCGAACTGAAGGTATTATTCCTGCCCTAGAACCAGCCCATGCATTGGCCCATGTCTCGAAAATCGCACCTAGAATGGGAAAAGATCAAATCATTGTTATGAATCTTTGTGGTCGCGGCGACAAAGACGTGTTTACGGTAGCCAAGGCATTAGGAGTAGAAATATGAACAACGAATTCACTTCAATCAATCGTGGCAAAAACCGGATAGAAAAGAAGTTTAACCAGCTTAAAGCTCAAAACAAAGCCGGTTTGGTCACCTTCCTTACCGCTGGAGATCCAGATCCAGACACTGCGCAGCGGATTCTGAATGGTCTTCCTGAGGCTGGCGCTGATATCATCGAATTGGGCATGCCTTTTTCTGATCCCATGGCTGACGGTCCTGCGATACAACTCGCCAATCTTAGGGCATTAGGTAATGGCATGACCCTCCAAAAGACATTGGACCAAGTCGCATCTTTTAGAACACTAGATAACGAAACACCCATTGTATTGATGGGGTATTACAATCCTATTCATTACTACGGCACCCAAAGATTCATCGACGACGCCATTGAAGCAGGTGTAGATGGTTTAATTATTGTCGACCTTCCTCCAGAAGAGGATGAAGAACTTTGCCATCCCTGTATGACTGCAGGGCTAAACTGGATCAGATTAGCCACACCAACAGCAGATGATGAACGCCTATCAAAAATATTGAAACACAGCTCTGGCTTTATCTACTATGTTTCTATTGCTGGTGTCACTGGCACACACTCTGCTCAACAATCGGATACCAGCGAAGCAGTCGCGAGAATCAGAAAGCAGACGGATCTTCCCGTGGCGGTAGGTTTTGGTATTAAAACGGCGGATCACGTAGCTAACACTGTGGCAGTTGCTGATGCTGCCGTTGTCGGCTCCGCGCTCATCAACACCATTGCAGAAGGATTGGAAGCTCAGTTATCAACGGATGAGATAGTGACAAATCTTCATGCTTTTGTCGCCGAACTCGCCCGAGGTACCATTAAGAATTAGTGTTCAACAATTACAATTCATCGTGTCAAAAACTGGCACGTATACGCTAGGCTAGCATAAATCCAATTGATCTATCTGTCTAACCCTAGTAACTCATAGAACCAATGCATTAGATTAGATACCACTTGGAGCTGTCCAAGTGGATATTGACGAAAAATAAATGTTTTCGGATTAACCTGAGCAATGCACCTCACCATCGCCCCCCGATTCACCCTAGTGCGAAGATCGCTCTAGTGGATATATAGACGACTCCCTGCTTTGAATGTGAAATAGCCTTTGAGCACAATGACTACCTGCCTTTTCAGTGCCCCCACATTTTCATTTCCACGATCACAGGACCGCTTAGGTAGCTGTGGTCAATATTCTACACCTTCTACTTCTATGCAGTAGTTGTGTCTTATCAGTCATCTCAATTTGATCAGTATGAGAATTCCAGCAGTAATCAGAAGAATGGCTACTAGGCGTTTCAGAAAAGACACTGGCAGGATATGTGAAACTTTCGCACCGGCTAGCGAACCGCCGATCATTAATACTGCGAGACTGAGGCCTAGTTGCCAGTTCAGTTCACCCACTAGAAGGTTACCCGCCGTCGCCGTTACAGAGATTGTGCAACCCTACGTCTGTAACTTTGATTTAGGTTGAGTCATTATCGTCGTTCCACACGATATATCGCTTGTCGGCATTGCTCCATTCATCGTCAATCTCGACGAGGATGGCACTGACAA
>WLWV01000248.1 GCA_012103395.1 Gammaproteobacteria bacterium
TGTCAGTGCCATTCTCGTTGAGATTGACGATGAATGGAGCAATGCCGACAAGCGATATATCGTGTGGAACGACAATAATGACTCAAACTAAACCGAAGTTACAGACGTAGGGTTGCACAATCGAATCGAGTTCGGAGTCAATGATGGAGAGACTGAAGCATTGAAACGGACCATCCCTACGTATCTAAAGGGGAGGCTGTTATACGAAGATCGTCTCTACTCTAATGTATTGGCAGCGATGAGATCGTCCGTTTCCATCCTATCCGAGCTGGGCTCGAATAGATTTTTATGGCTTACTCAGAGCTTTCTTAAATTAGCAATCTTAAAACAATCAGGAGAATAGTAATGGGTTTACTCGATTTTGCAGCAGACATAGGTAAAAAGTTATTTGGCGATGATGACGAAGACGCTGGCGACAAAATTCGTGACCATATCGAAGAAGATAATCCTGGCGTTGAAGGGTTGAGTGTTTCTGTGGAGGGTGGTGTTGCTAAAGTATCAGGCAAGGCTGAGGATAGATCGGCGTTTGAAAAAGCGATATTAATGGCGGGCAATGTATTTGGAGTCTCTGAAGTACAAGCAGATGAGCTGGATGCTCCCGCTCCTGCAGAAGGAGAAAAAGTGGAATTCTATGAAATTAAGTCCGGGGATACACTTTGGGCGATCGCTGCTAAGTTTCTAGGAAATGGTGCCAAATATACAGAGATTTTTGAGGCTAATCGTGAAGTGATCAAAGACCCGGATTTAATCTACCCAGGTCAAAAAATTCGTATACCAGTGGAGTAAAAGATGAAAACAAGAGCAGCCGTTGCCTACCAAGCGGGCAAACCACTTGAAATTGAAACCGTTGATCTTTCTGGACCTCAGGCGGGCGAAGTACTCGTTGAGATTAAAGCAACCGGTATCTGTCACACTGATGAATTTACACGATCTGGCGCCGATCCAGAGGGGATTTTCCCGGCCATTTTAGGGCATGAGGGCGCGGGGGTGGTGGTTGAGGTTGGTGCAGGAGTAACGAGTGTCAAAAAGGGTGATCATGTAATCCCGCTTTATACACCAGAGTGCCGACAGTGTAGCTATTGTACCAGCGGTAAAACAAATTTATGCCAAGCAATTCGTGAAACCCAGGGGCAAGGCGTTATGCCAGATGGGAGTAGTCGATTCTCGATTAACGGGGAAAAGGTTCATCACTATATGGGCACCTCTACTTTCTCAAACTTTACTGTTCTTCCTGAAATTGCTGTCGCCAAAATCCGTGAAGATGCACCGTTTGATAAGGTGTGCTATATCGGTTGCGGTGTTACCACAGGTATCGGTGCAGTTATTAACACAGCGAAAGTGCAACCAGGTGACAATGTGGTTGTGTTTGGCCTAGGCGGCATTGGGCTGAATGTGATTCAAGGTGCAAGACTCGCCGGGGCAGACCGAATTGTGGGTGTCGATATCAACCCGGATAGAAAAGAGTTGGCTGAAAAATTTGGTATGACCCATTTCGTGAATCCAAAAGAGGTTGAAGGTGATCTAGTTCCTTATCTTGTCGACCTGACAAAAGGCGGTGCTGACTACAGTTTTGAATGCGTTGGTAATACGGATCTGATGCGTCAAGCGTTGGAATGCTGCCATAAAGGTTGGGGCGAGAGTATTATTATCGGAGTTGCCGGTGCAGGCCAGGAAATTAGCACTCGGCCATTTCAGCTGGTCACGGGCAGATCGTGGCGAGGTACAGCGTTTGGTGGTGCAAGAGGGAGAACCGATGTCCCCAAAATCGTAGATTGGTATATGGATGGGAAGATCAATATTGATGACTTGATTACTCATACTATGCCTTTAGAGCGAATCAATGAAGCTTTTGATCTGATGCACTCTGGTGAATCGATTAGAAGTGTGGTGCTCTTTGACCAATAGGTTTTTATACAAAGATAGCGGTGATATGTGCTGATGAGTAGTTCAATGGAAATAGTGAATGAGCAACGGTGTTTCGGTGGCACCCAAGGTGCCTATCGTCACGAATCAGCAGAGGTTGGAACGTCGATGCAATTTTCGGTGTTCCAACCTGATGGCGCCAATAACGCACCGGTTTTATGGTATCTATCGGGGCTGACTTGTACGGAGGAGAACTTTACAGTTAAGGCTGGTGCGCAAAGATATGCCGCCGACCATGGAGTGATATTGGTCGCTCCAGATACGAGCCCTCGAGGTGCCGGAATAGAGGGTGAAGATATCGATTATGACTTTGGATCTGGTGCGGGTTTCTATGTTGATGCCACTGAACCCATCTGGAGTCGGCATTATCGGATGTATAGCTACGTGACTAACGAGCTGCCTGCCTTATTTTTTTCCAACTTTAGTGGGGATCAGGAAAAACAGGGAATTACTGGGCATTCAATGGGTGGGCATGGTGCGCTTACCATTGGATTGAAAAACCCCGATCAATACAAATCAATTTCAGCTTTCTCTCCTATATGTGCTCCTATGCAATGTCCGTGGGGGCAAAAGGCATTCTCAGGATATTTAGGTGATGTAAAGGAAACTTGGAAGCAATATGATGCCGTGGAATTGATTGCTTTGGGGAATCGAAGTGGAAAGATTCTGATCGATCAAGGTGGTGCAGATGATTTTCTCGAATCTCAACTTAAACCTGACGTATTCAAAAAAGCCTGTGAGGCCGTTGGACAGTCAGTGGACTTGAGAATCCATCCGGGCTATAACCATAGTTACTATTTTATTGCCTCATTTATAGGCGACCATATCAAATTTCACGCTGAGAGCTTGAAAGTCTGATCTGTTTATCACTGCTAGCTTGGGTTAGTCTGGCAGCAAGTTGACAAGGATTTCATCGAGGAAGCGATAGCCAAAGGTTGTGCATTTAATACGATCATTAATTGGATCGTAGTGGACCCAGTTTTGATTGATAGCATTATCCAATCCGGTAAGAATATCAGCTCTGGATAGCCCTGTGGCCTTGGTCGCTGAGGATAGATGAAAACCATTTGTTAGCCTCAGCGCATTCATCGCAAACTCAAATAGTAACTCCGAAGTCGGAACTACTTTTGAATTAGCCACGTCAACACTGTTTCTAAGGGATTTCATGTAGTTAGCCGGGTGTTTTTGTTTCCATATACGTTTAATGACGCCGTCTATGTTGAGCTTGGAATGTGCTCCCGCTCCGATTCCAAGGTAGTCTCCAAATTCCCAGTAGTTGAGGTTGTGTTGGCTCTGATAGCCAGGCTTGCTGTAGGCTGAAACCTCATAGCGCAGATATTCGTTTTCCTGAGTCAGACAAATGAGCCTATTTTGTATTTGCTCGGATGTTTCCCCCGGTGGAAGTATCGGTGGATATTTGTCGAACAAGGTATTGGGTTCGATGGTTAGTTGGTACAATGACAGGTGGGGTGGTGATAAATCGATTGCTTGCTGGCAATCATTTAGCGCTTCGTTAACGGACTGGCCGGGTAATCCGTACATCAGATCGATGTTGAAGTTTTGATACCCGGCTCGGCGGGCGGCAGTGACGGCGCCAGAGATGTTGCGTGATTTGT
The DNA here is from genome assembly GCA_012103395.1 of Gammaproteobacteria bacterium. GTDB lineage: Bacteria > Pseudomonadota > Gammaproteobacteria > Arenicellales > Poriferihabitantaceae > WLWV01. The sequence continues at coordinate 3,540 of WLWV01000248.1, forward strand.
GTATTCGTCCTAATGCTTTGAGCTGAGAATCATTGAAGCTTTGCGCGCCGAATGACAACCGATTTATACCCGCTTGTAAATACGTTTCAAATCGATCGTGCTCTACGGCGCCTGGGTTCACTTCCATCGTAACTTCGATATCAGGCGCAAAATCGAGGCGTTCTCCCAATTGCCTGAGCAGTTGACCCATGGCGGTTCCGGAAAAAAGACTGGGTGTTCCGCCTCCCATAAAGATCGTACCGATTGGCTTATTTGGGTTATGGATAGCTAAGTCATTTTCCAGGTCTTTGATTAATACTTTGGTATAGGTATTTTCGTCGAGCTCAGACTTGAGCTCATGAGAATTGAAATCGCAATACGGGCATTTTTTTACACACCAGGGAAAATGGATGTATAAAGAAAGAGTGTCAGTGGTCACGGATTAACAACATTACATGGCTCACCATTTTGCCAAGCATCCAGCATATCAGCCAGCTGGTGCACAAGTCGCTGCCGAGATTCGATACTCGCCCATGCATTATGAGGTGTTACGATGAGAGTGGGAAGCTTTGTAGTGATAAGAGGGTGATCGCTAGTCGGAGGTTCCAGATTCAATACATCCACGCCTGCTCCAGAGATTTCACCGGTTTCTAACGCATTAATCAGTGCTGATGAATCGACGATCGCACCTCTGGCTGTGTTGATCACTAATGCGCTACTTTTCATTAAACTCAGCTCTCGCGTGCTAATCAATGAGTCCGTCCGTGGGGTCAGCGGGCAATGAATTGATAATACATCCACTGTTTGTAGTAGATCATCCAATGGGACTCGCTCAATGTGATCACCATGGGAGTTGGATGCTAAGGTAGTCGTATTACCACCAAGCCGTTCGCAGGCCAGCACACGCATATCAAAAGCTTTGGCGATATCAGCCACTTTTCTTCCCAGCACACCTAAACCAATGATTCCCATCGTTTTTCCGGCCAGTTCTCGGATCGGATAGTCTAGTAGGCGATTGTGCAACCCTACGTCTGTAACTTTGATTTAGGTTGAGTCATTATCGTCGTTCCACACGATATATCGCTTGTCGGCATTGCTCCATTCATCGTCAATCTCGACGAGGATGGCACTGACAAGC
>WLWV01000249.1 GCA_012103395.1 Gammaproteobacteria bacterium
GCTCAACATTCAATACTAAAGCCTGAAAAACCGGCTTTGGCTTCGCTCTCTACGTTCACTCCGCCAAAGCCAATAGCGAAGCTGCAATAGAAAGCTAAATTACAGACCTCAGATTACACTACCCCCAATGCGTCTAACACACCTCGACTGACAATGTTTTCAGACGCAATAAGTTCTATCTGGTTTTGTTGCCGCCGTTTCTCCCCGTCTAATGCATCAGCGATCAGCGGATCCGTTTCATTCACATTCGCATTGAAAAAACTCTGACTCATTTGGTAATTTTGATATTCGTTAACGTTAAACCCGAGTTTATCTGAAATGGTTATGAAAATGATGATGGAAGTTCTCGTTGGTGGTTTACAAAGTCCTCTTAAAGTAATTTCGCTAAATCAGGATAACGCCTGATCATCTCGTCTTGAACTGCCACCGAGTTTACTAACCAACTTCCCCCACCCTCACGGCCTGCAAGACGCAAAAGGCCTCCATCACATCCCCACTGTCCCTGTGCCAGCGTAACACTTAAGGAGGTTGGGCTCAGGGTCGAGAGAAATAAAAGGCTTGTCCGTTTTTGTCTATTAACTATCCCCGCTTCGATCCAACATTGGGGCCTTCACCGCAGATTTCATCCAACAATTCGCCCCCGGCATCTTGGAAAACAGGCGTGGTTTGACTAATGACGTCCAAATATCGCTCTGCATTAAATCCACTCAGGTCGACTCACAAACAGCAAGAGTAGTAACAACAAGCTGAAGAGAAAGAAAAACGGCACATAGGCTATCTTGAAAAATCTCACAAGAATAGGGAGATAACTCCACCATTATCCAATAATGATCATTCTCTCAAAATTTACAAAACTAAAGATGAGCAACAAATTTTCTAATAAATGATATAAGATTTACGCTGTAATCAATTGATAATGTTAGTGAAAGCTGTAAGAGATCAAGAATGAACATCACCCTGTGTTTTATGGCAGCTAGTGTACAGCCCCTGCGAAGGGCGTTTATTTCTACCTTGCTAGCAAGTTACTTTGAATAATCATTCTTCTCCGCGTGACACAATGTTTCCTCGAAAATTTCATTTAGAAAAGACACCTGCAGTGTGCTTCGATATCCGACCGCCACAATTCTGCAGTGCTTCAGTAACTGATTCTTAGCAGGTTTGTCCAAACTGGCTCGGTATCCCACAAAATTGAATTGGTACACCTGCCCAGGTTCATCCGTAAAGTGAAGAAGCCCTTTTGCCCGCAGGCAATGATCGGGTAATTGTTTGACAAATTCCTCGAATCGCCGTCGATCAATGGATTGGTTTGTTTCATAACTCCATTGTTGATACCTTTCGCCATGATTATGACCTTGGACGCTCTTCTCCAGAATTCTCTCTGTCACCGCGCCCGTTGATGACTCTGACACATTCACAATGAGATCAAGCGGTACATCGCAATAGGCAGTATGTAGTATCTTTGAATACGGTGCAGATTCACTCAGTGTATTTTCAAGCTCATTAAGCCATTTTGAATCTGCTAAATCAGTTTTATTCAGTAGTACCAGATCACTCGACACCGCTTGGTCAATTATTTGCTCTGCATCTTCAAAGGACCTATGGTGAAAGTTATCCGCATCCATGACGTAGACGCGGGCATCCAGTCGGGCAAGACCGGCTGCTTCCAACGCATCAAACGAAGTGGAGAGAGACCGTGAATCCGCCACTCCGCTCACCTCAATAAAGATCGCATCTGGTGGATCGTCTGAATGAGCAAACTCCGAGACTTTGCCTACAAGATCATTATTCAAAGAACAGCATACACAACCATTTTTTAGCGAAACCCGATCCTCAGCGACCGTTTCGATTAAGTCATGGTCAATATCAATGGCACCAAAATCATTCACAAAAACAACAAACCGACTCCCATTAGCTTGAACCAGAATATTGTTCACTAGTGTGGTCTTCCCTACACCTAGAAACCCACCGATAATAGTGATGGGTAATCGAGTAGCGAAAACCCGTTTTTCACTCTTCATTCATCCAAACCTTTGTGCCGGCAAGATAGGTTGCCTTTATCGAAATCTCTGTTAGTTTTCCTGGTTCGGCCTCCAACGGGTTTCCATCTAGCAACACGAAGTCAGCATGTTTTCCAGATGTAATCGACCCCAACTTGCCTTCCATATTGATCTGATAAGCTGCGTCGATGGTGACCGATTTAAGTGCGGACTCCAGACTGATTCTTTCCTCTGGCCCTAAACAACGACCATCACCCGCGATCCGGGTTGTTGCGGCTTTCATCAACTCTAACGCGGAAGGGTCGGTCATTGGGGTATCCGCATGAAGGCTTGTGCGCACCCCCTCTTTCACCGCGGAACCCACGGGCATGTAATGGGCCGCCCGGGACTTACCAAACAACGAGTCCTCGATTGGCGCACCCCAATGGGTAATGTGATTAATGAAAAAGCTGCACAAAACTCCCAGTTTCTTGGCTCGCTTGATTTGATCGATGCGCATCAGTGCGCAGTGCTCAAGTCGAAACCGGTGATCTTCTTGAGGTGACTCTTTTATCAGGGTTTCAACCAGATCCAGCACCATGTCAATAGTTCGATCACCCTGGGTATGAATACTCATTTGCCAACCTGCATCAAAGTAGGTTTTTAGCATCTTATCGAAAAAAGCCTGGGGATAGTTAAGAGACCCGGTATGACCAGGTTTTAAATCCATGCGCTTAATCGTGATTTCCGACTCAAGGTAAGGCTCCGTTAACCAAATGTTACCGATAAAAGGTGATCCATCCGCATGTATCTTCACTCCCGCCATCCAGAGTCGATCCTCTCCAAGATCCATCTCCTCCACCTGCATATCATGGGTCGTCGCCTGCTGATATGCAGCAATTCGTGGAAGGGGCAACCCCTTTTTCAATGCATTAATGTAATAGGCTTTGTAAAACGGCATATAAAGATGCTCGGTGACAGTTGTGATGCCGTTTTCAACGAATTCCCTGATTGATGCTTCAAATTGTTCACTCAACCGGTCGTCGCCCCAAGCTTCATAAAAAGTTTCCAGTGCCCGCCAAGTAATGGCTTCTCCAACCATCCCGGTAGGTCGATTTTCGATATCACGCTCAACAATACTTCCTTCCGGCGTCACAAACGTCTCATCAATCCCACAGGCATCTAAGCCCGCCGAGTTCAGGTATAAGGCATGGCAGTTTGAAGTTTGAATACCAATGGGATTATTTGGTGCAAGCTGATCGAGAAACGCCCTAGAGGGTGGTTCCATGTCGGGATGAAGCTGTGCATCTAGACCAAAGAAAAGTAAATACTCATCGGGCTTGGCAACTGCAACCCGGCGCTTTATTTTTGCAATCAAAGCCACATATGTCGGGACCGTCTCTGCTCTAACATCGACTACCGGATCCCCCCTAGTCTTCGCCGCCCAAAGTGGGTGCGAATGGGCCTCGATAAAACCTGGCAACAAATAATGGCCAGCCAAATCAACCTGCTCGTGGTCCGTGGAAACTAACGTTTTCGCGGTTGGCTCATCCCCCACGTATTCAATCTTGCCATTTCGAACGACCACCGCTTCCGCCAAAGGATGCAAATCATCCATCGTAATGATCGTACCGCCAGTAAAGAGTGTCTCTGTCATGTTGGTTACAAAAACAAATGTAGTTAGGGATTAGATGTTCTGCCTAAAATGTTACTGTACTGTATCGCAACGAATTGTAAGGCATTATCAGCTAAGACTGATGCTTATTCATCTGCGCACTCACCTACGTGTTTCCCTTTTATTCGGAAAGACCCTGTTCACCATTCTTAACATTCGAAATACCCAATAGCCGTGAAGATTTCGGATGGCCTCAGGCTCTGTCCAATAAAATGGGCCGGATGATGAATTCAACATATCAAGCTCGACTGATACATTTCAAGCAAAAAAACACTCTACGGATAGATTACCAATCTTGTCGAAGATGTTACAATCCCAACCACAAATCTGTGGACGTTGGACCTAACGTAGATTTAGGCACAAACTACCGATTGGTTTCTTTGATTCAAGTTCTTCGGTTCAATTTCTCCCTATGTAGGTCTCGACACAAAGGACGAGGTATAGAGAAACAAGTTCTGTGCCTTAATTTCCTAAAACCTGCTCATAAGGTATCTCCCACCTTGAACAGACATCCAATGCTGAATACGCAGAAGATAAATACAGACACGCCTTCGTAGCTCAGGGGATAGAGCGATCGCCTCCTAAGCGATAGGTCGCAGGTTCGAATCCTGCCGAGGGCGCCAGTATCTTCATATAAATCAACATTCTGGGCGCAGAATACGGAATCTCTAGGATACAACCCACCCAAATCCTTGCTTCCCAATGCGGAAACCGACCAGACGTGAAGAGTAGGCGGATCGTTGCAACTGCCATATCAAGAATTGGCTCTCGCCGTAAACAGGGGCCGTAGCCAATCGCTTAGCCTTACCGTCAATAAGCACTGAGAGCTCAACACCCTGGAGTTTCACAATAAAGATTGTGCAACCCTACGTCTGTAACTTCGGTTTAGTTTGAGTCATTATTGTCGTTCCACACGATATATCGCTTGTCGGCATTGCTCCATTCATCGTCAATCTCAACGAGAATGGCACTGACAAGCCT
>WLWV01000250.1 GCA_012103395.1 Gammaproteobacteria bacterium
TGGCTCAACATTCAATACTAAAGCCTGAAAAACCGGCTTTGGCTTCGCTCTCTACGTTCACTCCGCCAAAGCCAATAGCGAAGCTGCAATAGAAAGCTAAATTACAGACCTCAGATTACACTACCTACCCAACATTAATTTCTCCATGCTTAAACTCAGCGGACAGGGACCATTGTACCTTCAGCTCTATCGTGCAATACAGCAGGATATTTTGACTGGTGCACTCATTAGCGGCGATCAGCTACCCGCGTCTCGGGAGTTGGCAAAAACATTATCGCTATCGCGAAATGTAGTCGTTCAATGTTATGAGCAATTAGCCTCCGAGGGATACATTCATAGTAAACAGGGGGCCGGCAGCTTTATCAGTGATGTATTCATTCATTTGGATTCATCAATGACTCAGGAATCAGCCCAGATACCTCAACCGACTGTTGAAATCTCCCAAAATGCCAAGTCGATGTTACCCATGTGGGAACAATATCGTCTTGATCTTCAAAACCCCATTACTCCAAAAATAGACTTTCAATATGGAAATGTGGGTGTTGACCATCGGTTAGAACAACAATTACGGACTAATCTAAGGAATCAGGGAGCGGGAATTTCTCCTAATTATCAACACCCGGCAGGGCTGATTAGACTGAGGGAAGTCATTGCAAAATACGTGAGGCAATACCGAGGAGTAAACTGTAGAGCCGACCAGATTCTGATCACTAACGGCTCACAAGAAGGCCTCACTATTGTCGCCCAAATGTTGTTGAATCCGGGAGACAGTGTCATTATGGAAGATCCGGGTTATCGCGGGGCCACTCAGTCGTTTAAATCCGTATCAGCCCAGATCAGTACCGTAAATGTAGATCGTTTTGGTCTATGCACTGAAGAGCTACCTGTTACTGAAGGACGCGGTTCGCCAAGCCACGTTAAACTGCTTTATACCACCCCTTCCCATCAATTCCCAACCGGGGGAGTAATGCCTCTGGAACGACGAATTGCCTTGCTCCAATGGGCAAAAAGCAATCAGGTTATGATCCTTGAAGATGACTATGACAGTGAATTTCGGTATCAAGGCCCGCCCATCGAGTCGATACATGGCATGGATGACTCCTCGCAAACGATTTACATGGGTACATTTTCCAAAATTATTTCTCCTGTGCTAAGAACTGGGTTCCTTGTACTCCCGGATCAGTTGATCGAACCAGCCTGTGCGATACAGTGGACTCATAACCGTCATTCTCCGCTCGTTATCCAACAGATGCTTGGAGAATACCTAGATTCCGTTCATTTCATTCGGCATCTAAGGCGAATGCGTAAACGTTATTCTGAACGCCGCACGGTATTAATTGAGGCGTTGGATGAGCATTTCGGTGACCAGATACGGGTCCATGGAACCAATGCAGGAATTCATCTCACGGCTTGGACAAGTCTGCCGGTTGAAAGGGAATCTGAATTGATTCAAATCGCATTGGATCATGGGCTTGGCATACATACCGTGACTAGTTTGTATCGTAAAACGCCAAAAAACATTGGTTTATTGATGGGGTATGCAAATTTAGCCAACTCAGAAATTCGAAAGGGCGTTAAAATTCTGGCACAGTGCGTCAAACTTATTGATCCGCCACCACACTAATTATTCACGACATAGATCATGACTCCCGAGATTAGAAAAATCGTAATCCAATTAGAAGAAATCCACCAAGAAATGGCTCAAGCGGTGGATAAGCCAACAAGCAAAGTGACCGTAGCGGCGGTGATTAAAAATCCGTTTTCAGGGAAATATGTGGAAGACTTGAATGAACTGAAAGAGTTAGGTAAGCACATCAGTAGCCAGTTAACTGAACGTGGAGTGAAGGCATTGGACATTGACCCGGGAGACGTCGAAAGTTATGGGAAGGGTGCCATTATTGGTGTTGATGGTGAAATTGAGCACGCCGCTGCCCTGCTCCACCCCCGGTTCGGAGCCCCCATGCGGGCAGCCGTTGTTGAAGGTAAGGACATTATTCCATCAACCAAAAAAATCGGTGGTCCTGGTGCAGTGATTGTTATGCCGCTAACCCACAAGAATAGCATCTGGGAGTTCGATCACATGGACGCTGCGGAAATTACCATTCCAGATGCACCAAAGCCGGATGAAATCGTTGTTGCCATCGTTTTGGGGGTTGGTGGAAGACCACTAGCTCGTACCAAACCGGACTAAAATGAACGAACCTTAGCGGGCTTTTTAAGACCCCGTACCACGATAAGGTCCGAACAATCAGGGTATCAACGCGATAGAGCTTGCCGCTTCAAACAAGCACTATAACAAAAGCAACACTGGTTAGAAATTGGTTTTTAAGGAGTCGTAATGTGTTTAAAGCAATGATTTTACTAAAGCGAAAAGAGGGCATGTCTTTTGACGCATTTGCGCATTGGTGGCTCAATGATCATGCCCCATTAGCCCGTAGCTTACCGGGGCTAAAACAGGCTGTTTTTAACCTAGTTCAAGGGGACGCCAATGGTGATTATGATGGTGTATCTGAACTCTGGTTTGATAGTGAAAGTGATTTCACCAACGCCTACGCCACTGACATTGGTCAACGAGTTGCAGCGGACTCGATGTCTAAGGTATCGAGGCGAGATCGACTATTTGTTAGGGAAATCCGCCTACTTCCCATGAGCGATGAGTGAGTGATTGAAGCCTAATCACGAATTTGTTGAATCCGCGATCCATACTCTAATCTTGTCATACTCAAAAGACTTTCCATGAATCGTAACCTTTCTTTCGACTACTTGGTTATTGGTGGTGGCGCAGCGGGCTGTATCGTCGCACGACGATTAGCGGATCAACTACCCCATGCCAGTATCGCCTTATTTGAGGCGGGGAAATCCGATGAGAATGACTCCGCAACGACCCTACTCTCTCATCTCGACAAGCAAGACGACAGTTATGACTGGGGATACAAGGCAAAGCCAAAAGGTTGCGCCTCCCATGAATTATCTTATTCTCGAGCCCGAGTTCTCGGTGGTTGTGCGAATCACAATGACTGTGCCTTTATCGCTCCCCATCCGCTTGATTTAGATCGCTGGGAAGGATTAGGAGCTAAGGGGTGGAATAGTCGATCACTATCGAAGGCATTGAGTCGCGTAGAAAATCAATTGCACATAGAAGAAACACCCAAGGGTAATGAACTTAGCCGAGGGTTTATCGATGCCAGTATTGAACTAGGTCTACCAGAACATAATTTTCGCCAGGGAGTGGAGGTTGGAACAGGATGGTTTCCGCTCAACTCCCAAGGAGACTTTAGGCAATCATCATCCATCGCTTATCTACATCCGCTTAGCGAACTACCAAGAAACTTGACGGTCTTCACTGAAGCCACTGTTCATGGATTGTTATTCAATAATAGAAAAGTTACCGGGGTACAAACCGACCGCGGTATTTTCTACTGCGATATCGAAACGGTTCTTTGCGCAGGTAGCATAAACACCCCCCAGTTGCTAATGCTATCCGGCATCGGCCCAAGCTCTGATCTAAACGAATTAGGCATACCCGTGGTACAAAACTTACCGGGAGTGGGTCAAAATTTGATCGACCACGTGGCGGCGAATATCTGTTGTGAACTCAGATCACCCTCCCCGCCCTGGGCCTTAACTCCCTGTGAAGCAACCTCATTGATTAAAATAGATCCTGACGCATCGTCGCCAGATGTGTTGTTTCATTTCGTTATGAGATTGCGAGAAAAGTACGCTGGACAAACTACATTTAGTGGAATTCAACACGGCGTTAAGTTGTCGCCAAACGTGGCTCGACCAAAAAGCAGGGGCTCAATCAAACTGATCGATCCAAATCCGAATACGGCGCCGGCTATTGATCTGAATTACCTCTCTGACCCCGAAGGATATGACCAAAGAATTTTAATCGGCGGTCTCAGGTTTGCCAGAGACCTGACCCAAACTCGGGCTTTGTCACCCTATATAAAGATGGAAATAACACCGGGCCTCGACATGCAGAGCGATGATGAATTGATTCAGTACATTCATCAAACCTGTGAAACGGTCTATCACCCATGCGGCACCTGCGCCATGGGTTCAGTGGAGGATTCCAAAAGCGTTGTCACACCGGATTTGCGTGTCAAGGGTGTGGAAAACTTACGCATCGCAGATGCGTCAGTTTTCCCTGACATGGTGACTGTGAATATCTGCAATACCGTCATGATGGTGGCGGAACATGCGGTTGAGCTTATTGTAAACGGTGAACGGTGATAAGGCAGAGGCGACTTCATTTGATGAATTGCGCTTCATGTACACCAGAAGAATTAAAGTTGTCTTGTCTATCCCAAAAACCCCATTATTCAAGTTGACGAAATTTGGAGTTGTACTTCCCCTTATCTGGACGACAAACTTAACCCGAATCGATACTGGAATTTGTCGGATGCTCAATAAATACACGAAAGACCTACTCAGTAGGTTCTTAACTTTTTGCAAACACTGGCACTCGCATGATTGTGCAACCCTACGTCTGTAACTTTGATTTAGGTTGAGTCATTATCGTCGTTCCACACGATGTATCGCTTGTCGGCATTGCTCCATTCATCGTCAATCTCGACGAGGATGGCACTGACAAGCC